>JSZA02000041.1 GCA_000785145.2 Candidatus Thiomargarita nelsonii
GCCCGCCCCTACGTGAACCGTGATTTTTTGTAGGGGCGGGTGTAGGGGCAATCCCTTGTGGTTGCCCGCCCCTACTGAAGTGGTTGCCCGACACGATATGGCATTGGGGTAAAGGTGGGGTGTTAAATTTGAAGCTATGAAAGCGGTTTATTTTTCACCCTATTTTTGGGCAAAAGTTAGAAATCCGATTTTTCCAAAAAATCGGATTTCTAGCATTGACTCCTAACACGGGGTAGCTTATTACTGATCGCAATAACCAGCTAACTCCACATAAGCCCTGCCCGTCGCATCACCAGACACGACAGCCGCCCCTTCCCAATAAGTTTGCTGTCCCACAACCTCCTGATCAGCCATCACCGGTGTCACCGTCAAATTCAAATCGCCGACGCGAACCTGCCACCCTTGAGGATAAGTACAATTAGTGTGGGGACTCGTCCATTCTCCCAAAGGACTGATTTCAACCTCATCAGCGTGAATCTCAGTAACTTGGCAATTGGCATCAGAATAGGAGCCGCCCACCAACAGGTCCTCTTTATCAGTCACATTGACGTTAGCTAACATGATTTCCCGATCATCATCAAGCTGAATAGCAAACCAATCCCATCCCAAACTCGATGCCTTCGTCAAATCCCCCCACTGATGATCAAACCAAGCACTCCCCGTAACGGCTAACACTTCATCTCCCACCTTAATGGTTCCTTCAGCCGCCATCCTTTCGTAGGAATAATAATAAGTGTAGCCACCAAAGCTATACTCGGAAAACCCATTTCCATGTTGGAACACAGCGGGTTTTTTAGTCTCCAACTTTAAATCCAACACATAATTATCCACTTCACCGTGGAGAACATCACTACCCCCACCCCCTTTAGCCGTTAAGCCGTTGACATCCCAATTAAAACCTGACGGCAGAACCGCAAGCTGCGGCGGAGTCACTGTATAATGAAAGCTGCCGTCTTCAATGTCGGTAATGGCATGATGAGCAATTTGCATTCTCTGCCCGCTCACCTCTATGAGAAAAAACACCTGCTCAAAGCCAAACCACCGCCCATCTTCTGTTTGTAAATGTCCAGTCCAATACCACCATTCCACCGGCTCTTGGTGGGGCATCTCATCAATGGCTAAATTGATCAGACCCGGGAGCGCAAGACAACTACAACCAAAGTGTTCGATATTGGAATAACCACTGTTGCCCTCACTGTTGTAGGATTGAACACCCACATAAAAAGCCGCATCCTCCCACAATGTCACCGATAAACCGGTTTGACTTTCCATATCAATGCTGTTGATATATTCCGCATTCGGACAAGGCGCGTAAAATAACTCGTATCCCGTCGCGCCCTGTGCAGAAGTCCACGACGCTGTGACATCTAAGCCACTCATTAATATATCCAACGATGGTGGTATAGGTGGTAAAGAATAAACCGCTTGATTCGCGGCCAAAATAACACTGAATAAAAGAGTTTTGATAAATGGATTGTTCATTTTATGATTTCTCCTAGTGTAGGGTCAATGCCATTAAGTTAAGCATAAATACGTTTTTTTTGTAGGGTGGGTAGAGCGGAACGCAACATCGTTATGGGACGCCCAACCCACCAAATCGTTGAAATTTATAACAATGGTGGGTTGGGCTACCATAACGATGTTGCGCGGGCAACCACAAGGGATTGCCCCTACCCACCCTACAAAAAACCTTAACTTAATGGCATTGTAGTGTAGGGTGCGTCCTACGCACCTCGACGTTGTGTATATCAATTCAATTGTACGTGACAAGAATGTTTGATTCCAACAATTCTCGAAGTTTTTGCCACTCAGGCAACCATGTCCACACCTCCTCTGGTGAATATCGAATGCCACGAATTACAGCATCACGAAAAGTATAACAAGACGCTTGCAGTGAGTCCTTAAATCCAAACTTTTTTGCCATCATGCCGCATCATATAAAGCAAGTCTTTGCCCGCAAAAAAAGTTAAATACTGCTCAAAATATTTGCCTCCTGGCTTACAATCTTCAAGTAGTTGATCAAACTGATCTAACACCTCAACTTTTGAACCTTCTACGTCTCTTTTTTTATCAGCAAGAATACGACTAATCTGACTACGACAATCTTGTTCTTTTAATCCTTTATCCTTAGGGAAAAAGTAGCCCAATTCCCGTTCGTCTCCCCAACAGTTAAAAGGCATACCCGGATACGAAACACAAGATAATGCCATTCTTGCGGCAGTATAGTATGCAATCTTCTTTGCTGATTTTTGGAAGAGTGCTTTGTATTCATTGAGGATAGGTGCTTTATAACCCAAGGCACATTTGACCACCTCCGGATCAATCAAGTAATTCTCAATTTCTTTTCTGTCCCAATACCAACCAAGCAGCACTCGCTCATTATTGATTCTCGCATACCACTCATGAGGCATGTTCGTGGACTCGTCATTATCAAAGTCTCGATCCTTGATACCAGCAACAATCAGGTTTTGTTGAATCCCTCTAGCACCCAAAATCCGGTGAATGAAACCATGCTTGCTGCCGATCTGTTTAATGAAACAATTGGCGGGCACGATCTTTTTTAGAATTTTGAGATCAAGGCTTTTTTTGTCATCGCCATCGCAATAGAGAACATTTACAGGCACAGCGAGCCTCCAGGCAAACGATAAGTTTCGTTTTCACTCATAACATTATTAACCGCCTCCGAGTGAGTCGTCAGGATGAATTGACAGCTAGAACTTATCACCGGAAGTTGCCCCACCACAAATTGTGCAATGGGCGGGTGAAATTTCTAACCCGCCAAAGGAGCGCCCCGAAAAAATTTTTTGGTAATGATGTTCTATAGTCATTAAATCGTCAGTTGAATCCACGCTTGATGCGCGTGCTCGTTTCTGAAGGGTTTGTCCATTGTAGTTGTTGGGCATAGTAGCGTCCCTGGAATTGAAAATGTTCTGCTGGCGTATTTTCGCCTATTGATAAGTAGTGACTTGTTAGGCTCAGTTGAGTCTCATGTTTGCTACTCGGTTCAATAAAAGGATGTTTTAACCGAAATTCCTCGGGTTGGGCATCGTACCATTGTTTAGCAATTTCGTGGGTGGCTTCAATTAAATCCAGGCCATTCAAAGTCAGCAATACGCTCTATTTTTTTAGTTGCCAGTGCTAGGGGCAGTGCGATGGCTTAGGGTGGTTTTTCCAGCTCCGTTATCACCTAATATGAGAAATTGGTGACTCACTTCTTCAAGCGTTTTATGCTTAAAGGAGACTTCAAGATTGTTAAATAATTTAAAATGTTGGATAGAGATAGATTCGATTTTCACATTAGTCGTCCTCGCTTGTTTAAGTTTGGGTGTCCAAGTTAAAACTTTCTTGGACTCCAGATTAGTACATCGTCAAGGTTGTTTTTATGGGTAATGTAGGGTGCGTCCTACGCACCGTGACTCTTAATTTGTGCGGAGTACGCACCCTACAACACCCATCAATTTAACATTGACAGAGTACTAGTGCAGGAGGGCGGAAATATCCAGACCACATCAAAAGATGCCTTGAAATAAATTTCTGGCATCAATGGGCTCAAGTAGGCTAAAGCAGACTAACTAACTGAATTTAGTCACCTTTATGTGACTTTAGCCCTATGAGGCCAGGGATTTATCCCAAGGCTCTTAGTTAGGATAATGCCTCACCCCCTTTGGGGTTGCTGGCCTTGAAAAATGTTCTAAGCTTGATTCAAAAATATCTAAATCGTTGTCCCAAATTTTTTTGGCAACCACTAAATAGCGTTTGCCACCGGATGAAAGAACATGGATCTCGTCAGGTGCCACGCTCGATCCTAGTCGTTCACAAATCCTCTCAATTTCATTGGCTGAAGGTTGACAAATTGTTATTCCGTCTAACTTGGTTGGAAGTTCAACATATCCCACTCCCACAAAAGCAATATCGACATTTTGGGGACTACGCAGCAAAAGCTGATTATGGTTGACATTAAATTCCCAAAGACGAAAACTACGCAACTCAATCATTTTTATACCCTCCTCTCAAAGAGGTTTGAAACCGGTTTTTCTTTTTCCATAAAAGTAATACGATCCCACCATTGAGGATTTTGATAAATCTGAAACAATTCCCAGTCGGTCGCACCACCACGAGAGGCGCGTGTTATACCTTCCCATACCTCAACATCGTCAAGGTTAAACTCATTGTATGACGCACTCCCTGCAAAACCAGTCAGGTGCATTCATTATTAATCTATTCATTAATTATTAATTTTTTAAGAACGCGATTTTCGTGCAAGGTACGCCTTGCACTAAATAGGACAAACCAAGTGACCCAACTTTTCCGTCAACTTCATATTTTCACTATAATCTACCGGACAATCAATCACCACAACCGTCTTATCATCAATAGCTTGTTTCAAAATCGGTAGCAAATCCTCCGTGCGCTCCACACGATACCCTTTAGCCCCAAAACTTTCCGCAAATTGCACAAAATCTGGATTACCAAAGCCAATATGACTAGAACGACCAAATTGCACTTCTTGTTTCCACTTAATTAATCCGTACTCATTATCATGCCAGATTAAAACAATGATGGGCGTACCTAAGCGCATAGCCGTCTCCAATTCCTGACAATTCATCATAAAACCAGCATCGCCAGTCACCGCCACCACCACCTGTGCCGGCTGAACAATCTTCGCCGCAATCGCCCCCGGTAAAGCAATACCCATCGCCGCAAAACCATTAGAAATAATGCACGTATTCGGCGTTTCAGCCCGATACATGCGAGCCACCCACATCTTATGCGCCCCCACATCTGAAATCACAATATCTTTAGGGGCTAATACTTGCCGCAAATCCCACAAAATCTTTTGAGGTTTAATTGGGAATGCCCTGTTTTCTGCATGTTGTTGCATTTCTGCCACAATCAGATCGCGCAAGTTTTTCCAAAAAGTCTGTTTTTTAGGCGCAATCTGTTCAGCGAGCTGACGCATCCCCGCCCCAAGATTGCCTATCATACCCACCTCAACAGTGTAGTATTCATCCACCTCGGCTGGCAATTCATTAATATGAACAACTTTGGCTGTTTTCGCCTTATTCCACAAATAGGGATGGTACTCCACCATATCAAAACCGATACAAATAATCACATCGGCTCTGTCAAAACCACAAGACACATAATCCTTAGATTGCAAGCCGACACTGCCTAAGCATAACGGATGAGAAAAGGGAATAACGCCTTTAGCCATGAAAGTCGTGGCAACGGGAATATTTAATTTTTCCGCAAAAGTCACCAGTGAGTCAGATGCCTGATCACGGATGATACCGTTACCCGCCATAATGATGGGATAGCTCGCCTCATTGATGAGTTTTGCCGCTTGGCGAATTTTTTTCTCTGGTGGCACGGGCGCAGTATGGCGTAATACTCTCAAAGGTGCTTTATCGCTCACATCCATGTCTGCGATATTTTCGGGAAAATCCATAAAACTACACCCGGGCTTTTCGGCTTCTGCCACTTTAAAAGCTTTGGCAACGATTTCTGGTATAATCTCTGGCGCGAGAATTTGGATACTATACTTAGAAATGGGCTGGAAAAGTCCAACCAAGTTTAACACCTGATGACTTTCCTTGTGGAGACGGGTAGTCGATGCCTGTCCGGCAATGGCGACAAGCGGTGCTTTATCCATATTAGCATCCGCCACTCCCGTGATTAAATTGGTAGCCCCAGGACCCAAAGTAGCAAGACAAACGCCCGCTTTACCCGTTAGGCGACCATAGACATCAGCCATAAAAGCGGCGCCTTGTTCATGTCTAACGGTAATAAACTGAATCGGGCTGTCGACTAATGAGTCCATGACATCGAGATTTTCTTCTCCCGGGATACCGAAAATGTATTTGACACCTTCGTGTTCGAGACAACGAATAAAGAGATCAGAGGCTTTCATAATGAAATCCTAATAATATGTTTGAAAAAACAGCAATCATAAATTATACTATTTTCTCTGAGGAAAAACAGAGTTTGTGAACGAGGAGAAAACTATGCTACACAATTACACCGCAAAAATGGTTTGATAGAACAACTACCAGTGGAAATTTGATTGGAAGGATAGCTATGGAAATTCAAAATTCAAAAAACATTATTCTGGTTGTAGATGATTCACGTACCTATTTAGTTGTCTTAAGCCAGATTCTGAAGAAACAAGGTTATAAAGTCGAAACGGCTAGCAATGGCAAACAGGCTTTAAAGTCTGTCCAATCAACTTTGCCAGATTTGATTTTACTAGACATTCAAATGCCGGAAATGAACGGCTATGAAGTCTGTCAAAAGTTAAAAGCGGATGACAAAACACGCGAAATTCCTATTATTTTCATCAGTGGATTAAATAAAATCATTGACAAGCTTAAAGCCTTTAGTTTGGGAGGCGTGGATTATATTTCTAAACCTTTTAAGAAGGAGGACGTGCTGGCGCGGGTAGAAACACATTTGAAATTGCACCGCTTGCAACAACAATTGGCGGCACAAAACCAAGAATTACAAAAAGCCTTAGAGGAGCTTAGAAACACCCAAGAAGAACTGATTCAAGCTGAAAAAATGGCGGCTTTAGGACAACTGATTGCCGGGGTTGCTCATGAAATCAATAATCCTCTTAGCGCCATTAATTCTTCTGTGATGACTATCAATAATTTTTTGACTCAAACTATCACACAGTTACCTGAATTTTTTCGTTCCCTCTCTGAAGAAAAACAACAGGCTTTTTTTGCATTACTGCAAACTTCTTTAGCAAAAGAAACCCTGTTATCGACTAAAGAAGAACGCGAATTGAAACGCAAACTGATCAGCCAATTGAAAAATATTGAGGATGCTGATATTGTGGCGGATACTTTGGTGGATATGGGTATTTATGACAATGTTGAAGAATTTTTATCCTTATTACAAGCCCCTGATAGTGAAATCATTTTAGACTTCGCTTATAAGTTATCTAATTTACAAAGAAGCTCAAAAACGATTGAAACAGCGAGCCAACGTGCCTCTAAGGTCGTGTTTGCCCTGAAAAAATTTGCCCGTTTTGATCAGAGTGGACAAAAAGTCGAGGCTAATATCACAGACGGCATTGAAACGGTATTAACCCTTTTTCACAACAAACTCAAACACGATATTGAAGTGATAAAACACTATGCCCCATTACCGCCTATTTTGTGCTATCCCGACGAACTCAATCAGGTGTGGACGAATCTGATTCAGAATGCCTTACAAGCGATGGACTATAAAGGTACTTTAACCATTAAAGTCAGCCAACAAGATAAACAAGCGTTTATCAGCATGACTGACAGTGGCAAGGGTATTGCTGAGGAGATTAAAGAAAAAATATTTGAACCTTTTTTCACCACCAAAGGGGCTGGAGAAGGGAGCGGCTTGGGTTTAGATATTGTTAGAAAGATTATTGAAAAGCATGAGGGTAATATTGCTGTAGAAAGTCAACCGGGAAAAACAACATTTACTGTGTCTATTCCTATCCACTAGAGGATCCTCCAATGCCCATCATTTTATGTGTTGATGACGAAAAAATTATTTTAGAAAGTCTTAAGCAGCACTTGAGACAAGCATTTGGTAAAACCTATCGCTACGAATTTGCCGAAAGTGCTGAAGAGGCGATGGAACTCATTGAAGAATTCAATGAAGCCATTCGGGTGATTATTTCTGATTGGTTAATGCCGGGGAAAAAAGGCGATGAATTTTTGATTGAGGTTCATAAGCACTATCCCCAAATAGTGAAAATCATGTTGACTGGTCAAGCAGATGACGCGGCTGTTGAGCGTGCTAAAAAGCAAGCCAATCTTCACCGTTGTTTAGCCAAGCCTTGG
This sequence comes from Candidatus Thiomargarita nelsonii, assembly GCA_000785145.2. Taxonomy (GTDB): domain Bacteria; phylum Pseudomonadota; class Gammaproteobacteria; order Beggiatoales; family Beggiatoaceae; genus Thiomargarita; species Thiomargarita nelsonii_B. The sequence goes on from JSZA02000041.1 coordinate 7,830, forward strand.
CATGAGACAGAATTTGTAGAAGCATTAACTTCTGGTTTGGAAAGTACTAGTCGATTGTAGGAGTCCAAGATTTATCTTGGACAGCGTGATCAAAAAAAATTGATTTTCAAGTTTGAATAATTTCTAATTATAATTTTTTTCAAGTCAAGGAGAAAAAAACGATGCGTCTTTTGAAAATTATTCCAATCATGTTTGCCGGTTTACTCCTCGTCGCGTGTGGAGGAGATGATGACGATTCCAGCACTGATAACAAAGTTGCTCTTAGCTCTAAGAATGCGGCTGAGGTGGCAGGTGAGATTGTTGGAGCGGCAGATACCGATTTTAGTTTTGTCGCTTTCACAAAGCAACAAATTGCTCTGCTAGAAAGACTGGAAAGTCAAATGATTACCTCTCCGACTCTTGCAACAGGTGCTGTTATCGCCGAAGAAAAACTTCCCTGTGATAAGAAGGGCACGTTTGACTACTCAATCAATGACACTGACAACAATAACAAGCTTTCAAAGGGTGATATTTTCACGATAACGTTTCATAACTGTGTTGATAATTCCGGAGAAAGGATTGATGGTCAAATGTCCATAACCATTCTTGAGGGTAAGCCTAACTGGTCAATGAAGTTTGTTATGACCAATCTGACAGTGACCGATTCGGCAGGCCCTTCAACCATCAATGGTGATTTCACGATGGGAATAACTACCCAAACAACCGCGAATGGGACGATTGAGTCCATCTCCATGACAGCAACTTCTCTCACGATCACCGAATCCGGTACGACACTCAGCAACTATTCATTTAAGGCAACTGAAAACAGTAATAGCTTGCTTGTAAAATGGAAGCAGAACGGCACTTTTGAGAGCAGTCAACTGAACGATACAGTCTCTTTTGTAACCTTACAACCCTTTGAGGAGCTAAAAACTGACAGTTTTCCATACGCAGGGGTTATGAAAATTACTGGTCACAACAATTCCAGTGTCAAGCTAATTGTCCTTGATGCGGCGACTGTCCGCTTAGAGGTGGATGAAAATGGGGATGGTGCTGTTGACAATACATTAGATGTCGCGTGGACATCGCTATAGTACACCATCATTCGTTGTAAGTTAAGTTTTTTAAAAATCCTATTTCTTCAAGAAATAGGATTTTTCATTCAATATGATTTTTTCATTTTATATCAATCTATTATTATTTTTAATTCTCATTTTTCCTCATCAAACTATCGCCACTGATAGCTCGGCATACTTTGGATTTTCAATCATGGATTTTGCTTATAAAGAATTCAGAGAGGATGGTGGTTTATTTAACCGTGAAGATGGCATTTTACCGGGCATCCTAGCAGGTGTGACGAAGCCAGTGGGGCAGTGGTGGGACCTGGCTGGAGAATTTTCCTATTATTCAAATGATGTCAACTATAACGGGCAAACGCAATCAGGTTTTCCCTTTGAGACACGCACTGATGAAAAATTATTCGATTTAGCTTTACAACTAAAAAGACAGATTAAGACAAGCGGGCATCTGAACTATAAACTCTACGCCGGCTTGGGTTATCACTTATGGAAACGGGATATTCAGTCAACGGCAACGGTTTCTGGTTTATTTGAAACTTACGAATGGTGGTATGGACAGCTTGGTGCCAAAGTAGCTCCCAGCGAAAAATCAAATTGGGTGGTGGATTTTCGTTTGAGCCACCCAATCAATGCCAATATAAAAATAAACTTTAATGGTCTTTTTGATGATAAAAAACTCAACTTGAATGGACAATTGAGTGGACGTTTATCATTCGCTTGGCAGGCTCAACTCAGTCACAGCTTGAAATTCATTGCTGAACCTTACTTGGAGTATTGGCATTTAGGCCGCAGCACGACAGAAACTCTCACCCGCAACGGACAAACGGTGGGCCACATCTTTGAGCCACAAAGCAAGACGCTCAATTACGGTATCATGATTTATCTGATGTACGCTAAATAAGCTTTATTTATCTGAAAAGCAGAGTTTTGGTTATGCCAACAGTATTTTTAAAAATTATATCACTGTTTTTAATATTTTTGACCGAGGCATTAGCGACACATAACACAGCGGTTGAATATGCCCTGAGTGAACTGCTCAAAGCCGGTTGGCGCAAAGAGGCCGCCCAATCCGTTGTCACTGTTAATAGTGCATGGTTTACCATTCTAAAACAAGAACATGAAAATGACTTTTACTATCAAATTAATCTACTTAAACAATTAGAGCATTCCATCATCATCAGTCGATTTTTACGCAAGCATCCAGAAACCGCAGGCCTCCTTGCTCTTTCTGATAATCCGATTTTACTTGTCAAAATGCTCAATAAACAGGATTGTTATAATGCCATTAGCAGTTTTTATGCGATACATACGACAGATGTTCAACTATTGACTGAAGCTTTAGAAAATCATAGGGCTCTTTTATGTCAACTTGCCGAACGTGGCATTTTGGGTGCAGCAACCGTGTTTATTTTTCCACGTCATACCAAGGGAGCAAAAGAATATGATGCCTGGCTTGAAAAGGTTTTTGAAAAATATTTATGGCATTCAGATGAAAAATTGGCTCAAATAATAGGTTTTCTGATTGAAAATGGTCAAAGTATTCGGCAACGCTTGGATCAAGATCATGATTTTTATAAAAGATTTCGTCAAGAATTATGGCCAACCTTAATGCGTGTGGTGGAAAAAAATGGCGTTTTTGAGTTGTTTGCCAATGATCCACATATTTGGGATTTATTGGCGCTCAAGGAGGGCGAAATTTTATTGAATAAATGGGGATTAGCACAAAACAGCTTATTATTTGGTGATAGCCGTTATCTCGCTGCTCTACATCCCATTATTATTCAGATTTTGTTACAAGGTGATGATAAAATAGTAGAGGCTTTGTTTAGATATAAGGATGAGCCCTTGTTTCATAACTTAATCCGCCGTCCACTTTCCGCGAAGACTCAAGCCGCCTTAATGAATAATCTGGAGAGTATGTGCCCCAATTATCCTGAGCAAGTCTGCCCTGAGTTACCTTATCATTTACGTTATTTGGCTTCTATCAGTGATAATGTCGCCCTCGCCGAAGAAGTTGGAGCTTTAGAAAGTGGACTTATCACTTGGATTCCTTTTCATGGTAGTTATTATGCTATCAAAAAAATGGTGCAGGGACGAGAGATTACCAGCGACGATATGTTAAATATGGGAATAGATGCTTTGGTTTTTGTACCGGCTAGCTTTTTTGCGGGACCCTTTGCGGGAGGCGTTCAGCCGTTAGCGCAAGAAATTGTCGTCTCAATCGGTTTACAGGCGATTTCTTTTACCCCATATCCTTATCATCTTGTTAAGCCATTGGGTACATTTGTGATACGAACAGGCAATGAGACGAGTAAAATGTTGACACAAAAAAAAGAGTTGGCAGAAAAACTTGGGCAAGAAAACATGATACCGACTGCCACTGAACAGGTAACAGCCTTTATGAAGCAAAGCCAAGAAATTTTTAATCAGCAATTAGGACCAGAACGAATTTCTTATGATGTGACTAAACCTCTACTCTTTTTATATACGGGCAATCTCATTGAATTTGAAGCCAGCATTTTTATGCGTAATGATGCCAAGGTGGTGATGAATCCTGCGCGTGGTTTAAGTGAGTCCTTTTTTAGGGAGACAGCAGAAAGGGCTTTATCAGCGCAAACGAGACGGCGGCAAGAAGTTTCAGCCTGGCAACAGAATATTTCTGCTTGGTGGTTGATGAATGCTGCGGTTGCTCCGTAGAAAAATTCTTTGCCTCGCGTCGCGTGTTAGATTGAGAATTGCTATAAGATTATAATGCTAAAACTACAACGATTATCAACGACGGACAATGATTTTTGGTCACAACTCGATCATTTATTGGCATGGCAGACGGTGTCCGATGAAACGCAAACGGTACGCGACATTTTACAAAACGTGCGTCGAAATGGCGATGCCGCCCTGCTTGAATATACTCGCCAATTTGATCGCCGCTTGCAACAAGCTTTGAGCGATTTGGATAAAACTCAACGCCAAGCCTTGGAAGTCGCTGCTGAGCGTATTCGCGCTTATCATCAACACCAAAAACAAGATTCTTGGCAATATACTGAAGCTGATGGCACCCTGTTGGGACAACAAGTGATGCCGCTTGATAAAGTCGGATTATATGTGCCCGGTGGCAAGGCAGCTTATCCTTCTTCGGTGCTGATGAATGCTTTGCCGGGCCGGCTAAAGTGGCGGGAGTCGGTGAAATTGTCATGGTCGTGCCCGCGCCCGATGATGTTCTCAATGAGATCGTCTTAGCGGCTGCCGCCATTGCTGGAGTTGATAAAGTATTGACTCTCGGAGGAGCGCAAGCGATTGCCGCGCTGGCTTATGGCACTGCGACAGTGCCCAGAGTGGATAAAATTGTCGGACCCGGTAATATCTATGTGGCTACTGCTAAAAGTATGGTATTTGGTGCTGTTGGCATAGATATGATTGTGGGACCATCATAAATTTTAGTGATTTGTGATGGCCAAACCGATCCCGATTGGATTGCAATGGATTTGTTTTCGCAGGCGGAACACGATGAAGAGGCGTGTGCCATTTTAATCAGTCCTGAACGGGGCTTTTTAGAAAAGGTGCAAGACAGTATCAATCGTTTGATTGTGGAAATGCCACGCGCCGACATTATTCGTACATCATTAACGCATCGGGGGGCTTTGATAAAGGTGAAGGATTTGAACGAAGCCATTGAGGTGTCTAATTTTATCGCGCCAGAACATTTGGAATTATCTATTGAAGCACCTCAAGCCTATCTCTCAAAAATTCGTCATGCGGGGGCCATTTTCATGGGGCGTTATACTGCGGAAGCTTTAGGTGATTATTGTGCGGGACCCAATCACGTCTTGCCTACGTCACGCACGGCTCGTTTTTCATCACCGCTGGGCGTGTATGATTTTCAAAAGCGTTCTTCGCTGATTATGTGTTCTAAAGAGGGAGCGCATACTTTGGGACAAACGGCTTCGGTTATCGCACACGGCGAGGGGCTGACGGCACATGCACGGTCAGCGGAGTATAGGGGATAAATCGGATGTCCAAGATGAATCTTGGACGCCTAATAATCTATCTTGATAGAGGTGATAGCTTGTCTTCATTAAAAAATCATAAGCTAAGTGTGGCTGAGAGATTGACTGAATATAATCAGTCGCCTGATATAACACCGTTGTTCATTAAAGGAGATGCGCTGTCAGTCTTACAACAATTGCCAGATAGTTCAGTCGATTTTTGTATGACTTCTCCCCCGTATTGGGGCAAGCGGCAATATGCAGAAGAAGGAATAGGGCTTGAAGCCAATTATCTTGATTATATCAAATATCTAACGACTATTTTCCTTGAATTAAAGCGTGTTCTTAAAGATACGGGCTCATTTTGGTTGAATATTGGTGATTCATATAAATCAAAAAGCTTGCTTGGCATTCCTTGGAGAGTTGCTTTTGAACTGACAGATAATCAAGGATGGATTCTCAGAAATGAAATTATTTGGAATAAGGTTAAAGGTAGCCCCGACAACTCAAAAGACAAATTAGGAAATGTTCACGAACAAATTTTTCATTTTGTCAAAAAGCCAAAAGGGTATTATTACGATACTGATTCAATTCGTTCTAAGCCTTCGCAGACTAAAGTCGTTAACGGTGCGGTTGTCTCAGCAACGGGCGTTAGCGGTGTTAGGTACAAGCGACAAATAGAACTTTCTACTGAACTCACACCCCAAGAAAAGAAAAATGCCATGGAGGCACTTAACAATGTCCTAAAAGAGATTTCTGAAGGTAGCTTATCTGATTTTCGTATGATTATTAGAGGCCAACAAAGAACCACGCATTCTGATTCCAAGAAAGTATCAGGTAGAGCAAAGGAACTTCATAACAAGGGGTTTTATTTTCTCAAATATCATCCTAATGGTAGTAAACCGCGTGATGTGTGGGATATTCTTCCAGAGGATACACAAAAACGTAAAAAGCATTTTGCCGCTTATCCAGAAGATATATGCAAAATACCTTTATTGGCAACCTGTCCTGAAAATGGAATTGTTATAGACCCATTTTCAGGCACCGGCACAACAATGCTTGTTGCAAAGCAATTAGGTAGAAAATCTGTTGGGATAGAGCTTTCAGCGGAATATATAGAAATAGCAAAAGAGCGTTGCGGTATGACTTTATAAAGGAAATACATGACTAAAGTGAGTGAACTATTTGGTGTTTCCACGCAATCAGTGAATAAAACAACCGTTAAAAACATCCAAATAAATCAGGAATGTCCATATACAAATAGCAAATGCTTTAAGGTGCGTAAAAGTGAACCTGAAATATCAATTGGCACCTGCACAGTAAACTTTGGCCGTCAAAAACGCAATATAATTATCTGTCCAAATAGATTGCTCCAAAATAAACAGGTATTTATGGATTGCATGCATCTGCTTACCAGACACGAACCGGGAAATGAATTCCATATTATCTCGGAAGTCAGTATCCCCGGTGGTAGTGTAGATTATTTCCTAGCATCAGTTAAAAATGGAAAAGTCAAAGACTTTGTTGGTATTGAGTTTCAGACTTTGGATACAACCGGGACAGTTTGGCCTGAACGCCAGCGATTTCTTAAAGAATATGGAATAGAGGTTGATGAAAAGGCCGTTAATTCTACCAAATCATTTGGAATGAATTGGAAAATGACGGCAAAAACGATTCTTGTGCAACTCCATCACAAAATTGAAACATTTGAATATGTTGGTAAGCATCTTGTCCTTGTCATTCAAGACTGTTTATTGGAATACATGAAGCGTGAATTCAATTTTGCTCATTTATCAGAGCCAAGTAAAATTGGTGACTCTATGCATATACATTCTTATGTGTTGAGAAATAATGATAAAGCATACAAAATTGAACTGGATAGCAGATTAAGCACGGATTCGGAGGGTATGGCTACTTGCCTTGGTTTACAGGCGGAGGCAAAAGTAGAGCTAGTACAAATTATTAGAGAGTTAGAAAGTAAACTCTCAAACAAAACGCTGTTAACAATTGTGTAAGTACCGAACCATGAAACTTGTATAGCTAAGTACCGAACCATGAATTTTAAGGTATTTTGGAGTCCAAAGCTTTAGCTTCCGAAAAAAAATTGACTATCAGCCCTCCCCTATCGCATAATTAACCCTTAAATTTGATAAACACCGTATCACTAAAGGAGAACAACCACATGTCACGTTACACCCCCTTTATTTTAATCGCTCTACTACTGACAACGGCTCAAGCCTCAGAACGCTTAGCCCTAGTCATAGGCAACGGCGCCTACCAAAAACCAGTCCCCACCCTGGATAATCCCGTCAACGATGCCAACGATATGGCAGGCGTCCTCAGAAAACTAGGCTTTGAGGTGATCTTAAATAAAGCATAATCTAAGCAATCGCGCCATGACGGAAGCAATACAAACCTTTGGCGACCGGCTCGCGCAGAACGGCGGAGTTGGCTTATTTTATTTCTCTGGACACGGCTTGCAAGCCAAAGGTCGTAATTTTTTAGTGCCCGTCGATGCCAAAATAAAAAAAGCAGCCGACATTCCTTGGGAAGCTTTGGATGCCAATCGTTTGCTCGCCCAAATGGAAGAAGCCAATAATGGTCTCAATATTGTCATTTTGGACGCTTGTCGAGATAATCCTTATCAATCCAATATTAAAAGCCTCAATAAAAAAGGCTTAGCTGAAATGAAAAGTCCGACAGGCTCATTAATCGCTTATGCGACGGCACCCGATACAGGCGCTCTTGGGGATTCTCGTCAACGTAATAGTATCTATACAAAATATTTGTTAGACGCTTTGCGTGATATGTCTCATCTGAGTGTGCTTGATATGTTAACCGAAGTCACCCAAAAAGTGGTGGCGAACACGAAAGGCGTTCAGGTGCCTTGGAAGTCGGATTCTTTTACGCAGCGATTTTGTTTTAGTAGGTGTGGCGCATCCTCGCAGCAACCGATTGATGTTTCACAGTTATTGCGTACCTGCCAAAAACATTTTCAAGCTTATCGTTTGACAACGGGTGTGGGTGGAAACGCTTTAGATTGTTATAGCGATGTCTTAAAAAAAGACCGGCATAATGCGAAAGCTTTAGAGGGTTTAGAAGAAATCGAGGAAAAATATCTGACTTGGATAAAAGGCGCGGTGCGTAGTGGAAAAAGGCAGAAAGCTTTGCAATATATGGCCGCTTTTCGCAAGGTGAATCCTGAATCTCCGAAGTTACGGGCTTTTGAATATTTGTTGGAAACTGAGCCCGTGGTGACACGAAAACCCAGTCGCCAAGCGGTGACAGGCTCCGTTTTCCGTGATAGTTTACAAAATGGCGGCTTGGGACCAAAAATGGTGTGGATTGCTGCCGGTTCATTTCGTATGGGTGGCGATTATTCATCAGAAAAACCGGTGCATAAAGTGTCAATCAAACGGTTTGCGATGGGGCAAAATGAGGTGACGTTTGCTGAATATGACAAATTTGCTCAAGCGACGGGTAGAGAAAAGCCAAATGATAGGGGCTGGGGGCGTGGCAATCGTCCAGTGATTAATGTGTCTTGGCATGATGCGACAGCTTATGCTAAATGGTTAAGTCAGCAAACCGGTAAACAATACAATCTGCCCAGCGAAGCCCAATGGGAATATGCCGCTCGGGCTGGGACGGAGACAAAGTATTGGTGGGGTAACACCGCCTCTCATGAATATGCTAATTATGGTAATTGGGGGCCTGTCGTAAAAGGAAAAGACCGTTGGGAATATACAGCCCCTGTGGGTTCGTTTGCGCCTAATCCGTTTGGTATATATGACACTGTGGGGAATGTATGGGAGTGGTGCGCTGATTCTTGGCATGGTACTTATAAAGGCGCACCAACTGATGGTCAAGTTTGGAGGGGAGGTGATGAAAGTTACCGAGTGCTGCGTGGCGGCTCGTGGCTCAACGGACCGAGGGTCGCCCGTACCGCCTTCCGCAACTGGGACGGCTCGGACGTTCGGCTCGGCTACTTCGGCTTTCGGGTCATCCGTGGCGCGGACTTTTAGCCCTTTGCCCTAGAGCCCTTTTGCCCTTTGCCCTTATCGCGCGGGGGGGTATGGGGGGCTACCGCCCCCCAGATCTATTTTTTTTTGGGGATTTTGGTCTCCCCGTAGGTTTGCCTTAGTAGGGTGCGTCCTACGCACCTTTGTCGCGTCATTGGTGCGTAGGACGCACCCTACATTACCGATACAACCTTGACGATGTACCAGAGCGGGGGGGGTATGGGGGGGGCAATGCCAACCATGGTAGGGTGGATACGCTTTCAAAGAAATCTCTCTTAGACATATGTATTTAAGTATTTGATTTATAAGTTTAAAGTTTGAAGCCCTCACGCCTTGGGCTAAAGCCCAAGGCTAAAAGCGAAAGTCCCCTAAAGGGGACTAAAACCAATGTCTTAGTCGGCTTTAGCCGACTTTAGCTTTTAGACTTGGGCTTTAGCCCAAGGCTTGATTTCGGGAACGAGAAAAAAAGAGGAAAATTATGAATAACGCTATCACAGATTGGATTAGACCAGAAATACAACAACTTTCCGCTTATCACGTCCCCGAGCCAGGGGAAGCCATCAAACTCGATGCGATGGAAAATCCTTATCAATGGGACCTGATTGATAAATGGTTACAGACTTTGCAAAGCGCAGCCCTCAACCGTTATCCTGATCCAGCCGCGCGTGAAGTCAAACAGCAATTACGCGCCGTTATGCAGATTCCTGACACAATGGAAGTCATCCTTGGCAACGGCTCTGACGAATTAATACAAATGTTGGCATTAACCTTAAATGGGAAAGGGCGGATATTATTGGCACCTGAGCCGAGTTTTGTCATGTATCGCCTAATCGCCCAAGTCGTTGGAATGCAATATGTTGGGGTGCCCTTAAATCCTAACAATTTTAGTTTGGATAGAGTGGCTATGCTGGACGCGATTAAAACGCATCAACCAGCCCTGGTGTTTTTAGCCTATCCCAATAATCCCACCGGAAATCTCTTTGCCCTTGAAGACATCGAAGCGATCATAGAAACCACGCCGGGTGTTGTCGTCATTGATGAAGCTTACGCGCCGTTTACTGATAAAAGTTTTATGTCGCGCGAATATTCCAATGTGCTGGTGATGCGTACTGTCTCCAAATTGAGATTGGCGGGCTTACGCTTGGGCTTATTGGCAGGACCACAGGACTGGTTAGAGCAGATTGATAAAACGCGCTTACCTTATAATATCAATGTGTTATCTCAAATCAGTGCGGTTTTTGCTTTGCAGCATTATGGGGTGTTAGAAAAACAAACGCGGCAAATCAGGGCGGATAGGGCGGATTTATTAGAACAGCTCAAGGCTATCAGAGGTGTGCAAGTTTGGCCGAGTGAAACGAATTTTATACTGTTTCGCGTGGCAGATGCGCTAGCTGTGTTTAATGAATTGAAAAAGCAAGGTATTTTAATTAAATGTTTACACGGTAGTCATCCTTTTTTAGAGAACGGTTTACGGGTGACGGTGGGTACGCCTGAAGAAAATAGGGCGTTTTTACAAGCGTTGAGAGAAATCATCGTTTAACAAATGAAAATCATTTTTCTCGTTTCCAAATGCTGTTTGGGAATGAGAAAACCACAATTGCAGGCATTTATCCTTAACTTAATGGCATTGACCCTACAAAACAATGCCATATCGTGCCGAGGGCAACCATAAAGGATTGCCCCTACAAACCGTTATAATATCAAGATCAACTGAGTACAACGGATTGACGGCATAAACGTATTAAATATACAATAGATTCAGCGTTAAGGTTACACAAAGGGTTTTAATGACTTGTACTCACCACCACGCGACACCGGAGCGCAGAGACGGGGCTCACTCGCTCACCACGAAGTTTCCCACGCAGGCGCGTGGGAACCATAAAAACGGTTTTAAACCGTTGTCTTATTCAGATAGGTTAGGCCAGTCTTTTCGGAAATCATATCTCCCGGGCGCAAGTATGTTGTTTGGATCCAGTGTCTTTTTCACTTCGCTTAGTAATTTTCCGTAATCGTCCTTCGCGGGTGGAAGGGAATTCATGGATTGAATATCTAGGCGATAAGGGATATAGCCCGCTTCAGTCAATTTCTGAAGCATTGAATCGTGGCAGGCCATCGCACGCTCATCCTCACCAGGCACCTCTCTGTCATACATAACGGTTGAAACAATATCTATACTCCTTTCGTTTACGCAGAGTATAGCTATATTCGGCTCAAATTGATAAGAGTGGGCTACTCCTTCAATGATTTTAACGGCGGTTATTACATGCTGTCCGTCAAAAGGGAGTACTGGACTACACCAGATAACTCCACAACCATCTCTGTCTGGACTCATATTCGACGGAATCGGAGTTTTCTTTCTCCAATAAGTACTTGAAATATTCTTGTCGGTTGGGACTCCAAGAAAGATATCCTTTTCGTTATACCACCAGTTAAGTACTTCACTTAGGTTAATACCAGTTATCCACCTGTAGGGATGCTGAATGAATCGAGCAACCCATACTTTGGTTTGATCCATAAACCCAAATTTGTCCACCTTATTGTTTAAGGCTTGTTCAATCAACTTTCGCTCGGCTTTGCCCTGTTGTTTGCTGGATGAGTATAATGCTCCCCCTCCTATCCATCGGCCCCATCCTCGTTTCTTTCTCAAACTCTCCATCAAATCAAGCGGCAGAGGTGTCTTACCACCCGTTTCGGTCCAAGGATACTGCTGTTTTGTAGACAACATTTTATAATCATTCCAAAGTCCGACAAAATTTATAAGCCCCTCCAACCTGAGAGTTTGCAGAGTATCAATGGCTTCTTTTAGGTGAATATCATCGTTGATCATAAAGAAAAAAGCTTGAAAGTATTTAGGCAATGGGATCAGCCATATAGTCACTTGGGTAACTATACCAAGGTTGGACTGAGTAAATAGGCCATCGAAATAAGGACCTACCCCCCAACGGCTAACCTTAGCCGCTTTAGCGTTAGCAAAGCGTTCAAATCCCGTCTGAATGCATTCTCCAGTTGGCAAGACGATTTCAAATCCACAAACATGGCTAAACCTGTCACCATGAGGCCCGCTTCCGACCCCCCTTTCTAAAATATTTCCAATCAAACTGGTGTCAGGATGGCTACCTGTGACACTCATAAACAAATTTGACTGATTCTCGCGAAGGTACTCAAACAATTGGCGCTGCGTCACTCCGGGTTCCACAGTAACATAAGCCAATTTTTCGTTATAATCCACAATTCGATTGAGCCTGCCCAATTCCATAATGACACAGCTATTTTGAACAGGAACTCGTGAACCATATCCCCAATTTTTTCCAGTGCTAATCGGAAAAATCGGCGTTTTGTATTTATTGGCAATCCTCACACAGGCTTGAATCTCCGCACGATTACCTGGCAGAATAATGGCGGGAACGGTTTGTGTCGTTGCAAAGGTTGCCGTTTGCGCGGATGTTAGTGTGGTTTCGTCCGTTAGGACATGCGCTTCCCCAAGAATATCCCGCCACGCTGCGAGTGCATTTTCTAAATTTTCCATCCTTTTTTACTCCCTTACTGCCTTATAGTTCTTTTGATTGAGATATGTGCCTAATTTTTCGGCTAGAACAGAAACATGAGGTTTTCTCAGAATAGCATAATGGTCGCCCTGAATTGTATGGATTTCTATGCCCCCTGCTATAAACTCATTCCAGCCGTTTGACGGGATGAATTCCACTGCGGGTTCACTGGCACAGAAAAGGGTCACTTTGCCGGGGTAACGCCGAGGTTGATAGCGAGACATGGCTTGGCTGTTGGCTTTGAAAACTTGTAATAGTTGGCGCATTTGTTGTCCAGCCATTTCAGGTGGCAAGATATTGCTCTTTTTGGCTTGTTCCAGTACATAATCCAATTGCTCATCCGGGTTGCTCGGCATCTCCTCAACAGATAGCGGCAAATCTTTACCGAAAATCCCAGCCATGTCCCTAGCAAGAAAGGCTATCATACTTGTTTCCTCCATTTCTGCCGGCAATCTAATGACAGAAGGTGCATAACTATCTATTAAGGCCAGCAAAGCGACTTCTTGTCCTTGTTGATGCAACTGCTGCGCCATCTCAAAGGCGACAACGCCGCCAAAAGACCAACCTCCCAGTTGATAAGGAGCTTGGGGCTGAATAGTCTGTAAGATTTCAATATAACGAGTAGCCATTTCCTCAATGCTGGTTAAAGGATTCTGCTCCCCATTCAAACCTAATGATTGTAACCCATAAAACGGTTGTTCAGCACCAAGATGATGGGCTAAGTCCGCATAGCAAAAAACATTACCTCCAACTGGATGGATGCAGAAAAAAGGCAGTCGGTTTCCTCCCGTTTGAATAGCTACTAAGGGAGAGCCATCAACTGTCTTTTGCTCAATCAGATTAGCTAACTGTTCGATAGTTGGGCCTTTAAATAGTGTGCCAATGGGTAAAGCCTTCCCAAATTGTTGCTGAATTTTGTCCATCAGAGTGACTGCTAACAAAGAATGACCACCCAGTTCAAAGAAATTGTCGTGAATCCCTATATTTTCCTGTTCCAATATTTCAGCCCAGAGAACCGCGAGCGTTTTTTCAGTCTGAGTGCGGGGTGCGACAAACACTTCTTCTAGAACCCTTTGGAAGGGATCATGAGTGGGTAGGGCGCGGCGATCTACTTTTCCATTAGGTGTCAGTGGAATTTGGGTAAGCACTATAAATGACGCTGGTACCATGTAGTTAGGTAAGCGCTCCTCAAGAAAGTGGCGCAACTCAGTAGGAATAGGCGTGGGTTCCTGAGTTGGAATAATATAAGCCACGAGTCGCTTGTCGTTGGGGTTAACTTCCCAGACGATGACCACCGCTTGGCGTACCTTGGGATGAGTCGCCAGCACAGTTTCAATTTCGCCAAGCTCAATACGAAAGCCGCGAATTTTGACCCGATTATCAAGACGGCCCAAGTATTCAATGTGACCGTCTAGCAAGTATCGGGCTAAGTCGCCCGTTTTGTAAAGACGGGCCCCCGGTTCTTTGCTGAAGGGATTTTGGATGAATTTTTCTTGAGTCAGCTCGGGGCGATTGAGATAGCCTCTCGCTAAACCAACACCGCCAATGTGTAATTCTCCCTCCATACCAATGGGCATCGGTTGGAGATGACTGTCTAGGATGTAGATTTGAATATTGGCAATGGGCCGACCTATGGGAAGTCTTGAGGCGCTACCAACCGTGTACTCAAAGACCGTGGCACAAACCGTTGATTCGGTTGGCCCGTATGCATTGAAAAAGTATCTGCCTTGAGACCATTGAGCGGCCAAGTCTGGAGGACAGGCTTCTCCCGCCACTATCAGGTGTTGCAAACCTAACAATTCATCCGTGGGCAAGACTGGCAGTGCCGTGGGTGGAAGTGTTACATGGGTAATCGTTTGCTCGCGTAATTGCTGTATCAAATCAGGCCCAGGCCGTAAAGATTCTGCTGTTCCCAAACAAAGTGTGGCACCAGAACACAGTGCCATAACCACTTCAGAAATAGATGCATCAAAACTTAAAGAAGCAAACTGGAGAACACGGCTGTCCGGCTGCACATTAAAGTGCTGAATTTGAGCTTTGGCGAGGTTACACAATCCCCGGTGTTCCACTAAAACACCTTTCGGCTTCCCAGTCGATCCCGATGTATAAATCACATAAGCTAAGTTCTCGGACTGAACGCCACTCTCAATATTCTCATAACCCTGCTTCTCCCAGTCCTTATCCAAATAAAAAACCACCACTGTTTGAAGAGTGGGCAAATTCTCTTTGAGGCTCGTTTGAGTCAACAGCACTGGTACGCCAGCATCTTCTAACATAAAAGCTAAACGCGCTTTGGGATAAAGGGGCTCTAACGGCACATAAGCCCCGCCTGCCTTGAGAATCCCGATAAGCCCAATCACCATTTCAAGGGAACGCTCGACGCAAATCCCAACCAGCATTTCAGGCTTGACACCCAAGGTTTGTAGATGATGTGCCACTTGATTAGCACGGCGATTCAATTCTTGATAACTCAATGACTGATTTTCAAAAACGACGGCAATATTGTCCGACGTTTTTTCCACCTGCTCTTGAAACAAATCCACAATGGTTTTGTCATCAGGATAATCCGTGGCGGTGTCATTAAATTCAAACAAAATTCGGTTCAGCTCTGCCTCTGGGAGGATTTGTACTTCTTTGATAGGTACATGGGGCTTATGCAGGATTTCACTTAACATAAATTTAAAACGCGCCTTGAGAAGTTCAATTTCAGCCGTTTCAAAAGCCCCAAGACTGTAGTCAAAATGAATATTAACATCCTCATCCTGATGAAATTCTTCAATAAATATCGCCAGTGCATTTTGTTCAAAACCATTGGCCAAATACACTGTACGAGTTGGATGACCATTGAAATAAGTGTCGTGATCGTGTTTGGCATAGGAGAGGGTGAGATCAAATAGTTGTTTCCGTGCGAATTTGTGGCGCTTGGGTTGCCTGTTGATAGGAAAACGCTGATATCGATAGTCTTTTTGCAACTCTTTGCGGATAGCTTGGAGCAATTGGACAATGCTCAAGTCTAAACTAAAGCGAAACTTGGCCGGGATGACGTTCGTAAACAGGCCAAGCGTTTGTTTAAAGGCCCCAGATTTTCGATTCAGCGTAGATAATCCAATCACAAACTCCTCTGTTCCACTGATTCTCACAAAATAGCAATACAAAGCACCAATAATCAGATGGAAGGTGGAGACGTGATGATTTTGAGCGAAAGTCATGAGTTGATTGTAGAATGGCCGTGCCAAAGTCAAAGTTGACCTTTTGCTTGGAATGGTTTGGCCCTTCGCATAACGACGATGAATCAGCGGTTCAGGTAGTTCATGGAATTTTTCTCGCCAGTAGCGCTCATGCTGAGTGAATTTGTCAGAGTCCAAGTAGGCTTGGTCGTTTTTGACAAATTCCAAATAGGAATACTGTTTCTGTTCAAACTTGGATTGTCCGGCTAAAAGAGCGTTGTATGCTGTAGCGACACGCTGGACGTCGAGGGAAATCGACCATCCGTCCATAATGAGATGGTGATATTTAATGAACCAGTAATAACAATTAGCTGATGTTTTAAATAATGCAAATTGAAATAATAATTCGTCATAAAGCGGGAAAGGCTTGACAAATTCACGCTGCATCCATTCGAGCGTCTGCTTTTCGGTATTTTCCTTATCGGAGAAATCATAAAAGTCCAGTTTGATGTGAACATTTTCCGCAAATGTCTGAGTGGGCAGACTTTCCCCCTCGTGAATGATGATGCGTAGTGCGTCGTTATCTGTAATGACTTGATTGAGGGCTTTTTCAAAAAGGGTGGGATCAATAGGCCCCTCTATCCGCACATAGCCCCCAATATTGTACAGTGGCACATCGGGATGCAGAATTTGGTCAAACCAAATATTTATTTGAGGGGATGAAAGCGGGTAGCTATGAGTCGTTTTGAACAATGCCATAATCGAATTTCCAAACAGTTTAAGTGTTCTAAAACGTTACGGAGCAGATTGTAAACCTGCGTAGGCAAAATACCTGAATATACCACCGGATGGGGCAACCACAAGGGATTGCCCCTACAAATCCCACGGACGGAGCAAGTCCACCAAAGGTAGCCTGACTGCTCGCGCACCAATTCTGCGACTCCTGGGCAAGCCAATTCTCCCCATAAAAACCGCATTGTTTCCTCCTCCAACCTCCTCAAGCTTTGTGGCTAGCTTTTCAGCTTTGCTGCGCATCGCACGGTGTTCAGTAAAATGAACATTGTTTCTCCCGTAGTAGGCAAAACAAAGCGGTGCTATGCTGGGTTGCATAACTAGTCCCTGTTGCGTAGCTGTTAGCCAAAAGCGTTGTACACGCTGTCCTGCATGTAAGAGAGAGGTGGCTTTGTTCACATATGTTGGGTTCTCCTTCCATCTGATCAGAAAGTGTGCAGCGCATAACAACCCTGGCAGAATATCAAGTTCTAAACGTGGAACTCCCGTTCCCAGAACCCTGTTTATGAAACGCAGCCTAGACCAGTCTTTTATTGCCCACCGCATCATCTGAATAGTGAGTGGATCAAGCCCGACTGATTTGATAGGGTTACCATAAGGGCTAAATAAGCTGTCAAAATCAAGTATCTTCTGGTGTACGTGATATGTTTCACGAATGTTCAAGCGAATATGAGTTGCCATGGCATTAATACGTGTTATGCGCCGGCGTTCATTTAATGTTTCAAACCAACATATTTCCAAATTGTCACCGAGACAGGCAGCCAAATTCTGTTTTTGGTCTGGAGTCAGGGGAGTTGTGCGGTATGGAGTACGAACTACCGAACGAATGGAGATAAAAGGAAGTAACGGTTCGCTTGCAATTCCCGATGTTTTAGGAAGATAAACCTCAATCCGATGATGATTTCCCTCAACATGCCGGTATTCCCAACTCAGTGAGCGACCAAAGCGGCTGGCGGCAATACGCATGGTTTCGAGCAATATTCCAAAAGAAAGCAGAGAAGGCTCGCCGTTGTAATCGTAAACAGATTCTCCCGCTTCATCTCGGGCAGACACAATGACACTGTCTTCATTTTTGATCTCGAAACGCCAAGGCTGACTATTGTCTCCGCTAGGTGCCCAACGCGCTAAATCTAGAATTTGGGTCATTTCAGACTCGGTACTGGACAATGTCGTTTGTGGAGCAGCGTATTGTGATAGCTTTGCGTAAGCACGGTATCCAAGCCAAAGCTTAAACTTTTGCCAAGGATTCCGGTTACCGCCCGGTAACCAACCGTGTATCCATTTACCTTTATACGCATCAAACGCTTGATAACGTGGTACTGCTCGCACAGCACTTCGCCCAAGTAAGATTTTAAGCGCTTCCGTACTTGCTACTGAGGCACACAATTGACAACCCATCACCGTGGATGGACCCCGTTGATGTGCAAGATCAAGGCGAAATGGATCGACTAAATAAGAACCATGCAGTCCTCTGGGGCTGAGTCCCATAAGAAAGTTAAGCTGCTGACGCGCAGGCGACAACCCCTTGAAACGAAAATATTCCTCGAAAGTCATACCACCTGGCATGAAAATCAGATAGGCAGTCCCCATGCCAAGCGGCGCGGCAGTGATAGCGGGTATGCCCAGTTCTGCACATCGCGCAAAAACTTGAGCACGGATATCTAAAACAAAGAAATCAATACCATCGATGAAAAGATCAGCACCTTCCAAAAATTCATCGATGTTATTTTCACTCACCCCATTTGGAAACGACTTAATTTCTAATTCAGGGTTGATGTCATACGCCCTTTCCGCAATGACTTCAACCTTAGATTGTCCCAATGTGTTCATAGTTGCCCCAACCTGACGATTGAAATTGGCAACTTCGTAGGTATCAAAATCGGCAAGATGGAACGCACCAACCCCAAGACGAGCAAGGGTTAAGGTATGAAACCCTCCAACTCCTCCTACCCCGGCGATGGCAATTTTTTTACCTCGTATTGTCTGTTGTTCCCAATCAGTAAGCCAACCAATATTGCGACTAAATGCTTGTTCGTAGTTGAATTGATGTTTTTCCATGAACTTTTCTCTCGATGTTCAAGTTAGCCAATTATAATACAAATCCTTCCCATATTGAAGGCAAGAACCATGTGAGTCGGAAAAGCTTTGCCCTTTGTGAGTGATTACATCGACAAATTAAGCTCGATCGGACGTCCATTGATTTTGCGGGTGCTGGTCCCTACAGTATTTCAGTTAAGTCGAATAGGGGAAATTATTATGAGCCAGAACCTGAATAAAATTTATATACCACAATGGGCAACCACTAGGGCATTGCCCCTACATAATATGCAGGTTCAAAGGGGCAATCCTTTATGGTTGCCCATTAGTACTTGCATCGACACATAGCAAATAAATTATATTCTAGGTACCTCTATCTTAGATAACACCGCCTTCAACACCATATCCACATCATGCCCTTCAATTTCCAATTCTGGTGCTAAAGCAATACGATGACGCAAGGTGGCCAACGCGATGTTTTTGACATCATCAGGTGTCACAAAATCGCGTTCTGCTAAAAGTGCGGCAGCACGGGCAGCACGAATCAGTGCCAGACTACCACGCGGTCCTGCTCCAAAACTAATCCCTGGCCAAGTGCGCGTACTCCGTACAATTTTGACGACATAATCATAGACGTGCTCATCAATTTGTAAATTCGCCGCGATCTGTTGCAATGTAATGACATTTTCGGGTTGAATCACAGAATTGACAGCACTGACATCTAAGGCATCGCCAACTTTGCTCGATGTGATTTGTTTGACTAAACGGGTTTCTTCTTCTTCCGTGGGATAGTCAATGCGTATTTTTAGTAAAAACCGATCCAATTGTGCTTCAGGCAAAGGATAGGTGCCTTCTTGTTCAATCGGATTTTGAGTAGCCAGCGTCATAAACGGCGGGGATACCGTAAATCCTTTGCCTTCAATCGTCACTTGTTGTTCTTGCATGACTTCTAATAAAGCCGCTTGCGTTTTAGCAGGAGCGCGGTTGATTTCGTCAGCTAATAACAAGTGCGTGAAAACCGGACCTTGGCGAATATGAAAAGCTTCGCTTTTCATATCATACATCGCATGTCCAATGACATCACTAGGCATTAAATCGGGCGTAAATTGGATGCGCGTGAAACGGCCTTCAAAGGTTTTTGCCAATGCTTGTACTAATAAGGTTTTACCTAAGCCTGGGACGCCTTCAATCAATACATGTCCTGCCGCTAACAGCGCAATGAGCACTTGCTCAATCACTTCTTGTTGACCAACAACAGCGTAACTAAGTTCGCTGCGAATCTGTTGGATAATCTCGATGGCACGCCTGAGTTGTTCATTAGTAGGCGATGCTGTCATAGTTTTTTCCCTATTTGTGTGATAATTTGGAGGACTCGGGTAAAAGCGAATGCTGTGTTAGCTTTGCTGCCATGCAAGGCTTTTTCTATTTCGTCCGCCGGCAATTCACATAATTGTGCTAAGTGCTGACTTAATTCAAGCTGAGACAAGTACACCCAGTCTGGATGTACTGACTCTAAACGTTTTAGCAATGCTTGTCTGGCACTGTCCAATAATACCTGAGCTTGATTATGTCGCCATAAAAAATGGCCACTGGCTTCTATATGTTCAAGTAAGCGACGACGGGCGCGTGGTGGATCGGGTAACAAACTTCCAAAGCGGCGGCTGGCTGACCATATCCAAAAGAGTAATAATATTGTGGCACTGATAATCACTGTCCACATATTTTTCCATAATAAAAGCCATAATGAAGGGACATTCTTTTCAGGTTGTATTTCTTCTATTATTTGACTATGCAACAGCCATACAGATGCCGCTTGGCGTTCTAAATGCACTAACTCCCAAAAAAATTGGGCATGGTCATATTCGCCGATTTTATCATTTTCAATAAAGGCGATATCGCTTAATAGCGTGATCAAACCTGTACCATAGTAATATATTAGCAAATGCGTACCATATTCGTCGCTGATTTCCAGTGCGGGTTCGTAGTCGCTATATTCAAAATAATAATCAGGATTAAAGGCAACTTTTAGGGTGTCTTTTGTAAAAAAAATTTCAGTTGGAGGAGCTTGTGCTATTTCAGCTTCGTTTAAGCCATTTTGATATTGCTTGATGTCAAGCAATGCGAGCAAATTTTCACTGATTATAATCAGGTGCCCCCCCTCTTCAATCCAGTCGATCAATTGTTGAATTTGCGCTTCATTGAGAAAACTATCATATAATATCAACGTGTCTTGTGTATCCAATTCGTCGGGTAAGAATTCGACGGATTTGACAGGTGTACCCATGCGCTCTAATAAGCGTTCTGCGGCTAATAGAGGATTGTCACGGGCTTCGCCTTCATAACCGATTTCTACGCTTTCTGATACAATGTTAAAATTATTGTAAAACCAATAAAATATAAATATTAATCCGATGGAGAATAGGAGCAGTATGATGCGTTGCATGTTATCTTGGATGTCCAAAGTAAACCTGCCATTCCTGACACAATTGTTGCACTTCAAGTTCAGTGGGCAGCCGCCCAGCATAGGCGATATTTTGCCAAACGCGAGTCAGCCCCGTAAAATAATTCATTAATTCAATCGCTTGTGTCTGTTTCACCCTTCTAAGACATTCACTATCTGTGGCACTGTCATCAATATTCAAGCTATTGCGTGTGTTCAATACCGAAAGTGCGCCACGATAAAGCAAACTGATGGCTGTCCGGCTCGCTCCTGTTTGCCAGAATGTCCAAGCTTGTTGAGAAATATTGGGCAGGCTCATCTGTGCCTTTTTAACTTCTTTATCCAATAAACGCGGATTAGTGGTCTTATCTGCCGGACGCAATTGCTCCAACCAAGGCGAGACATAAATAATAACTCGTATGAGTCCAACAGCGAGCAGTATCCAAAGTAATAGTTCAAAAACTTGTGCGAGCCCGATGTTTTCCAAAGTTCTCGGTTTGAGAGTTTCCTGAGTGCCCTCTTTGAGAGTTTCCTCAGTGCCCTCTTTGAGAGTTTCCTGAGCACCCTCTTTGAGAGTTTCCTCAGTGCCCTCTTTGAAAGAGAATTCACCAATATATTTCAAACGATATTCTTCGCGCGTATTTTTAAATTCTGGCTGCGATAGAATATCAGCGATATACTGTTTTGCCATTTTGGGATCAACAGTTGCTAACACAGTAGAACTGATACTGAGATAAACTATTAACAGTGAAATATAAATTTTCATTTTTCATTTGGAATGAGCGGCAATACGGCGAAAGGCTAAATAAATATCCCAAGCTTCAAGGTGTGTGCGGCGGTTGAGATAGAGGGCAAATCCCCCTGCCACATACAATGGCTCCACGATGCTTAAAACTAAAAAATAAAAAATCATGTTCATGATTTCTAGCCACAAGCCCTCTAAAGCATAAAAGTCAGCACTATAACTGAGTGGCATCATAAAGTAGAGTAAGCCAATGACGGATATTAATAAAATCCCTTCAAAATGCATACACACGATAGTGAGCCAAACGGCTTGAGTGTTGTTTTTTTGTAGCAATTTGATACGTTCGGTAGCCCTTTTGCCCCCTTCTAATTGCAAAACGGGTAAATTAAATGAACGGGCAAAATCAAAGCGCCCCAAGCTCAGTGCTAACAACAGGCGAGTTTTAAACAAACTGGCTTTTAAAGTTTGCCAAATGCTGGGATGTTCACCAAATAGCGCCTGACTGAAAAAATGTAAGAGAATACGATCTAAAAAGGGCTTTAGCCACCAAATCATCAAGGTTGCCATCCATAATGACTCATAAAAAAAATAAAAAAATAAATGGAGGCTCAGAAAAAGGGGCAGTGCGATGGCAAACCATACTTTGTATAAAGGTTTCCACCAGCGCTGTACCATGCTAAAGCCCAAATCAATGGATTCCCAAGGATTGCGGGGGCGGACAACGGCTTCAATCTTATCCAGTTCCACGACGATGCCCTACAAAGTAAGCAATAAGAGTGATCCACAAAAAAACGCCTATTGTGTATTTAATCTCAGGCGCAATGGCGGCGTTGGATGACCAAAAGGCTTCGAGAAAGGCAGCTAACAATAACATAATTATGACACCATAGATTATTTTAATACTCTTCGCCGCCCCCTGACGCAAGGCTTGTAGGCGACTCAATCGCCCGGGCGCAATCAAGGCGAGTCCCAATTTCAAACCGGCTGCCCCTGCCAACACAATTGCGATCAATTCCAAGGCACTATGTCCAGCGACAAATGAATAAAAAGGAACTGTGTAGCCAATGTGTGTGAGATGCCCTGCGACACAACCGATATATAAGCCATTAAATATCAAAAAAAAGAGTGTACCCACGCCAAACAGTATGCCACTTGCGAAGGTTTGAAAACCGATACTAATATTATTTCTAATATAAAAGCCAAACATTAAGAAATCACTTTCAGCATCACGGTCAACAGTATTTGGCTGATACATCGCTTCCATTTCAACGACTTGTTCTGCATCCATCAAACTATAAACCAGATCGGGGTTGATTTGTACACTCAAAAACATGAGCAGTAATGAACCGAAAAATAATAGGCTGGATAAGCCAACTAAACGCGATTCTTGGCGCACTCGTTGGGGAAAATCGACTCTGATAAAATGGATGATTTTAGCAGTCAATCGGGTTTGTGTCTGATAGAGGCGCTGATGTCCGCCTAATACGAGACGATTAAGTCGTTTTACCAAGTGGGGGCTATAGTGACGATCCTGCGCCAAGGCTAAGTGTTGACAGACTTGTCGATAGAGTTGTGGAAATTGTGCAAGGTTTCGCTTATCGAAGTTATCTAGCCAATCTTCTAAAATCTTCCATTGTTGTTGATGGCTAGATTCAAAAGTGCGTTGTTTCATAAAATATCGGCAAGGAAACCCCTGAGCCAAAGACTCAGGGGAGGAATTGCCGGTCCTCCTTAAATTAAATAATTGTAACCATCAACGCTTTGTAGCCGTTGGCAATATTTCTAACTTATACCTTGCGTTGTCCCATTTTTTGTAGAAATCATGTTTTAGGAGACAAGAAACTAGTGCATTGTCAAGCTTATTTTGTCGGGTAATGTAGTCATGTAGGGTGGGTAGGGGCAATCCCTTGTGGTTGCCCGCGCAACGAAGTGGCGGGACGCCCAACCCACCATCTTCAACGAAATAGGTGGGTTTAACGTTCCGTTACTTCGTTGCGCGGGCAACCACAAGGGATTGCCCTACCCACCCTACAGTACCTATTTGAAAAATATGTCGAACTCACGTTTTTAACATCGGTTAAGACGGTTATCCCTAATGGTGTTAATAGAAATTCAAATAGCCTGCCCAATATTGATCGTCGCAAGCTCCGTTACTTCGTTTGATGCCAATAGGTTTTTTTATTGCCTTGTTCGTTATTCATTATGATTACTCGGTTTGCTTGGATGGTTTTTACCTTAAAAGAAATCCGATTTTTTGAAAAAATCGGATTTCTAGTTTAACAGCCAAGATAAATCTTGGACTCCTTATTCGCTAGGTTAATGCTATGTGCTCCGAAGGGCTTAGGGGTTGTTGACATCCGATTAAACCATTTGCAAGTTGATAAAGGCTTTTAATACCCGCCTCCCCCGTTTTACCCGTCAATGGGGTGACGATATTTGCTAATTCGATAGCCCGAGCCGGCGGCAATTGTTGTGCTCTGTCCGCAAAATTGATGATGGCTTGTTGCTCTTCTAAGCTTAAAACGATTGGCATTGGCAATGCTGATTCATCTCCCCATGCCTTTTCATTTTTCAAACATGGGATTTCTTCTTGGTACACAACGATGGTGCCGGCGGCTAAATCACCTATCCTCTTAAAATCCTTATTGATGAGCATAGCGATTAATCCCAATCCATAAGAAAAAGGTAGAAAATCGACCACCCGTAACAGGTTGCGTATCATTGATGCTGACCAATCGACAGGGGTGCCTGATTCATGCAATACTTTAATTTTCAGGGCATTTTTACCGGGCGTTGCACCCTGTCTATACACTTCAAATAGCACCGGATAAAACCATTCTAGGACAAATATAGAGAGCAATAAGAGCCCATTCCCCAATCTTTCTAATTGTGTTGATAAAAACAAAAGAACAATATAAAAGAGGATACGAATGCAAAAATCAATAGCCCAAGCCAATGCGCGTACAATGGGACCAGCGACTCGTAGCTCCAATTCAATACCTTCAGGTGTTTCGACGGGACGTGTAGTATCAAGAAGTCTCATTTTTTTTCTATGATGACAATCGTATCCGCAATCATATCATGCAGACAGCGTCTGGATTTTTGGAAAATAAATAAAGCATCAAATAAAGCGATAAAGCCACCAACTACCTCAATCGCGCTGAGAAACATCATAGGTAAGTAACGTGCAAAAATAATCCGTAGAAATCCCGCACGATCGCCATTAACACGCACAATCTTAATGGAAAGTTCGCGTTTTCCAATCGTTTGCCCATTGCGGTACAGCAGGATAAGGTTGATGATGATAATGCCAGGTACTGACAATATTGTTATTCCAGTTATTCCAATTATCAGCCATTGAGGTGGCCATTCAAGCCGAGAAAGGACTAGAATGGCACTTAATGGAATAATAAAGATAAAAGTGTCTATTAAGTAAGCGTTAAGACGTGTACGGCGCCTTGCCAATTCAAGCTCATTGCTTGTCTCCTCTATCATTGCAGCCGTAGGAGCTTGGTAAGGAGAAAATTCTTCAAGTGGGGTTTGCTTTGTCATCATTATTTAATAGGAGTCCAAGATTTATCTTGGACACCTAGTTCATCCTCAAACTGTATGTGGTGTACGTGGCCAAGCCGAGATCAAAGCTTTAACCAAGGTGGCTAATGGAATGGCAAAAAATACGCCCCAAAATCCCCATAACCCACCAAATACCAACACCGCGACAATAATGGCTACCGGATGTAAATTCACAGCCTCCGAAAATAACAAAGGCACTAAGACATTACCATCGAGGGCTTGGATCAGAAAATAAGTACCCGCTACCCAAAAAAAATCTGGCCCAATACCCCATTGAAAATAGGCCACAATCAGTACGGGAAATGTCACGACCACGGCACCAATGTAAGGGATAATCACTGACAAGCCAACGATCACCGCCAACAGTGACGCATAATTTAAACCAAAATAGGCAAAAGGAAAATAGGTAAAAGTGCCGACCAAAAAAATCTCATACGCTTTACCGCGTACATAATTGCCCATTTGTGCATCCATTTCTACCCAAACTTTTTTCGCTGCCGTATGTTCTTGAGGTAAAAAGGCTATCAACCACTGGAGTATCTTTTCTTTATCCTTTAGGAAAAAAAACACTAACAGTGGTACTAAAATCGAATAGACGATTAACGCAATCACGGCAGGGATGGATGCCAATGAGGAAGATAATAGGGTTTGACCTATGTCTTCCACCTTTAAGCGTATCGAGCTAATAATACCATTAACTTGTGTATCGGAAATCATCGCCGGAAATTGCTCTGGTAAACCTTTTAACAACTCATGACCTTTTGCAGCCATAAAGGGTAATTCTTGAATGAGTTGTGTTAATTGGTACGATACCAAAGGTAGCAATATCACAACAATAAATACCAATAAGGTGATAAATGTTGAATAAACACAAAAAACGCCGAGAGCACGCGGAATGTGCCACCGTTGAAAGTTGCCAATCACCCCCTCTAGCAAATAAGCAATCACCAAACTCGCTAACACGGGTGCCAGCATTTGGCTCATCGTCATCAGAATGGTGAAGCTTGTGAGCAATAAGATTGCTAATAACACCGCCTGTGGATCTGAAAAATAGCGGTGAAACCATTTTTTTATCACATCAATCATGTTGTTTTCTCGTTAAGAAATTCTTCGTAATGTCGCAAAAAAACTGTTTCCAGTTCATCAATAACCTCAACTCTATCGCGCCCCCGCAAAATATGTTCACTCATAAGGCGGGAAGTTTCATTAAGCATTTTTCCCTTATCAAGCATTGGGTAGCTTTGCGCGAGACGCTTGATCGCTGCAACAACAGATTCGTTGGGCGGGCGTGGCAAATGCTTGACTTGAGGCATCGGTTTTTCAACAAGACGAGATTGTAAAAACTCGGCAAACGTTAATAAAGTTTCTTGTTGCTCTGGTGCTAATTGCTTAAAAATACGTTGTAAACGTTGTGTTGAGCGGCTCATAATCAATCATTTTTCTGAAACTCACAATGATTTTGTGAAAATTTTAATAATTCTTCTATCGCTCGAACACGAAATTTTTGTTTTTGATGAACAAAAGAGAGTGGACGCTCTAACGGCGGATTGAGTTTGATGGCTTTGAGTAAGCCTAATTGCAAATCTTTTTGAACCGCAGTCTGCGATAAAATAGACACGCCCATACCCGCCGCCACCGCACCTTTAATAGCCTCGGGACTACCCAATTCCATGACGACATTCAAATCATCGTGTGATAATCCCGCTTGATTGAAATACTCAGTAATCACTTCACGGGTACCTGAACCTTCCTCGCGAGAAATATAAGAATTAGAGACTAAATCTTGTACTGTTACCTCTTGCCGTTTTGCTAACGGATGTCCAGGTGGCACGATAGCGACCAATTGATCTATGCTACATAATGATACGGCTAAACTTTTATTGCCCACAGGCGCTTCTACCACACCCAAGTCAATATCATTGTTTTCCACCATTGACACAATTTCATCAGTGTTGGAAACTTTCAAGCGAATACAGACATCAGGATATTTGTTTTTAAAATCACCTAACAAAACCGGTAAGAGATACTCAGCAATTGTGGTACTGGCACCAATCACCAATACGCCACTCATATCACCCGTTATCTCCTTGACGACATTTTCCATTTCGGTGTATTCTTTAAAAATCCTCTCCGCATATTCGTAAACTCGCTTACCCACTTCGGTGAGTGTAATACGATTATGGGTGCGATCAAACAAGCGGGTGTTAAAATACTCCTCCAATTGGCGGATTTGAAAAGTCACTGCCGGTTGTGTCATGTGTAAAGTTTCTGCCGCTTTGGTAAAACTGAGTAAACGAGCAACTGTATGAAAAACTTGTAAACGACGATCAGCCATAATTATCTTCTCTTTTATTAAATAACGACTAAAAATATGATCATAACATATCCCTAAAGAGGAATTACCCTATTTTATGTAGGCAATAACCACAGTGAGCGCGTTTGAAAAATTGAAGTCGCAAAACCTTGCCCTTGTACCCGGATAAGACGTTTAAGCACAAAATCAAACAACAGTGAATTATAGTGACGCAATTGTGCCAATACTTCAAGTTGTTCAGCAGTAATATACTGTTTTTCATGGAGTAATCTCAAAGAGGTGAGCGGCACGACCCCCGGTAGGGGATAATCAGAGGCGTACAGTAAACGGGGATGCCAATCGCTACGGGTAATGACTGTATCCAAAATGGTGCCAACGCGGTTAATTTGTGTTAGGGCAGAAATATCAGCAAATAATAATCCATTATAACGCTCTTCGTCCATGAGACGGGCAAACAGCTCAAAATTGCTGACATGAGCACCATTTGGACTTTTATCTGTATCCCGGTTGCTACCCAATGAGCCACAGTGGGCAATAACCACTTTGACTCCCTGATCTAAAGCTCGCCGTAAAGCCAATGGATTGCCATAAGTTTGGGTATTGGTCCCGCTCACGGCATGTTCATCGCCACAATGACACAATAAAGGTATATCCCAAGATGCCATTGCTTTATAAAAACGATCACATAAAGGCGACGCAGGATTCATACCCATGGCTGGTGGCAACCATTTCACGCCCCGGGCTCCATTAAGAAGTGCCTTTTCTAAAGCCTCAACACAATCTTTTCGATAGGGATGAATTGAGGCAAGCCATTCAAAGGTATCAGGCGATTGTTTGTGAACTTGCGCTGCGTAGCGGTTGGGGACATAAAAAGCGGTTTTGTCTGGCAAAGGTTTGCCTTGCTCATTATAGCTGTAATCAAATGCCAGCAGGACAAAACGGTGCGCCCAGTGCAAACTTTTTAAACGTGCTACATATCCCTCATCCACTGACATATTTGGCAGCGGACATGAGGCATTGAGAAAAAAACGAAATCGGATATAGTGCCTAATGTTTAATAGACTCAGAGAACGAGGATTAATCCAAATACCACTATTGCTGTCTCCCAAACCCAGCAAGTGGACATGCCCATCCCAGATTTGGGATGTATCGAGCCCCTCAAACGCTGATAATACGATTTCATGCTTTGCCAATTCATCTGGCAACTGACGACAGTCATTAAAAAAACTATTATTATCTGGCCAATATGCCTTGAAATGGTATGCGGAGAGTCCAGCTAATCCCCCAGCAAAAAAATAACGGCGCTGCATATTCTATTCTCCTTTATGATAAAAGTGGAAATATTTTGATTTACGTTGGATGGTTAAAAATTATGGATATTATTTATTTAAGAGAATTGAAAATAGAGACAATCATTGGCGTTTTCGATTGGGAACGCCAAATCAAGCAAACCGTTGTACTTGACTTGGACATGGCGGCTGATATTCGCAAAGCCGCCTCAAGCGATAATCTTGAGGATACGCTGAATTATAAAGCTGTGGCAAAACGCTTGATTGATTTTGTCAGTCAGAGTGAATTTCAACTGGTAGAGACGCTCGCTGAACGTGTCGCCAATATCGTTTTAACTGAATTTTCAGTACCTTGGCTCCGTTTACAGGTAAATAAACGCGGGGCAGTGCGTGGGGCACAGGATGTGGGAGTCATTATTGAACGGGGAGCTGCTGAAAATGGCACAAGTGTACGTTAGCATAGGCAGTAATATTGAGCCGAACAGCCATATTCGTGCGGGTTTGGCTGACATGCGCCAGCGTTTTGGCACACTCACCTTGTCTCCCGTGTATGAAAGTGAAGCGGTTGGATTTGATGGGGATAATTTTTATAACTTGGTGGCGGCTTTTGAAACTGGCGTGGATGTGCATAGCGTTGCCAACATTTTGCGGGAGATTGAAAAAAACAATGGTCGCAAACGTACTGAAAAACGTTTTAGTGCCCGCACCTTGGATTTGGACATTTTATTGTATGATGATCTGATATTCAAAGATATGAATGTGCCCCGCAATGAAATTTTGAAATATGCTTTTGTGTTGTTGCCACTGTCTGAAATTGCGCCAGCGCTTAAACATCCCGTGACGGGACAATCTTATGCAGATTTATGGCAAGCTTTTGATAAACAGGGAGAATCGTTATGGCGGATTGATGTGTTGTTTTGAATTTATGACGCGGAGCGTCGAGGCTCTGCGTCGATCAATCTTAAAAAGACAAAGGCAAATTATTATCTTTCCACCCATTAACGCCATCAACTACGTTATACACCTTTTTATACCCAAGCTTCGCCAAGATATCGACCGCCTTAGCACTCCGATTGCCTTGGCGACATATCATAAGAATGGTACTTTCCTTATCTAAGCCCTTTTTTTTCAGATGTTCTTCGATTGTACTGACAAAATCTTTGTTGAACACCACCTTATTTTGCTGTGTTAAAAAAATAGGCACATTAGCATTAGCAAGCGTTGGCGTGCCTTGTTTCACTTCAGCAAGGGTGCGAACATCAAACATGATGTTATTGTTAGCATCCTGTTTGAGTAATTCGTAAGCCTCTGTCGATTTGAGATAGAGTCCTAATGCCGTTTTCTTGTTTCCCGATAACAAATCTCCACAGGCTGTCAGGATTGCAAAGAGAAAGAGAACAAGAACGGGCTGATAGTATTTTGATAGGCGTTTCATATTTTTTCCAAAGTCAAATTTATTTTAATGGCACAGCCGACTGTATAACGATATAAGGCGGCGTTCCCAAAACCGTAAAGTCATAAAAAATAATTCAGAGACTGGACGTTTAGACAACAGAACAATGGGGTGAGTAATATAAGTCACTGACACTTGAGCGATACAAGCCGCTAACGCACCAGTCAATAATCGATCATCCACCAACATCACCGCCTCAGCAGGTTGCCCACTCAAAGCGATAATTTTTTGTAAACCATCAGGATAGGGTTTCTTTTTCACATCGACAATGCAGCGCACCCCATAACGCTTAAAATAAGCAATGCGGCTTTCTAAAGGTTTATTAGATAAAATAAAGACTTGTTTTGGACCAAAACTATTGATACATGCCTCTAGCCAAGGCACTAATTCTTCGGCAGGCTCTGGCTCACCATGCGCCGCCAACACACCATCAAAGTCGAGTACTAAAACGGCAACTCCCTTCAGTGTGGCGATAGAAATTTGATCCAAACGTAAATGGCGGGGACTGGAATGGTAAATTTTTGCTAAGGCATGACGATAGCGGTGCAACATGCGTAAGCTGAAATGGATACGTTTTAATAGTTGCTGCATGATAATAGACCCTAGATCGCAATGCCATTAAGTTAAGCAGCTTTAGTTGTTTCGTTCATTACGCGAATTTCCCGAAACTCTCGAAAAGTTGTTTCGGGAAATCCGCGGAGCTCCATTCCCGAAACAAAACAAACCCTATACCTCAATGCCATTTAGTTGTTTCGGGAAATCCGCGCAGCGAAATTCCCGAAACAAAACAAACCCTATACCTCAATGCCATTTAGTTGTTTCGGGAAATCCGCGGAGCTCCATTCCCGAAACAAAACAAACCCTATACCTCAATGCCATTTAGTTGTTTCGGGAAATCCGCGCAGCGAAATTCCCGAAACAAAACAAACCCTATACCTCAATGCCATTTAGTTGTTTCGGGAAATCCGCGGAGCTCCATTCCCGAAACAAAACAAACCCTATACCTCAATGCCATTTAGTTGTTTCGGGAAATCCGCGGAGCTCCATTCCCGAAACAAAACAAACCCTATACCTCAATGCCATTTAGTTGTTTCGGGAATTTCGCTGCGCGGATTTCCCGAAACAAGTAGGGGCAATCCCTTGTGGTTGCCCTTAAATCTTTAAACGGCAATTTCAGAAAACCACTTTGAGCCAAAGAATCCACCTTCTTTAGCTTTCCAGTCATTCTCCACCATCATCAGTTTGAGGCGTTTTTTCATTTCAGGTTCAGGGAGCTTACCTTTGCAATGAGATTTGAAAATCGCCATAGCATCTTCAAACTCTTTTTTGTCAACCTTGCCATCATTGTGAGCAAAGGTATCCAACATCTCCTTCGCGCGTTCTTCTGCATCCCGCTCAAGTACAATCCCCTTTTCCAAAGAGACTTGTCGGATGATAGCCTGGCCTTCTTCTATCCCCAAACCATTGCGAATGCCCTCTTCAAGGATTTTCTTTTCCTCTTGACGATCTATGTATTGATCATCAAAAACCTGAAGCATAATGTAATTAATAAACTGCTTTTTTACTTCTTCTGTTGCCATAGTAGTTGAGACTCCATAAAAAAAAATCGCTCATATCATGAGCAAAAAAAATCAATTAGATAATTAGATCGCTGAATACCACTTAGAGCCAAATAAGCCCCCCTCTTTGGCTTTAAAACCGTTTTCCACCATAATCTGCTTGAGCCGTTTTTTTATTTCAGGTTTCGGCAATTTACCCTTACTGACTTTTTCAAACTGTGCAACGGCTTCTTCAAACTCCTTTTTATCAACCTTTCCATCATTAGCCGCCGCTTTTTCTAGCAAATATTTAGCCCGATCATCTGCCTCCCTCTCAAGAACCCAACCCCTTTGCAAAGCCACTTTTTTAATAAGTGCTAAACTCTCCTCAACACTTATGCCATTTTTGAGACCCACTTCAAGAATTCGCTTCTCTTCTTGACAATCAATGTATTGATCATCAAACGCTTGAAGCGTGATAAATTCAACGAACTGAGCTTCGATCGGTTCTGAAATTGCCATCGTTTAAGCACCCTAAATGAATGAATTTAATCAAAAAATATAATACTAAATAGCAGAAAACCACTTGCCAACAAATAAGCCGCCCTCTTTGGCTTTCCAGCCATTATCCAGCATCATTTTTTTTAAGCGCCTTTTAAGCTCCGGTTCAGCTATTTTTCCCTTGCAAGCATCATTGAACATCGCTAAAGCATCCTCAAATTCTTTATGATTAATAAAGCCATTATTGAGAGTATATTGCCGAAGAATGTTTTTAGTACGATCTTCGGCCTCCCTTTCAATCACCAAACATTTTTCGGTCGCCACATGTCTTATGATAGATAATCCGTCTTTAACGCGGAGTCCTCTCTTTATCCCCTCTTCAAGGATTTTCTTTTCTTCATGACGATCTATGTATTGATCATCATAAACCATTAGCATAATGTATTCAATAAATTGTTGTTTAGTCTGCTCATCCATAGTCGCTGCTCCTTGACGATATGCTAAAATGAATATGTTTATTCCAAAATACACACACAAAACCAAATGAATATACACGAATATCAAGCAAAACAATTGTTTACAGAGTATGGCATCCCCGTACCAGCGGGCCAGCCTGCTTGGAACGCTGAGGGGGCTAAACAACAAGCCCAAACATTAGGCGGTGAGTCTTGGATGGTCAAAGCCCAAGTCCATGCCGGCGGACGTGGCAAAGCGGGCGGCGTTCAACGTGCCCAGACTTTGGATCAAGTGATAGATATTACCCACGATTTAATTGGGAGTCAATTGGTAACTCACCAAACCGGTGCCCGTGGACAACCCATACATTGTGTACTCATTGAAAATACCACGGCAATCAAGAGCGAGCTTTACTTGAGTTTAGTGGTTGATCGGGCCGCCGAGCGTATTGCCGTCATTGCCTCCCGTGCAGGCGGGATGGATATTGAACAAGTCGCTGCCACAACCCCAGAAAAAATTATCAGTCGTACCATTGACCCTTTAGTGGGTATAGCTGCCTATCAATGTGGTGAAATTGGCTTTGCTTTGGATTTAGACGCTAATCAGCGCAAGCAATTGACGACGATCTTGTTTGGTTTATATCGTTTATTTGTAGATAAAGATCTCAGTTTACTTGAAATTAATCCGCTTATCATAACAGATCAAGGTCATTTATTAGCACTGGATGCTAAAATCAATCTTGATGATAATGCCCTTTATCGCCATAAGGATTTAGCCACCTTATATGATCCAACCCAAGAGGATGAAAAGGAATATAAGGCGCGTGAGTTTGATCTCAACTATGTTGCTTTGGATGGCGATATTGCGTGTATGGTCAACGGTGCAGGATTGGCGATGGCAACCATGGACGTGATAAAAATGCAGGGCGGAGAGCCAGCCAATTTCCTTGATGTGGGCGGGGGCACAACGGCGGATAAAGTGACGCAAGCCTTTAAAATTATTTTGTCTGATCCAAAAGTCAAGGCTATTTTAGTCAATATTTTTGGTGGTATCGTCAGATGTGATTTGATTGCTGAAGGCGTGATTAATGCGATTAAAGAAACCGGCACTCAATTGCCTGTTGTTGTCCGTTTGGAGGGAACTCACGTTGAAAAAGGCAAAGCTTTATTAAAAGAGAGTGGACTCTCTGTTATAGCAGCCGACGATTTGAGTGAGGCGGCTCAAAAAATAGTCAAGGTAGGGGAATAACAATATATGAGTATTTTAGTTGATGCAAACACCAAAGTCATTTGCCAAGGATTTACCGGCAAACAAGGGACTTTTCACTCAGAACAGACGCTTGCCTACGGGACTCAATTAGTAGGGGGTGTCACACCAGGGCGCGGTGGACAAACTCACCTTGATTTGCCCGTTTTTGATACCGTGCGCGGCGCTGTCGATGCCACTGGGGCGACAGCGACTATGATCTATGTACCCCCACCGTTTGCAGCAGATGCGATTTTGGAGGCGGCAGAGGGGGGGATAAAAGTCATCGCTTGTATCACCGAAGGCATCCCAGTCTTGGAGATGCTCAAAGTCAAAGCGGCGCTGACGGATCATTATCCACAAGTCCGCTTGATTGGACCCAATTGCCCCGGCATTATTACGCCTGGGGCTTGCAAAATGGGTATTATGCCTGCACCGATCCATAAACCCGGACGGATTGGCATCGTCTCGCGCTCTGGCACTTTGACTTATGAGGCGGTGGCTCAAACGACCTTAAATGGTTTGGGACAAAGTACATGTATTGGGATTGGCGGTGATCCGATTCATGGTATGAATTTTGTCGATTGTTTAGAATTGTTCCAAAAAGATCCCCAAACTGAGGGCGTCGTTATTGTCGGAGAAATTGGCGGTACAGATGAAGAAGAGGCGGCGGATTATATTAAGTCGTCTGTGACTAAACCTGTTGTCGCTTATATCGCGGGTGTCACAGCACCACCGGGTAAGCGCATGGGACATGCGGGCGCGATCATTAGCGGGGGGAAAGGCACGGCGGCTGATAAATTTGCAGCACTAGAATCGGCGGGTGTTGCATTGGCACGTTCTCCAAGCGATATAGGTATTCGTATTTTGGAAGGTTTGAAGGGCTAAAATTCCTCCTCCTGTAGGGGCAATCCTTTATGGTTGCCCTTAATTTAAGGGCAACCACAAGGGATTGCCCCTACGAAACGTCTCCTGTAGGGGCAATCCTTTATGGTTGCCCCTTAACTTCATTTAAAAAAATGCAACCACATATTTTAGTTGTAGAAGATGAAGCCGCTATTCGCGAGATGCTAGCTACAGTTCCCTCTGGTTATGAGCGCCTCGTGCAAACCGTTCGCGGCGTTGGCTATCGATTCTCGGAACACGAATAATGTCTAGAGCTTGGATTCAAGAAATTGCGCGGTTGCTCGCCTTGATTGGCGGGATGTTGTTTATTGGTTTATTGACAGGAGAGATTGTTTTATTTGTTTTATTTTTATTTGTTGCACTTTTGATTTATCTGGGTTGGCATTTATACAATCCCAGAAGCGCGGGGTATTTGGGGCGAAGTATTTTATCATTTTTATCACCTACAGCAACGCAACCGCAAACGTAAGCGTAAATTGAGTGCCATGCTCAAACGCTTTAAAAAATCGACCGCTGCCATGCCCGATGCGGCTGTCGTACTCGGCAAAAAATATGAAATTGAATGGCTTAACAAAGCCGCCCGTCGCTTATTAGGCTTACAATCTCCCCAAGATATAGGCAAACCCATTACTAATTTCATACGCTCACCTGCTTTTTCTGAATATCTTACCAATGATGATAAAAAAAGTGGCATTAATTTTCATCTTTTGGAACAAATCCGCAGCGACTTTATCGCTAATGTCTCGCACGAACTCCGCACACCATTGACAGTGGTTAACTGTTTTATTGAAACCATGCGTGATGAGGATTGCCCTAAAGAATGGGAACGCCCCTTATTGTTAATGGCTCAACAAACGGCACGGATGTGTAACATTATTGAATATTTATTGCTTTTATCGCGTTTATAATCGGCACCGTCAATGGAGATGACGCAGCCTATTGTTGTCGCTGATATGCTCAAGAGCATTTGTGAAGAAGCGCAATTACTCAGTGGGGAGAAAAACCATCACATCACTTTAGAGGCGGATAAAAATTTATTCCTTAACGGATATGCACAAGAATTGCGGAGTGCCTTTTCCAATTTAGTATTTAATGCAGTACGTTATACGCCGGCAGGCGGTACTATAAAACTGCGGTGGTATCAGGATAAAAAGGGGAGACATTTTGAAGTCACAGATACGGGCGAAGGTATAGCACCAGAACATTTACCACGTTTAACGGAGCGTTTTTATCGGGTAAATGTGGTGCGTTCACGCAATCAAGGGGGAACCGGATTGGGTTTAGCTATCGTCAAACATGTTCTCAATCGTCATCAAGGAGAATTGCGTATAGAAAGTCAATGCCACCTTCGTTAAGGGCAACCATAAAGGATTGCCCCTACGTGAACCGTGATTTTTTGTAGGGGCGGGTGTAGGGGCAATCCCTTGTGGTTGCCCTGGGGCGTTGGTGGCAGTGACCCTACATATACTGAAAGAGCTGATAAGGAGAAAAAAAGTGATGACATTTTATCGGTGGCAAGCTGAAGATTTGGTACTTTTTGTGCGTGTACAGCCCAGAGCGAGTCGTGCTGGCATTGTTAGCGTACATGGGGATAGGTTAAAAGTGAAAATTACCTCTGCACCGGTTGATGGACAAGCCAATGCGGATCTGTGCAAATTATTTGCTAAAGTGTTTGGTATTGCTAAGTCGCAGATTATTTTACAAAGTGGTCAAACGAGCCGCGAAAAATGTTTGTTGATCAAGTCACCGAAGAAATTACCGGATTTTATTACCGATTATGGTAAGATTCATGGCTCAAGTTAGTTACAAAAAAAAAGGAGACTGAATTAATGCGATTAATCCTCTTAGGCGGCCCAGGCGCCGGTAAAGGCACTCAAGCCAACTACATCAAAAATAAATATGGTATCCCACAAATCTCCACCGGCGATATGTTACGTGCTGCCGTCAAAGCGGGGACGCCTCTAGGTTTAGCGGCTAAAAAAATCATGGATGAGGGGGGACTCGTCTCAGATGAGATCATTATCGGTTTAGTCAAGGATCGCATTAAAGAGCCTGATTGTATCAATGGCTTTTTGTTTGACGGATTTCCACGCACCATCCCACAAGCGGATGCGATGAAAGAAGCTGGCGTCAATATTGATTATGTTGTCGAAATTGTTGTTGATGATGAAGAAATCGTCAAACGTATGGCCGGACGGCGCGTACATTTGGCTTCTGGGCGCACTTATCATATTTTGTACAATCC
Source organism: Candidatus Thiomargarita nelsonii (assembly GCA_000785145.2). GTDB lineage: Bacteria > Pseudomonadota > Gammaproteobacteria > Beggiatoales > Beggiatoaceae > Thiomargarita > Thiomargarita nelsonii_B. The sequence goes on from JSZA02000041.1 coordinate 45,136, forward strand.
GCCAAAAGTCGAGGGCAAGGATGACGAGACGGGTGAGGATTTGATTCAGCGTGATGATGATCAAGTGGAGACTGTTAGAAAACGCCTCAAGGTGTATCACGAGCAAACAGAGCCCTTGGTGGAATATTACTCGAAGTGGGCAGACAGTGGTAAAGATCACGCGCCTAAATATGTCAGTATTGATGGTATTGGCAAGGTTGATGATATTCGTGATAACATTTTCAAGGGACTTGCTTAATTTAATGGTGGGTAGCTCAACAAAAGTCTTTTAACAATTTCAACTTTCAAAGAAATCCTATTTTTTCAAAAAATAGGATTTCTATAACTCGATGCTCAGAGTCCAAGATAAATCTTGGACTCCTACAACTCAGTCAATTTGTTTTTTTTTGGGTTGGAGTACAAAGCTTTAGCTTTGTCAGACAGTACAAAGCTAAAGCTTTGTACTCCAAAAAAACAAATTGACAGCGTAGTAGGAGTCCAAGATTTATCTTGGACGTCCAAGATAAATCTCCTACCAAAAAACTTAAAAAACAGTGGCCAAATTATCCTTTAAAAATCTTAAAAAGGTAAGTAGTACTCCGTCAAAGTTA
>JSZA02000046.1 GCA_000785145.2 Candidatus Thiomargarita nelsonii
TTTGCTCTAGGGGCAGCAGATGGCTTGGTTGGAAGGGACTCTAATAATGACTATTTGCCTTTTGTAATAATATGTGTATAATGCGTGCTGTTCAAAAAGAACGGGGCAATGCTAAAATTGTCAAACCCCAATTAACTAACAATGTGAGTGAGCAGAATCAAGAGATCAGAAGAATAGCTGAGACGAGAAGTACTTAAATAGTAGCCAACTTTTTTTAACGACAGCCAATTTTTATTAATACACTGAGAGTAATCAATAGGCTAAAGAAGTCTTACTACAAATTACTGGAATTTCGCTGCGACAACTGAAGGAGCAAAATTATGCATATTGAAGTTGGTGTTGTAGAAAGCGCCAAAATGGTTTTAAGTTATGGAACTGCTGCGGCAGCTTTTGGTTATCTAGCCAAGCAGGTTTGGGAAACAGTCAAAGATAAAGGTATATTATCACTTGTGGTACGCACTTTGGCGACAACGTTATTAGTATTGAGCTTTTTTGAAGTCTTACCGCATCACCCTGTGGGAGTATCCGAAGTCCATTTTATTTTAGGCTCTACCCTCTTCTTGATATTTGGACTGGCTCCAGCAGGTATTGGTTTAGCTGCCGGTTTATTGATTCAGGGACTCTTTTTCGCTCCTTTTGATTTGCCAAATTACGCAATCAATGTCACCACCTTATTAGTACCACTTTTTGCAATGGCTGTACTCGCTAAGAAAGTGATTCCAAATAATGTTGCTTACAAAGATTTAAGCTATGCACAAACAGTGAAATTATCTCTTGCTTATCAGGGTGGCATTATCTCTTGGGTTGCGTTCTGGGCAGTTTACGGACAAGGCTTTGGTGCTGAAAATTTGGCATCTGTTGCTAGCTTTACTGTTGCTTACTCAACAGTTGTATTACTTGAGCCAGTAGTTGATATTGCCGTGCTAGCAGGTGCAAAAACGCTAGATCAATTACAAAACAGTGGCTTTGTGACTGCTCGTTTATATCATGCAGAAGCCTAATAAAATTGCCTTGGTTGCTATCACTAAGAATGGTGCAACTAAGGCTACTATGATTGGTAAACAGCTCCCCGAAGCCGATATTTTCGTCATAGATAAATTTGTCAATTTGGTAAGTGGTGTGCCTAATACTGTCACAGCAATTGCCCTACCTGCAAAAAATCATATCGGTTTTTTGTTTGAAACATATCATCAAATCATTTTTCTGGTTGCTTTAGGAGGAGTCGTGCGTTTAATTGCACCTTTCCTCAAGTCCAAAGAAACTGATCCCGGTGTGATCGTGGTGGATAATGCGGCACAATTCGTGATTCCCGTGTTATCTGGTCATATCGGAGGAGCTAATGAATTTGCTATTAAACTGGCAGATATACTAAGTGCAACGCCAGTAGTTACCACAGCCGCAGATGTGGGTAATACCATCGCTGTGGATATTATGGGTCGTCATTTGGGCTGGAAAATAGAATCCAGAGGCAAAAGCCTGACTCGCGTTGCAGCCATGATGGTAAATGAAGAGCAGATTGCTATCGTGCAAGAATCTGGAACAAAAGATTGGTGGAATAAACCCATGCCCCTGCCTAATAACATTCATCTTTTTGAAAAATTTGATGAGGTTAAACTCACTGCATTCGCAGCCGTATTATGGATAACAAATGAAACCATCCCTGAATCGGTATGGCTTGATTTAACCGACAAATTAATTGTTTATCGTCCACCGGCATTATGAAAATTGTTATCGGTATTGGTTGTGATCGGGGGACACCTTTAAAAACCCTAGAAACCGCATTAGCTCAGGCTCTGGAACGTATTGATTGTGAATATGACCAGATTGAATGCTTTGCGACAATTGATAAGAAGTCCGATGAAGACAGTATCAACAGTCTGGTAAAAAAACGACATAAAGAGATTATTTATTACCCAGCCACTGAATTGGCACAGGTTAAAGTTCCCAATCCATCAGCAGTTGTAATGAAATATGTCGGTACGCCTGCGGTATCAGAAGCGGCAGCTATTTTAGCGGCAAAGACAACTATGCAGGATTTGTTAGTGGAAAAGCTGAAATATCGGGGTGAAGATGGAAAAAATGCGACAATTTCTGTGGTCTGCATAACTAAAAATAAGGAAAAAGAATGAATAAAGGAAAAATTCTTCTCGTTGGTTTTGGTCCCGGTTCATCTGAACAGATGACTTTCCGTGCCCGTGAAGCTATTGAAGAATCTGATGTGGTTATCGGCTATTCAACCTATATCAAACTGGTGAAAGACTTGCTGGCTGATAAAAAAGTCATCCGCAAAGGTATGACAGAAGAAACTGATCGTGCCGTAGAAGCCTATAATCACGCCAAACAAGGATTAACCGTTGCTCTGATTTCTTCAGGTGATATTGGTGTGTATGGCATGGCTGGTCCTAGCTACGAGGTGCTTTTTCAGGCAGGATGGAAACCCGGTGATGATATTGAAGTAGAACTAGTTCCGGGCACCACAGCTTTATCCTCCTGCGCTGCACGGGTAGGTTCTCCACTGACCCATGATTTCTGCTCTATTTCCTTGTCTGATTTACTCACCCCTTGGCCTACCATTGCACGTCGTCTAAATGCTGTTGCTGCTGCTGATTTTGTTATCGCTTTATATAATCCTAAAAGTGGCCGTCGTTGTCAGCAAATCGTTGAAGCTCAGCGAATTTTACTGAAGTATCGTTCTCCAGATACCCCGGTAGCCATTGTAAAATCAGCCTATCGTAAAGCAGAAAGGATAGAGTTAACGACGTTGGAAGCTATGGCTGAATACGACATTGGTATGCTGACCACAGTACTCATTGGCAATAGTAGCACTTTTATTAAAGAAGGCTTGATGGTGACACCTAGAGGTTATGCCAATAAATATAACAACATTACTGGTAGCCTTAAAGAAGGCGAAAAAAGAGGTCGTTCATTATCTTTAGGCTTAGATGGCTGGACAGCTAATATTAAAGAAGCAGTGGAATCAGGTGAAAATATTGAAAAGCTTGCGAGTAATTTTGACCTTTCTGTTGAAGAAATATTCCTCGCTTTGACTACTTCAAGCACTGAGGAGTCACAACCAGTGGTTTATTCTGATGTTAGTGAGGGATTAGAAAGACTGAAGTTATTGATTACAGAAATAGGATTAATGCAATGTCATATTGGCGAAGAAAGCAGCGGACAAACACGGCTACCGATTAATCCACAAGACATTGAAATTTCCTCATCTCAGATTATCTTGAAAAAAGACTTAATAACTGCACATATTGATTGTGACAACACTATCGCTAATATTTGGTTCATTGAGCAAAATAATCACCTGCAATCCGTTTGGTTGTTAAATATTGATGGTAGAGCTATGATGAGCTTTCATAAATAACAATGAACTACGCACTGATTGGAGGAACACAATCTGGTTGTGGCAAAACCTCAGTCACACTAGCCTTATTACAATTCCTCAACAAGCGGCAAAAATCTGTTCGCTGTTTCAAAACGGGTCCAGATTTTCTTGACCCTATGTGGCATAAAGCCATTACCCACAAAACCAGCTATAACCTTGATACCAATATGATGGCTATTGAGCAAATCCAACAAATTCTTTCCAAACATCAGGATGTTGAATTTGGCATTATCGAAGGAGTGATGGGATTGTTTGATGGTAAAAGTGGTGTTGGTGGCAAAGGCTCAGCCGCACATCTGGCAAAAGTCTTGGATGTACCCGTGTGGTTAGTGGTAAATGCTAAAGGCATGAGTGGCTCTATTGTACCTTTGGTAAAAGGTTTTGTGCGGGAAGCAGAGGATATTGGCTTTCGGATTAGCGGCATTATTGCTAATCGTTTGGGTAGCGAAAATCATGCTAGGATTATTCGGGAATTACTGTTAGAACATCAATTGCCACCACTGATTGCATGGATGGAAAAAAATGCACCACTCCTGTCTGAACGTCATTTAGGTTTACAAATGCCAGAAGAACATGATGTGCCTGATTTTAGCAAAGCCTTTCATGTGGAACTTGATTTATTAAAATCCACTTCTGATAGTTTAGCATTAACATCAGAACCTCAAATCAATAAAAGCAAACTGAACTATTTGCAAGGAAAAACAATTGCAGTTGCTAGGGACTCAGCCTGTTGCTTTATCTATCCAAGCAATTTGGACTGGTTACAAGCTCAAGCAGCTAAAATTATTTTTTTCTCCCCAATAGCAGGCGATGCAGTCCCTGACAATACCGATGCTATCTGGCTGCCCGGTGGTTATCCAGAATTACACCTACAAGCACTAAGTCAATCAGCCACATGGGCATCGCTGGCAAAGCATATTGAACAGGGAACTCCCACATTAGCAGAATGTGGCGGCATGATGCTATTAGCAGAAAGCATCATTGATCATCAGGGAACATCTTGGAATATGGCTGGCATTCTCCCAATTGCATGTCGTATGCAAGACAGACTTGCCGCTCTGGGTTATCGTCAAGATGAAAACAGCGGCATCAAAGGTCATGAATATCACCACTCCAAGCGTGAAGATCATCAAATCTTGCCTAAAGCCTATAGCTTAAAACGCGGAGATGAAGGCTTGCTATTTAATAACTGCCGTGCCTCTTATATTCATTGGTATTTTGAATCTGCCCCTGATGTTGCAGCACAATTATTTTTAAGGAAACCCCCATGACAAGAAAAATATGGTTTGTTGGTGCTGGTCCGGGTGATCCTGAACTCATCACAGTAAAGGCACGCTCATTAATTGAGAAAGCCGATGCTATACTATTTGCTGGTTCGCTGGTGCCATTGGCTTTAACCCAATGGAGTAAAGAAGCTTGTATCATCCATGATTCCAAAGGTATGACACTGGAGGAAATTACAAATTGGTTAATTGAGCAAGCTCAGCCTCATAAAACGGTGATTCGCTTACAAACGGGCGATCCTTCTTTATACGGTGCATTAATTGAAATGGTGCAACCTATTGATAAAGCGGGTATTGAAGTCGAAGTCGTCCCCGGAATTTCATCGGCAATGGCTTCGGCGGCTGCTGCGGTTGAGAGTCTGACGCTACCTGAAGTAACGCAAACTGTCATTCTAACGCGCATTGCTGGACGAACTCCTATGCCTGAAGGTGAATCGTTACAAGAACTGGCGGCACATCATTCTACACTGTGTTTGTTTTTATCAATTACATTGCTGCATAAAGTCTGCAAAGAGTTGATTGAATGTGGCTGGTTAGAAGAGGCACCAGTTGTGGTGGTGCAAAAAGCGAGTTGGGGAGATGCTGAAAAAATCGTTCGCGGTACATTACGCACCATTAAAAAACAATGTCAGGCAGAGAAGATTTCCTCACAAGCGATGATTATCGTTAGCCCTACGCTTGGTGCGCGGCATTGGGATTCTTTGAAAAAATCTAAACTTTATGATGAGCATTTTAGCCATTATTTTAGAAAAGCCACAAAAAAGTAAAGAAGAGTAAAGAAAAATAAAAAATAAATAATGAAAGATGATTGTATTTTATTAATTGGACACGGATCGCGTGATCCTGAAGGTAATCCGCAAATTGAACGGTTTCTTGAGCAATGGCGTAAAAGCCAACCAGATTGGCAGATTGAATTGTGCTTTATCGAATTTGCTGATGTGGAAATCGAACAAGGTTTGGACAATGCCGCTGCTAAAGGTAAGCGGGTGATTGTTGTTCCGCTGGTATTAAATGCAGCTGGTCATGTGCGTGCTGAAATTCCTCATCATATTCAACATGCTAAAGCTCGTCATCTGGATACTACCTTTGTTTATACACCACCGATTACTGCTGGTGAGCCAGTTTTTTCTATTCTCAAAAAAAATTGGCGAAATGCTCTAGCAGAATTACATTTCCCGGCTCCCAGCAATACTGGTGTAATCGTGCTGGGACGTGGATCTTCTGACCGCAAAGCGAATGGGGAAATGAGTAAAATAGCTCGCTGGTTATTTGAAGAAAGTGAACATGAACTGGTGGATATTGCGTTTACAGGAGTGACAACACCTCGTCTGGAAACCAGTGTACAACGTCAAGTCATTTTGGGCATGAAGCAGATTGTTATTTTGCCGCTGTATTTATTCAATGGCACCTTAATCAAACGTATTGAGCAGCAAATTCAACGCTTAAAACAACAATATCCAGAGATCGCATTTGCCAATTCCAGCTACTTTGGCTTTGAGAACGAAATTAAAGCAGTGCTTAATGAACGAGTTTATGCGGTATTGAATAATCGGCAAGGTGGCGAATTTCTGGATATTTCTCCTGATACTCATCAACACCACTGAGATTTTGCAATTGAATATTATTACTGAACAATTAACCGAAATTGGTCGAAAAATAGAACAGTGCTCTTTTGACATTGTTACTCAGGAAGCTGGAGAGCATAATTACAGCGAACCGCAGTGGCAGCTTGTCCGCCGTATGATTCACGCTACTGCTGATTTTGAATTTAATGGCCTTACCGAATTTCACCCTCTGGCGATTGAAGCTGGTATTAAAGCAATTAGCAATGCTTGTCCGATAATAGCAGATGTTGAAATGATTTGCGTCGGTTTATCCAAACCGCGTTTGCAACACTTTGGTGTTACTACTCATCAGTTTATATCTGATGCAGATGTGATAACAAAAGCTAAAGCAGAAAATACTACCCGTGCAGTTCAGGCCATGCGAAAAGCTCATAGTAAGGGACTGCTTGAGGGGGGTATTATTGGCGTGGGTAATGCTCCGACAGCTCTTTTAGAAATAAAACGCTTGATTGTTGAAGAAGGCCTTAAACCCGCAATTGTTATTGGTATGCCAGTCGGTTTTGTTTCCGCAAAAGAGTCCAAGGATGAACTGACATTAATTAAGGAAATTCCTTGGATTATTACACGCGGTCGCAAAGGTGGGACAACTTTGGTAGTGTCTGCAATACACGCCCTACTTGCACTGGCAGAGTAAATTCAGATTATGCCTAAACGCAAAAAAAGAGGAAATCGCAAGGGATTTTCGACGGGTGCTAATGCGGCAGCGGCTGCATTAGCGGCAACAGAGGGTCTGGTAACAGGGAAAATCCCACAATGGGTGGATTGCGTATTGCCTGAAAATAATGTGGTGCAATTTGAGATTATTGAATCATATATTGAACAAAATCATTCTTTTGCAATGGTTATCAAGGACGCTGGAGATGACCCCGATGTCACAAACAAGGCAAAGATAACCGCTGAAGTACGCATATTGCCAAATCAGCCTAGAAAGGTTGTATTAAAAGGTGGCAAGGGTGTCGGCATTATCACACAAGAGGGATTAGGCTTAGAAGTGGGTAGTGCCGCCATCAATCCAAAACCCAGAGAATATATTGAACAAAATGTGCGACTAGCGGCTGGAGAGTTACTAGATAAAGTCGGTCTGGAAGTGACAATTTCAGTCCCTGAAGGTGAAAAACTAGCCAAGCGAACGCTAAATAGTCGGCTTGGTATTTTGAATGGCATATCCATTCTTGGCACGACTGGAATTGTTCACCCTTGGTCAACAGCAGCTTTTCGTGCCAGCGTCGTACAAGGTATAGAAGTTACCGCACGACAAGGACATGATACAGTTGTATTAACCACTGGAGGGCGTACTGAAAAATTTGTCATGCGTGAACTACCAGACTTGCCACAAAGCTGTTTTGTACAAATGGGCGACTTTTTACGTTATGCCCTAGACACCGTTGTTGAGCAGAAAATTAATAATGTGATTATTGGAGGCATGGTTGGAAAGCTGACCAAAATTGCTCAGGGTGAAACCATTACCCATGCTGGACGCAATCCAGTTAATATGGAACTAGTCGCCAGTCTTGCTAAAGAAGCTGGAGCGCCGATGGATATTGTTGAAGCAATCAGACAGGCTCAAACCGCTCGTTTTGCCAGTGAACAAATGCAACAATTAGGTATTACTAATGAATTTTATAAGGCACTCGCAGCAAAAGTGATTAGTACCCTAATGGAGCGATACCCTGAGCGGTTTAATTTGAGGATACTTATTTGTGATTTTGAAGGAAATAAAATTAATGAAACCTATAGTATCAAATAAAAATACCAAATGTCAGATTATCGGCATTCTTGAAGATGGACTGCAAAGCCTTAGCCAGCAGGCTATTGATTACCTGAAAAATGCTGATTTGCTTATTGGTAGTCAGCGTTTTATGGATGCTATTCAGGGTTTGCTAAAAGATGAAGTGAAAAAACAGGAATTTAGTGGCAAGATAATGCAAGTCCCGAATTGGGTGCAAACTGCTCTTGAGCAAAATAAACAAGTTGTTGTTCTGGCAACTGGTGATCCGCTTTGTCATGGTATTGGCTCTTTTCTGGTGAAAAAACTTGGCATAGAAAATTGTCATTTACTCCCTAATCTGACCATGTTTCAAGTGGCTTTTTCTCGTTTAGGGCAGGCATGGCAGGGTGTGAAAATCAGTTCTATTCATGGCAAGGATACTGGAGAATGGTCAATAAATGCACCTTTTGAGCATGGTGTGCGACTCGTTTTGGCCTAACTATTTGATTTCGTTCGGATTTACGGGAACGAACACAATTGGAATAAAGCCTAGTTACACAATTTTTATATGTGTATAAAATTTCTTATATGGTGTGAAAGGATTCGCCTCCCCAGGCAAACTGGGAGAAAGCAATGACCGCTGGTTAGAGGTTTTAACTGGCAGTGCAAGGTCTTGAAGCTCATGGGAGCAAGCGTTACGGATAGACTTAAAGCTGGTGGAAATTCCTTCCATATTACAAATGGTAAGATGAGCAGTTACAGCACCTTATCCTGTTGAAGGTTTCCAGGAAACTGATAGCGTGATAATTGAGTAATGCCGGTCACAAAACCGAAAGGCACAGGTTAGTAGGGGGTGAGATGTACCACGGTCTCATTTCGTTTGCCCAATACAATCCGGTTATAGATATTATCTAAGTCCGCAGGTAACAAACATATAAGAGAAACGAGGAAAAACGATGTCAGTAAGTCACTTGCTGGATTGCAAGAGGAGAGCATGGAAATGGTCTTAGCGACAGCATCGGGTAGGATAGAGTGGGAAGCCAACGCCAGTTGAAACTGTCACATTGGGATACTGGATATGCTGATTCACTCTCGGTATTGTGTTATTACGAATTTTAAGTATGCAATGGGTACGCAAGTACTAATAACGCGAGGTGTAAACCTAAATTATGAATATTCTTCGACTATCTAAGTCTGGAGATGGTTCCCTTTCCCAATCATTGGAGAGGGCAACCTCTACCAGTGAAATAGATAAAGTTCACACGGTAAACGGGATAAGGCATTGCCCATCCTGTTTCAGAACGATTAGTTCGCCGGACATGCGTTTATGGGATTGGGATGAAATCATCTGGGGCAAAGTGCGGCGATTAGTATTTAACTTGCAGAAACGGATTTATAAGCTTACGAAAGCAGGAAAGTACAGAAAAGCACGTAGCTTAATGTATCTATTACAACACTCGTATTATGCGTCATTACTAGGAGTCCGTAAGGTAACAACGGAAAACAAAGGTAAAAAGACTCCTGGAGTTGATAAAGTTAAAGTAACCACGCCAAAACAGAAAATGAATTTAGTGGTTAATGTCCTGGACACAATACAAAAAGGGTGGGATAAATACGAAGCCAAGCCGGCCAAGAGAATTTATATACCGAAGGCTAATGGCAAAAAGAGGCCCCTGGGTATCCCAACAGTACTGGACAGAGCAATGCAGGCAGTTACTAAGTCTGCACTAGAACCATTTTATGAGGCAAAGTTTGAATCAGCAAGTTACGGGTTCAGACCTGGTATGGGATGTACCGATGCAATTGATAAGATAACAGCGACACTTTTCAGAAAGCAGAAATGGGTACTAGATGCCGACATTAAAGGGTTCTTCGACAATATTGACCACGAATTTATAGTAAAACAAACAGATAAATATTGGAGACCTATAGTCAAGAAGTGGCTTAAAGCGGGATATATGGAGGAAAATAAATACAACCCGACTAAATTTGGCACGCCACAAGGGGGAATCATATCCCCGCTCTTGGCAAACATAGCCTTAGACCAAATGGAAACCGACCTAATCGAACATTTACGCGGAATAAAAGGTTGGATACAGAAAATCGGCAACACCAGAGTCAGTACCAGAACAAATGGAAAGACCAATGTTAAATACAAACTGAGGAACAATCTGTTCATCTCAGTTGTAAGATACGCCGATGACTTTGTAGTAATCCATGAGGAAAAAATAGTTATAGAGGAATCCAAAAGATTTATCAAAGAATGGCTAGGACTAAGAGGTTTAACTTTATCAGAAGAAAAGACCAAGATTGTTCATTCAAAAGATGGTTTCGACTTTCTGGGGCACCACATTAGGCATTATGAGAACAGATACACGGGTACTTATAAAGCAAAATTACTTAATGGAACGCCCACTGAACGAAAAAAGGCAGTAGCAACGCATGTACTACGAGTGGAACCAACCAAAGCAAAAGTTAATGCTCACTACCAAGAACTAAGTGACATTATTGGAAAAATGAAGGCAACAACTCCAAGAGAGTTAATCGGTATCCTGCAACCCAAAGTATCAGGGTTCGCTAATTACTACAAAACGGTACACTCCAGTAAGGCGTTCGGAAGATTAGACATGTTAATCTGGAGGAGATTATATCAATGGGCCTTGAGGCGACACCCGCATAAAGGTAAACGATGGGTGGCAGATAAGTACTTCTGTACTGTTAAAGGTAGGAAATGGACGTTTGCCGAAATCAAAGGCAAAGGTAAGGATAGAGAGATAGTAAAATCTCTCAAAGGTTACTCAAAGCACAAAGAAAGAACTGGGAGTTACGCTAGGGTTGGGTATGATAGGTCATATTATGACGGAGATACCGCCTACTGGGCGGGACGGCTATCCAAAGGCTATGGTAATATTACTCCGTCTAAAGCTAAATTGCTGAAAAGACAAGGTGGATTATGTCCAGTATGTAAATGTGCATTAACGAATGAAGACTTACCTGAAGCCCATCACATAAAGCCCCGCCAATACGGGGGACTGTGGGAATTCAAGAATATGGTCTTATTGCATCTTCACTGCCACGACAGAATTCATAGAGAGTATGGGGAACGAAAGCGAAATCTGTGTAAGGATTCGATTGAGTATAATGAGCTAATTAAAAGAGGGGTGTTTGTATCTCCTGAAGTTGAGGAAAAGTATGGCCCTGATATAGCCAAAATGGGAAGGGGTCCGACCCCGACCGGTAGCTCAAAGATACTTAGGGTAGGCAGTAATCCAGGAATTATAACTAGGGACTTGGACACAGCAAAACCGCAGGAAACCCACAGCAATGGGAACAACGAGGACAACGAACTGATACAGGTTAAGAGTTGGAAAAGTGGGGAAATAAAGATGGTTCCTCGGAATAAAATGTATCGGGAAACGAAAAGAGTTAGAGATAAAATCACAAACAAGTGGAAATTTGTTAAAATGTGGTTTTATAAGTAGAAACTCCTCCTCCTGTACGAAATCTGAAATGACCTACTTGATAACGGTAGGTTGGGGATAAGCGTAGTAATTAACATTTACGAGCTTACCTCAGTAATCAACCAGCTAAGGCAGTAAAGTTCTTGGGCATAGCAGGTTTTGGTCTAAAAGGCCATACGCACAATTGTAACACGTTATTTAAGTAATGTTACTTAGCAATAGTTTTTGCTAAGCCGAGGAGCTGTATGAGTGCGAAAGTCTCACGTACAGTTTTGAAGACTGGCCTTGGGCAGTGTTCCACCCTTCGGGGTGAGTGATGTACAGGGCCAAGTTTAACATGCGTGATCTGCTTTCCGACTGTAAGACTAATGAAATAATCGCTTGCTATACCAGTCCTAAGAATTCACCAGCACGTATTGCTCAGATGTTAAACTGTGAAAAAATGCAGGATCAATTCCAGATGTTGATTGCATCCCGTTTGACAAAATCTGATGAGCAATTAACAGCATGGTTAAGCGTAGATGAGGTTATAAAACAGTCTTACCCTAATCCGAATTTGGTCATTTTAAAAAGAATAAAACCACTAATAAACAATGTGTTAATTGGTGTATCGGATGCTGAATACATGCAACGCAAGCCTGATAAAGGTCTGATTACCAAACAGGAAATACGTGCGGTTTCGCTTGCTAAATTACAGCTTAGGCATAACAGTATAGTCTGGGATATAGGGGCTGGCTCTGGCTCAATCGGTTTGGAAGCCGCCCATCTTTGCCCAAAGGGACGTGTTTATGCGATTGAAAAAAATACGGCTGATTTTGAAATCATTCTGCAAAATATGGCGAAGTCATCATTAAGCAATTACCACGTTGAGCAAGGCAAAGCCCCTGATGGACTAGATGCTTGGGAGAATGCTGATGCTATTTTTATTGGAGGCTCAGGCGGTAATCTGACTGGTTTAATTGAGTTATGTTTATCACGACTCAATATTGGTGGAACGCTGGTGATGAATTTTGTGACGATTGAAAACCTAAATGTTGCTATTGAAACTTTAAAACAGTTCAAAAAGCTTGAGTGGCACTTTATCCAGATGCAAATTTCACGCAGTAAACCGATACTTAATATGCAACGTTTGGAAGCAGAAAACCCAGTATTTATTATTAGCGCATCATTCATCAAGGACAATAACAATGGCTAAATTTGGACGTTTAATAGGGGCATCATTAGGTCCCGGTGATCCAGACTTAATCACCATCAAGGCATATAAAGCCCTGAAAAGCGAAGCAATATGGAGCTATCCGATTCGCAAACAAGGGGCCAAAAGCTTTGCCTTGCAAATCGCCCTGAATGCGGGTTTTCAACTACCTGAGACGAATATACCGCTGATATTTCCGATGACCCATGATCCTGAAAAATTGGCAAGTTATTGGCATAAAGCGGCAGAAGCTGTGCTAGTGCCATTATCGGCAGGCTTGGACGTGGTTTTTCTGGTAGAGGGTGATGCTTCAACCTATTCAACTTTTGGGCATCTGGTACGCACTGTGCAGGAAAAAGAACCTAGCATCAAAACAGAAACCATTGCTGGAGTTTCTTCCTTTAACGCCGCTGCTGCTATTTCAGGAGAAATGCTAGTAGAAGTGGAAGAGACGATGGCAATAGTACCTGCTGGTTATGGCGTAAAATTGCTTGAAAAGCTGATGGTTGATTTTGATACCCTAGTATTACTCAAGGTAAAACCGTTATTAGATGATATTATCGAACTTGCTGAAAAGTACGACATGGTTTCACAATGCAGTTTTATAGAAAAAGCAGGAACTAATGAAGAAATAGTGGTTAAAGACATCAGGACTTTGAAGGGTAAAACAGTGAATTATTTATCACTGATTATTATTCATAATCCGCATAGACAGCGTGTGGAAATCATCCGTGGGTGTAAGAAAAAATGTAACGACTCAGGGCAACCACAAGGGATTGCCCCTACATAAGAATATTTTCGTCACTCTTCATAAGTAGGGGCAATCCTTTATGGTTGCCCTGAGTAGGGGCAATCCTTTATGGTTGCCCTGAGTAGTTACAAAAAAAACAACATTATGAGTTAGTTATTATTTTTCAATGGCTTATGATAACAATAAAAAATTGTATTATTATAAATAATTGATAATCATCCAATACGGAGGTTCGCGTAAAGAAACCACCATTCGCGTTGCCTTTCAAAGGCTACTAGAAAATTACTGCGACAAACAAGCCCAAACTCAAGGCTGACAAAGACGCAGGTAAAATTTATTTAGACGCAATCACGAACAGCTCAAAGATGCAGAATGGGGTATTCTTGAGCTTCAAGTGGTGAATTTATTGTACCTGATAATTTTTAAAACGCTAGGATACTTCCACTCACATCTAAAATATGTCTATATTCCCCTAGCAATAACGAAGTATTAGGTAACGAAGTATTAGGTATTGATCAAGTAGCATTAATTCATAAGCTATAACAATACCTAACTAACCGGAAACCCTATATCGTTCCACATCTTGCCGGATTTATTGCATTGGAGGACATCGGTTTAAGGAAATTAAACAATACATATATCCGTCATTCAGAAGAGTTTTCCAATCAAAACGGGGCTTGAGCATTTTAATGGCCATTTAAATTAACAGTCAGAGTAGTAATAGCGTCAGGTTGAACCGTTCATTAGTCAAAAACAACCGTCTGTCAGTTTAATATAAGACAACTCCCAAATAATAATATACCCTACATGCCGCGATATTGAGTGAACGGCAGAAGAGAAAATTATGCAAAAAGTCTACCGGCTTTGGAAGCCTATAGAATTAAAAGATCATTGGACGGAATGCGATACATCCATTCTTGATGATATTTCATCATCGTGGTTTGAAAGAAGGAAGAAACTGAAAGAAGATTCAGGAGAATATGCTGATTTTCTTAACCGATTGAAAAGAGAACATGCCATTGAAACAGGAGTGATCGAGAGATTATATGATTTAAACAAAGGGGTGACTGAAACCTTTATTAATGATGGATTCATTAAAAGCTTCCTCAGTCATGGAGATACAAATATATCTGATGATGATTTAATCAGTCATTTAAATGATCATTTGGATTCTGTTAATTTTATTTTTGATATTGTTAAAGAAAATAGACCTTTGTCCATCAGTTTTATTAAAGAACTTCATCAACTCATGACGAGGAATCAAAAATATGCTGAAGGAAGAGATCAATTTGGCAACAAATTAAAAACAGAATTATTAAAGGGGCAATATAAGCAAACAGAAAATAATCCGACAAGAGAAGATGGAACTCAAATACTATATTGTTCCCCAGATCATATTGCATCAGAAATGGACAATCTGATACTGATTTCTAATGAAAATGCTCATATACATCCACTGATACTGGCAACTTGGTTCCATCATGCTTTCACAACCATTCATCCTTTTCAGGATGGAAATGGAAGAATGGCCAGATTGCTAACGAGCTTAATTTTTATTAAACATGGATTATTCCCTTTTACCGTTTTACGAGCAGAAGCGAAAGTTAAATATATCGAAGCCTTAGAGAAGGCGGACAATGGCAATCCACAAGATTTGATTTCATATTTTGGGGAAGTTCAAAAAAGGAATATTCAAAAAGCTCTTAATCTCAAAGATGTGAACAGTGCTTCCTTGGAAAAAACTATAGAAGTACTTGCAAATAAAGTGGAAATCAGGAAACATCAAAAAATACAAGAACGTCTAGCTACGTTAGGTAAGAGCAGAATTGAGGTCTTTAATTTCTGTCGTGAAGTGCTCAATGAATTGATGGAATCAGTACATGATAAAATGAATGGAAATGCCGAAATTTCCATTGCAAGCAGTAATGAAAAAACTGAGCATTATTTCTATAAACAAATCATCAGCTATGCCAAAATGCATGACTATTTTTTTAATAAAGGATTACCCAAGGCATGGCTTATGTTTAAAATTGGGCTAGAAGAGAATAAAAAATATCAATTGGGAATTTCCATTCATCATTATGGGTATGATGATACAACAATTGCTATTGGTTCATTTTTAGAATTTAAGGGGAACAAAATGGATGACGATGACACCATTCCACTTAATATTGAGCCTCATGTTATTTCGATTTCTGAAAACATTGAAGCAAAGAAAAAAAATATCAGAAGTTATCTCGAACATACTCTAGCGATTGCATTAGCTCAAATTGCTAGTGAACTCTGAAAAAGTCAAAGTCACAACAAGACCAGTCTGGACTTTGACTTAACTTTCTCTTCTCTACATGTTGCCCATCAAATACACTAATATGTCGCCATTTAGGAATCGGAATCTCTTTAATCTCACCATCCGGTTAATTCATCTAAAACCTTTAATTAACCGGTATCAGCTAGCCCTTTACGCGCTCCATGTGTGGAGATAAAGTATTGCAATACGTCCAAGCCTTCTCGGAAATTCGAAATATTACTGAGCGTCTCTGTCAAAAAATATGATTTTGAACGGAGCGTATTTTTTTCTTTTAAATCAATTAGTTGTTCTTAATTTAATGGCCTTGCTGCGCGAAACCCACCCTACAAGAACTCACTCTTGATTTTATTGATATGGCCATTATATATGGCCAGATCACGTTTGCTCACAGCAGGCAGTGGCTCGTTAATTTTTACTGATAACTGATAACTGACAACTGATATGACAGCTTACGCATTTTGGAACAACAAAGGAGGTGTTGGCAAAAGTTTTTTATGTTTCGTTGCCGCATCCGAATATGCACATCTTCATCCAAAAACGGATGTCTATGTGATTGATTTATGCCCCCAAGCTAATCTCTCCGAAATACTGTTGGGTGGATACTCGAATTCTGACAATTTGGATTTTCCGATTACTAAACTTCTCAAAAAAACACCTAGAGCAACGGTGGCAGGTTATCTTGAAGCCCGACTCAATTCACCATTTAGCATGATTACTGATATTGAACCGTTTTTATGTAAACCCAGAAATTTTAACAACAAAATAGCAAATAATTTATGGTTAGTTTGTGGTGATAGCCTACTGGAGATTTTATCTGAAGCAATTCGCCAAACGTCACAACTTTCTATCCCCATAGACGCTTGGAAACAAGTTGTCAATTGGATAAAAGATTTGATGGGGAGTTGCATAAAAAAAAGTGGAGAGCGTGAGACAGTATTTTTTTTAGATTGCAATCCTAGCTTTGCGGTTTATACACAATTAGCTTTAGTAGCAGCTAACTACGTGATTGTACCTTTTACCGCCGATGATAGTTCCCGTCGTGGAATTGAAAACGTCATAGCCCTGCTCTATGGTGTTGGAGATGCACATACCGCATCTTATGCGAAAATAAATTTTGCCAAACGCGCCAAAGAAGAAAATGTTGATGTTGCCAAACTCCACACGTTTGTATGTTACCGACAAACGCTGTTCAATAAGAAACCCAGTAAAGCATTTCAAGCTATGGATAGCATAATCAAAAAAACGATGAATCATATTTATCGTGATCATCGGAGTTTATTTGCTAATCCTAAAGAGAAACCGAGCGAAAATTTTGTTATTATTCCAGACTATCACAGTGCTTGTGTTGTTGCTGGTACAACTGGTACACCTTTGAGCGAATTGAAGGCTGGACCTCATACTTTATCTGGCGAACGAGTTCAAATTAATCTGGCTCCTCTCAAAAGGTATCGGGAAGCATTCACAAAATTTACTTCCCATTTGTAGGGGATAAGCAATGCCATCACCTGCTGCAATTAAGTATTTTGACGAGAGGCAAAAGGCCGTCATTTTACGAAAGGTCGCTAACGATCCGCGTTTGAAACCGATTTCTCATGTAGAAAAACAAATTTATTACCATGCTTCGTTGGCTGCAAGTGTTGCAACGTGGGATGCTTATGTTAATAATATAGTCCGAGAATTTTTTAACGTCACTTTCGATCCATCTATACAGAAATTTCATACATTACATACTGTAGCAAAGAATACAGCTGAAAAGGCACTTAAAAAATTCAATACGCCTAATTGGGAAAATACCCGAAACTTGTTAGTACAACATACAGGATATGATCCAATTAGTGATTGGATATGGGCAACTCACAATATGGGGGTTCAACATGTGCAAGAAAGACTGAACCAAATTTTAAAAGTGCGTCACAGTTTTGCACATGGTTTTGCAATACCAGCTTTTTCATGGACACAATCAAATGCAGGCGTAGTTCGACTGACTAGCATGGCATTACTTGAAAATGAGGCATTTTTAAAAAATATTGTCAAACAAACAGATAAAGGAATTAAGCAATATATTGAGACTATCTATGGTAGCCATTTAACTTGGTAATTTATTCATTATGTCCAAATTACAAATCCAAACCTATCAAACCCAAGTAGAAAAAATCATCCAATACGGAGACTCGCGCAAAAAAAACACCATTCGCGTTGCCTTTCAAAGGCTACTAGAAAATTACTGCGACAGCAAAAACTTTATTTTAGTACCGGAGCTAGACTATCGCACCAAACACAATACCACCGTTTATCCTGATGGCACGATCAAAGATGCCCTGCGTCTGCCTTGGGGCTATTGGGAAAGCAAAGATCAAGATGACAATTTAGCAAGCGTAGGGTGCGTCCTACGCACAATTTTTATGTAATATATTAATTTATTTATATTTTTTTATTTTACCCTCATTTTTGATACGAAGTAACGAAGTAAATCCACTCAAAAACACGTCAAGGCTTATTTTTAGTACATGATTCCATTTTAACTCTGATTTTAAAAACGACTCAAAAACTGAGCCAGTCAATAATAATTTCATCAGCTATCTGGAAAATTTTCCATACAAATAAAGGTAAAACATAAAATGAGTAATGATGAAAATATTTTAATGCTTGATAGTAATGATCCTGAGATGCTTGCAGCCAGTGAGAAAGCACGGAAAACTTTTGGATATTTTTGGAGAGAGCTTTCATGGGATTATAGAAGAATTGTTTCTGCACTAGATGTTGCATTTATAAAAATTGCTTTTTCTGAGCGTGATGCAAAAGGTGTTGAACATTTGTGGATAAATTATACCTGACAAGACGGTGCGTAGGACGCACCCTACATTAATCCAGGCGGAGCGAACTATTCCGATTGTGGATAAAGGTGTGCGGATTGTCGGGTTTTAGATTTCGATAAACTCTTTCACAAAAGTATTTTCAGATTTATGAATCTCTTCTGGAGCGCCAATCTCCACTATTTTCCCATCATTAATGATAACGATTTCATCTGCCAACTTAAAGGCTTCGTGATGATCGTGGGTAACATAAATAATTGTTATCGAAAAATCCTTCGTTAAATTTTTAATCTGATTTCGTATTTTTGATTTTAATTTCACATCTAAATTAGCAAGCGGCTCGTCCATCAACAAAATTTGGGGATTGAGAACCAGACTTCGGGCAATGGCAACTAACTGCTGCTGACCACCTGAAAGTTGGTTGGGGTATTTATTTTGATGTCCCTCAATGCAAAAAAAATCAAGTATCTCAGATATTTTTGCAGATATTTTTGCTTTTTCCGCCTTTTTTATTTTTAATCCAAAGGCAATATTTTCATAAACCGTTAAATGCGGCCAAAGTGCTAAATCCTGAAAAATGAAACCGATTTCCCTTTGGGAAGAAGCAATCAAAATTCTTCCTTTTTCATTGACTAATTTTCCATTTAGATAGATTTTTCCATCATCAAGTTTTTCAAGTCCGGCCATTAATCTCAAAATTGTCGTTTTGCCGCTGCCAGAACTTCCCAAAAGACAGATAAATTTACCTTTGCTAAAATTCAAAGAGATATTATTAATAATAGGTGTCTTTCCGAAGGATTTTGAAATATTTTGTAAAGATACAATCGGCATTAATCTCAACTCCACTTTTGTCTAATTAAAATCTTATGTCCCGCAAATAAAACGCTTAAAGCGACTAATGTAATCATTAAAACAATAAGGCTCATGGCACTGGTTAAACTTTGAGGCGCATTTGCCATAATCGTATAAACTTTTATCGACATCACTGATGTGCCGGGCGGATAAACTAAAATTGTTGTGCCAAGCTCTCCAAAACAGAATATAAAACTTATCAGGAAAGCGGCAAATAGCCCATCTGATATTAAGGGAAATAGTATTTTCCTGACTCGTCAAAAAAAGTTTGCTCCGATCAGTTTAGCAGATTCTTCATAAGAAAGCGGAATCTGTTTGATAGAATTTGAAATCAATTTTTCGGAAATGAAAATAAACCGCCCAAGATAACCAATGATGATAATCCAAAAACCTGAATAGATAAAATTAAAATGAGGTGTATTAAAAAACTTTATCAATCCAATGCCGAGTACCGTTGAAGGAATGGCAAACGTAATGAGTAGAATGAGATTAATCGATCTAAATTTTTCTCGCTCTGAAATAAAAGCAAAAACCAATCCGAAAAATGTCAGAACAAAGGCGCCTATTACAGAATAAAATAAAGAATCAAACATAAGTGGCGACAAAAGAGTGACGGCATTCCAAAAAGTACCCTGAAAGGATTGCACCGAAAGAACGATTATCGGAATAATCACCGAGATAAAGATATATAAAAAATGAATAAACAAAAGAGGATGTTTTGATTTTTTGAGTTCAACAATTTTTAATTGATGATATTTTGAACTCACAGAAAGAAATGGAGCGTCGGCAAGATAAAATCGTTCTGCCAGTAGAAGAGAGACACAGATAAAAATCAAGACTATCGAATTGGCCACCGCCACTTCATAGTTGTAAAAGGCGGCAAATTGCGTAAATATTTCCGTAGTAAATACGTTGACTGAAAGAAAAGCGGGCACTGAGAATTCTGAAATGGCCAAAACAAAAACTAAAATAAAAGACGAAATGAGCGCTGGTTTAATTAAAGGGAAAACAATTTTTAGAATGATTTGAGAATAAGTTGCCATCATTAATCCCGCTTCTTCAAACCGAGCGCTTAAATTGGCCAAACTGCTTGAAATAATAATCATTGAGAGCGGAGAGAATATCATACTTAAAACAAAAACCACTCCGAACGGACTGTAAATAAATGATTTTCCATTTTTAAACAGGCAAAAAAAATCTACCCATGACACAGTAATAATGTAGGGTGAAATAAATAGTGGAACAAGAAATACTAATTTTAAAATATTTTTGATTGGCAGATTCGTTTTGGTCAGAGTCAATGCAAAAAATCCCCCAATCAACGTGGAAATCGTTGCGACTGCAACGGCAAGTCCGGTGCTTTTGAGCAGTAGAAATAATGTGCTTTTATTTAGAATGCCTAAATAGTGTTCTAAGGATGAACTCACAAACATTGTAAATAACGGGCAGATGACTAAAAAGAAAAATGCTAAAATGGTAATAGTATAAACCGATTTTCTCATTTATCCTCTACCCACGATTTAAGGAATCCTTGGATTTCTTCTAATTTTTGAGCCGTTATATCATAATTAATTTTCATCGGCAAAATATTGTCGAGAGACGGAATATTCGCAGGAATACTGACACCTTTATGCAGCGGCATTTGAGCACTTGATACCGCAAGTTTGGCTTCGGTTTCCCGATAGAGCAGATAATCGAACAACCGCTTGCCATTTTCTGAATTAGGCGAACCTTTAATCATGGAAACCGTATTGGGAATAATAAGATTGCCAAGTTCATCTTGGTCAAGGAACAAGTAATCGACAGGTGCCCCTTCGTTTTTTGCCACAAAAACGTCATCTGTGTCGGTCAATCCATACATTACTTCACCCCGAACGACACGCCTTTTGACATCGCCGTTGCTGGTAGCGATCACAACTTGATTATCTTTGAAACCGGTTAATAATTGTTTTGCTTTTTCATCGCCTAAAGACGAGAACCAAGAGGCAAAATGAAATGAAGTTGTTCCAA
Source organism: Candidatus Thiomargarita nelsonii (assembly GCA_000785145.2). Classification (GTDB taxonomy): domain Bacteria; phylum Pseudomonadota; class Gammaproteobacteria; order Beggiatoales; family Beggiatoaceae; genus Thiomargarita; species Thiomargarita nelsonii_B. The sequence continues at coordinate 21,398 of JSZA02000046.1, forward strand.
AAAGAGGATTAGCAATGGCAACCTGCCCCTTATATTTTTTCTTGACTAAATCGAAAAGAGATTGTGGCACATCTTCAGACTTGACTAAATTGGTGTTGTAGATAAGCGCTCTTGCGCGTGCCGAAAACCCAATCCAGTGAAACTCTTTATCCTTGAAGTGAGCCTCAATATCAGAGGCTTGTGGCGAATTATATGGCAAGGTGATTCCTCGATTTTTTAAAATAATCGCCCTGATCGGATCACCGCTCCAGAAGACATCGCATTGAGGATTATTTTTCTCCGCAATCAGGCGATTAAGTATACCCGTTGACTTGGTTTCTTCCGTATCAAAAAGGGCTTTAACCTTTATGCCAGTTTGTGTTTCAAAATCTTTTAATATCGGTTCGGAAAAGATTTGATCAACCGTGCTGTAAACGATTACTTCGTTGGAACTGTTTTTGGAGCAATTCCATATACTCATCAATAGAACTGTGAATAACAAAATTAGTTTGGTAATTTTCATACGACTAGGTTTAATTAAATTAAAGGCAAAGCCCATAAGATGGATGAGCTTAAATAGATAATCATAGCATATAAGTTTATTAAAGATTTCTCCCGCTGGTCGAAATGACAGTTGAGTTTCTACACCAAAACCACTAAAATAACCAAAAATACAAAATAGGTTTTTTTAATGTCTAGTATAAATTTTAGCATTAAACACCCCTACACCATAAAATGAAAACCAATCAAAAAAACATCTTGACAGACAATAATTATTTGTAGTATCCTACGCACTGAACTTAGGGAAGTTCAAGAAGGCAGTTATAATGCGGTTCAGTATGTCATGAGCCGACTGGCCAATCTGCCCGACTTATAATTATACATCAGATTATCTTCAAAATCTGTGTAGGGGCAATCCCTTGTGGTTGCCCTTTAAAATTATATAAAAGGTGATAGATGTTTTATCACCCAAGGGAGCTTACCCCTTAGACATAACCAGGCCAGATTTTGTGGTTTTGGCGTTTTAAAGTAAGAGTTAGTATTAATAAAGTATAGCCAATAGCAAAAAGATGGCTCTAAATTGCCGCCCATTGCGCGGAGTGTGATGTTGCTTTGTCATATGTGATCGTGCGGTTGTTGGTGCATGTATGTGGTGGTTGGCTTGTGTGTTAAAAAAAATGATGTTTTGAAAAAAGTTAATAGCACTTCGCTCTGATATGATATAGTGGTAGCTCGCGCTGTTGCACGAGAGTTGGGGCACAAAACGCAGCGTGCCATATTGTTTTGTGCTGGGAAAAAAGTTAATAGCACGGTATAAGCTAGGATGTCGCTAACCAAGCAAAAATAAAGACATATTGTGGCAAAATTGAATTGTATTTTAAACGATCATTATATTGCTTATGGATACAATTAACAAAACATCATTGACGATAACCTTAAATCATGTTCTGCCTCAAGAAACCATTGGTGATTTAATAAAAAGAGCTAGTTTACAAGGGCAAATGTTTAAGGTTTCTATTACAGTTGATGAACCTAGAGAGAAAGAAGTCACATCGATTCATCCATTGGCTGATTATTTTGAGAATAATCATCCATTTAGTGGGCTTTCAAACAAAATGAATAGAGTGAATCGTGAAATTAGAAAAGATATGAGTAAAAAGTTATTTGATAAGTTTGCAAAATAGTTTAAAACAAATGGACAAATATTTTTTATTGGATACAGATATAGTGTCTTATGCTGGAGATAATCAGTCTCCATATTATCCCGCTGTTATTCAGAACTTAAAAAAACTCTCTCCGACAGATAAAATCTATCTATCTGATTTATCTGTTTATGAATATAAAGCGGGTTTATATCTCCTACCTGATATAGAAATAGCACGAATATTGACAGGATTTAATCAGATAATGCAATATATCAATATATTACCATTGAATCCTGACAAAGGTGGGAGAATATTTGGGGAAATTCGCTCCGAATACAAAAAAAGAACTGGTATCAGTAAGAAGGCACTTAAAAAACATACTGTTGATATGATTTTGGCGAGTGAGGCGATTTGTAATGAGATGATTCTTGTTTATAATGACACAATTCATCAAAAAATTGCACAAATGCGTTCTGATTTTAAAATTGAAAAATGGACAGATTAAATAACAATATCTATCAAAAACACGTATTTTAACCGCAAACAGCAAACGTAGCATGGGTTAAATATTGAATAATAGGGTGGGTAGAGCTAAACCCACCTTATCCTCATTCCAACGTCACAGCGTAAAAACACAGATGTGACGCTCCAACATCACCAACCTCAAAACAAATTCACATCCAAATAACAGTTCGAGCCGACAAAATGGTCTATATGAAACCAACAGCAATTAGCTTATTTTGCGGAGCAGGAGGAAGTTCTCTTTAGACTGGGTTTGATTTGCTTATCGACCACAATTTGTTCAATCAGTGATGGTTGTGTAATCAATCCGTGTATTTCTAAGGCACTATGATGAAAATGCCTCAGCCGCCGTCGATCCTGAGTTTGATATTAGATTTAAAACAATCAAACGGAGTATATTTTGAGGTGATTTGGTTTGGTGTTGGATAATCTGCCCATTTTATTGCGCGGAGTGTGATGTAGTGACGATGGAGCGTTGGAACGAGGAAAATGTTATGATGTTTTATGATCGAGTTGCCGCCCACAAAGATACGATTATTGGTGTACATAATGATCATTTCCAATTTTCAGAATTGTTGAACGTGTGACAATAGTAAACTTAATTTGACTACATTTAGTACTACAATTTTTCACTCTTTATTTTATTGATATGCCCATTATATATGGCCATATCACGTTTGCTCACAGCAGGCAGTGGCTATTAAAAAATAATGAGGAAGCTTGGGCACTGCCTTCATCGACGCGGAGCGTTAATTATTACTGATAACTGATAACTGACAACTGATATGACAGCTTACGCATTTTGGAACAACAGGTGTTGGCAAAAGTTTTTTATGTTTCGTTGCCGCATCCGAATATGCACATCTTCATCCAAAAACAGATGTCTATGTGATTGATTTATAAATACATTTAATACATTACATACTGTAGCAAAGAATACGTGCTGAAAAGGCACTTAAAAAATTCAATACGCCTAATTGGGAAAATACCCGAAACTTGTTAGTACAACATACAGGATATATTATGTCCAAATTACAAATCCAAACCTACCAAACCGAAGTAGAAAAAATCATCCAATACGGAGGCTCGCGTAAAGAAACCACCATTCGCGTTGCCTTTCAAAAGCTACTAGAAAATTACTGCGACAGCAAAAACTTTATTTTAGTACCGGAGCTAGACTATCGCACCAAACACAATACCACCGTTTATCCTGATGGCACGATCAAAGATGCCCTGCGTCTGCCTTGGGGCTATTGGGAAAGCAAAGATCAAGATGACAATTTAGACAAAGAAATCCAAACCAAATTTGCCAAAGGCTACCCCAACGATAATATCTTATTTGAGGATTCGCAAACCGCCGTATTAATTCAAGGCGGAACTGAAGTCATGCGCGTGAGTATGGCTGATGCCAATAAGCTAGATAAATTACTCACCAATTTTATCAACTATGAACGCCCAGAAGTGCGAGATTTTCGCCAAGCTATTGAACATTTTAAAAACGATTTACCCACAATCGTTAAAACACTCCGTCAAACCCTAGACACCCAAGCTCAAAAAAATAAAAAATTTAAAACGGCTTTAGATAGTTTTTTCAGCCTCTGTCAACAATCCATAAATCCCAACATCACTGTTTTGGATATTCGAGAAATGATTATCCAACATATTCTCACAGAGGACATTTTTTTTACCATATTCAATGAGTCGCAATTTCACCGAGAAAATATCATCGCTATTCAATTAGATCGCGTAATCAATACCTTTTTCACCGGCAAAACGCGCCGCGAGACGCTCAGTAGCATTGAAAATTACTACGCAGTCATTAGGCGAGAAGCGGCTAATATTGTCAATCATCACGAAAAGCAAAAATTCCTCAAGGTGATTTATGAGAATTTTTATAAAACCTATAACCCCAAAGCAGCGGATAGATTAGGCATTGTTTATACGCCTAATGAAATCGTGCGCTTTATGATTGAAAGCACGGATTTTTTATTAGATAAACATTTTAACCGCTTGTTAGCCGATGACAATGTAGAAATTCTTGATCCAGCGACGGGCACTGGCACTTTTATCACGGCGTTGATTGACTATTTGCCTAAAAATTGCCTCCGTAAAAAATATCGTGATGAAATACATTGTAATGAGGTAGCGATTTTGCCTTATTATATTGCTAATTTGAATATTGAATATACCTATAAGCAAAAAATGGGAGAGTATAAGGAATTTTCTCATATTTGCTTTGTGGATACTTTGGACAATTTGGGGTTTGAGTATAGTTATAAAAATCAACAGAAAAGCATTTCAGCGTTTAGTTTCGGAGAACGAAATGCTGAGCGTATCCAAGCCCAAAATGAGCGTAAGATTTCGGTGATTATGGGTAATCCGCCATATAATGCTAATCAGCAAAATGAGAATGATAATAATAAAAATCGCAAGTATGATGGCAAGGGGAGTATAGACGAAGCCATTAAACGGACTTATATTGCTAACAGCACGGCTCAAAAGACTAAAGTTTATGATATGTATGCGCGGTTTTTTCGGTGGGCGAGTAATCGGTTGTCGGAAAATGGCATTTTAGCGTTTGTGACTAATTCGTCTTTTTTGGAGGCGCGTACTTTTGACGGTTTTAGAAAGGTGGTTGCTGAGGAGTTTAGTCATATTTATGTGGTAGATTTGGGTGGTAATATAAGAAAAGAAGAAAAGGGTAATGTTTTTGGAATTAAAATTGGAGTAGCAATTTCTTTTATGATTAAAATATCTAATATTACTTCATGCAAAATTTATTATGCACGTCCTAAATTAGATACAGCCATAGATAAGTTAGATTTTTTAAGAAATAGTGAATTTGGAAAAATTGATTTTAAACGTATCATACCAGACAAAAATCATAATTGGCTTAACATTGCTGATAATAATTTTAATGATTTGTTGCCTTTGATTAATAAAGATACTAAGTTGGCAAAGTCTCAACAGAATGAACAAGCCGTTTTTAAGTTATTTTCTTTGGGAGTAGTGACGGCAAGAGATGAATGGGTTTATGATTTCAACCAAGATACATTAAAAGATAAAGTTAGTTTTTTTTGTGATTTTTATCAACGAGAAAAAAGAAGATGGGATAAATCAGATCAAATAATATCAATTAATGATTTTGTTGATAGAACAATTAAATGGACATCTGAATTAGAATCACATTTAAAAAAAGGCTCAAAACTAGAATATAATGACAGGTTTTTAAAAAATTCTATTTTTAGACCATTTGTTAATAAAAAAATTTATTTTGATAGAATAATTGTGCATAGAATTTATCAACAAGATTCTATATTTCCTATTACAAGTTCCCTTGAAAATAAAGTAATTTGTTTTCCGGGGATTGGTAATCGGAAAGAGTTTGGATGTCTTGTTATTGATATAATTCCATCATATGATTTAGCTTTTGAAAAAAATCAATGCCTCCCTCTCTACCGTTATGATAAAGATGGCAACCGCACCGAAAACATAACCAACTGGGGCTTAAACCAATTTCGCACTCACTACCAAAATAATACGATCACCAAAGAGGACATTTTTCACTACACCTACGCCGTACTACATAACCCAGCCTATCGGGAAAAATACGCTATCAACCTAAAGCGCGAATTTCCTCGCCTCCCCTTTTATGAGGATTTTCATCAATGGGTAACATGGGGCAAACAACTGATGGATTTGCATTTAAATTTTGAAACCGTCAAAAAATATCCACTCAAGCGGATTGATAAAAAATTGCCAGCCAATGCCGAAAACAAGCCCAAACTCAAGGCTGACAAAGAGGCAGGTAAAATTTATTTAGACGCAATCACCACTTTGCAAGGCGTACCATCGGAGGCTTGGGATTATAAACTGGGCAATCGCAGCGCCTTAGAATGGATACTCGATCAATATAAAGAAAAAAAGCCCCGTGATCCAACTATTGCGGAGAAATTTAACACTTATCGCTTTGCTGATTATAAGGAGCAAGTGATTGAATTATTGCAGCGGGTGTGTACCGTGAGCGTGGAAACTATGGGGATTGTTGGGGAAATGTGACTTTGCTCCCGTTCTTGGTCATAAAAGATTGTTGGGTTACGCTTCGCTAACCCAACCTACTTGGCTACCTGCTTAACAAGGTATTTAGGAAAATAGATAATGAACGAATGTATTATTTGTAGAAAACAAAAGAACAAAGGTGATTTTTCAGACGAACATGTTATACCTGAGTCTCTAGGTGGTTACTACCATATTTATAGTGTTTGCCGTGACTGTAATAGTAAATTAGGTGAACGCGTTGATTGCACTATTACGAATCATAAATTGGCGAAATTCCACAGATATATATATAATATTAAAGGAAAAAGTGGAAAAATTCCTAACCCACTTGATAGCAAGAAAGCCACCTTATATGATAATCCAAAGCAAAAAGTAAGAATTTGTATGAATAAAGAAGGTAAAATAGATGCTCACATTTTACCCAACATACCGACTCTGGAGGAAATTCAGAAGGAAATTTTAGCTACAGGAAAAGTTAGTCTTACTATAGATAAAAGATACGAAAAACAGATTGATAAAATACTTGGTGGAGTTTATAAAAAAATAGGAAAAATAGGAATGTCTTTAGAAGAATTTAAATCAGGTATAGTTACATCAACTCATAAAAGTTTCCTTCATATTCAAGATACTATGGATATTGATATTAGAAAATATAAAATGGGATTATTAAAAATAGCTTACGAATTCGCTGTAGATAATATTCCAGAATATTATAATGATGACTGGGCGATTTTAATATCGCAGATATTGGATCAAGCTAATTTTGAAGCTATTGATAAATGTTCTTTTTTTAGAGATTCAGGATTTAATTGGAATTTGTGTCAAGCTCTATTTTTTATAAATACCACAAGTCAGAATTATTCTCTTACTTTAGTAGGACATGAATCTTATGGTACATTTTGCTTCATTTGTTTAGCTAAGTTATTTAATGCAGTAATCATTTTGTCAGATAAAAATTATTTAAAAAGCAATTTTATTCTTGGAATTAATGATTTTCAGCAACGAAAATTTATAAAGTACCAACGTAGTGAAATTGTTAAAAAGATTTCTTTATCAGGAAAATACCGATTTTGCTATTGGTTTTCTAGCCATCAAGACATGATTAAATTTAGCCAGTTAGAAATGCTAATTAACTTTGATTTTTATCAAATCAATGGAAGTATCCCGTTATTCAATGAAAATGGAAAAATTACTTATAAAAATATTGAGAGTAAATTGACTAATATCCCCAAGAATTTTAAAAAAATTAAAATAAATAAAACCACTTTTTCAGAAATTTTTGAATTAAATGAGTCATTGTATATAAGGTTACTTCCTACTAACAAATTCTACAGAATAACTGCTGTAGAAATAATATATCATAAAATATGATAACCACGTTTTGTCGGGTTACGGTGCTGAAAAAATGTATTAAATAATTGTGGTCAGAGTAAAATTCATAAGCTATAACAATGCCTAGCTAACCGGAATCCCTATATCGTTCCACATCTTGCTTTATTTTTTGCATTGGAGGACATCGGTTTAAGGAAATTAAACAATACATATATCCGTCATTCAGAAGAGTTTTCCAATCAATATTTTTGAGAAGGTTATGATATTCCTTTTGTTTAGTTTTTAACATTTCCGTTGGTTCCTGCAATTTAAACCACTGTCTTTTTTCTTGTCGATAATCGCTTATCACTTTACTCATAACTATTTTTGCAACACAATCATACATGATGTGTCCATTCAGATACCAATAAGTATCTGTTTCTTGTACCTTCAACTCAGATAATGTTTTATCTATGTTACTAAAATCAATATTGGTGTGCTTTTTCTTGATTTTCTCTATCAAATTAGAGACACGATTTTTTAATCCGGTAATGACATCATTAGCATTATCAGTCAGACAAATTTCTGATGGTTTAAGACAAAAAACTGATTTTAATTCCTTTTCTGAAATCAGTGGTTCAGAAACTATATGAGCTTGTTTACTAGCAATTTGCTCAAGTTTTTGCTTTTCAAAATACAAAATATAACGTAAGAGTGGATAAGTGGCTTTGGAATAGTCTTGGATGAATTTAACAAAGGAAAAACCACATATATTCGCATCAGGATATGATGATTTTTCTACAATCCGCGCCAAAGCTGCCGGCGATATTTTATAATTTTCGATTGAATAAGCATAAGTGTGAAAAATATAAGGGTGGTTAAATAATGGTTGGTTTTTGAGTAGGTATTCTAAATCACTATCAACACATAAGATTAGATTGGTACCGGCATTGTTTAGATTACGTTCGCTTAAGACGGTTTGAATCAAATATGTCTTTCCAAAAATGTATATCCTCCATACCTTCTACATAGCAGGTAATTTTATCCAATAGGATAGATTCACCATCCAAAGGATAGTTTTCAATATCAATGTCAGTCATGATCTTCTATCGTGCTAGTAATATTTTCAATTTTGGTAATTTTATCTTTCCACCCTTTATTAAATACTCCAGCAGCGTGCGTCACAATAATAAGTTGACAGTTATCATTCAGGCTTTGAATCATATCTATCAAATCCAATTGCCAAGCAAGATGTAAGGAAATTTCCGGTTCATCTATTAAAATGATACTGGGTTTATTTTCTTGAATCAGCACATTTAATAGGATAATTAACATTTGCTTTTCGCCGGCTGAAAGTTCATAAACGGAGAAAGATTGGTTGTGGTGATTTCTAAAAATAATCGCATTATTTTTATCAAAATCAATCCGTTTGTGGGAATCATAAAATAACGCATTTATTTGTTCAATAAACCGATTTTTATAATTTGTGATGTCGTTAATTTGTTCGGTTTTATTATTTAATAATTGTTTCAGTTTTTGAAGATCATTGTCGTCCGCACTTGTCTTCGTAGAAATCTGTCTTATTTGTTCATCAAATTCAAGCGTAACTTTTTCGGCTAAAATTTTCAGTTTGAGCAAATAACTTTTCCAGTCATTGATTAAGGGTTCTAAAACCACATCAAGTTCGGTCTCTTGATGACTTTTTGAGTGCTCAAAATCTGACTGATACCGGTCAAAGGTGTTGATATAACATAGATTAACCTCTTGAGGCACAAAGGAGTCTTTGCTGGCATAAATGTATTTATTGTCATTCAGTTCGATTCTAATTGACTCTATACCCGAAGCCAAATAAACTCCATGACTATGACTAGGCTTTATAATTTCTTTGAGTAAACGTAATAATGTCGTTTTGCCACTACCATTTTTGCCAATCAAAATATTTACTTTGGGATCCAAATACCAATTAATATCTAGTTCCCCAAATAATTTGCTGATTTCTATTTTTTTTATATAACTCATGTTAAATTTTCCATTATCTCCATTCGTGGTACTCGCACTCCGTCTTAACTAACTCATGTTACGCACTGAACTTCCTTCGATAAGTCAAAATCAACTACAAGGATTGTATTTAAAAATGGATAAGTCAAAACCAAAGAGATATAGATTAATCCCCGCATTGTTTTGATTTTGATTTATCCTTTCTAAAATACAATCCTTGTAGTTATTGATTTTGACTTTGACTTTTGGAAGTTCAGTGCGTAACATCAGTTAACTAAAGGGGGGATTAACTGGTAATTTTTGTCCTCCCCAAAATCTGTTACAATCATAAATAATCCATGTTCAGAATATTATAGGAACAATAACTCTAAATTCTTCTCCTAATTCTTTAAAGATAACTTCTTTGCCTAATTTTTTGATTTCATAGTACACCATAGGTAATCCTCTACGTTCCACATAACCTAGATTATCCATAAACTTAAGCAAAATTGGATTGCTGGAATAAGACACACCTACTTTTAATTTTTCAATAGTTACCGTATTTGGTAATCTGCCCGGGCTGATAAATTCAATACGATCACGAAACATTAAAATTCGTATTTTTGAACCGACTATCGCATAATTTCTATGTACACAAGCATTCACAATTAACTCTCGAAAAACCTTCATAGGTGGATAAACACGTAAGTTTTCACGTTTGCCACCTTTAATCTCCGAGGGAACTGGTAAACTACTTTTAATAATAGCTAAAGTACGATCCACGATAAATGGCAAAGGTCCAGTCACATTTTGTTTATCAATTAATTCACTCTGAATTTCATTTCCAGCAAAATTGGCAAAACTAATCCCAGACTGTGGTAAATACCGTTCTGGATTAATTCCAAACATTAACAATCCACCAACAGTAGCTTGCCCATCATCAGTAAGAAGATCAGTATTAATAAGTAAGCGTTGTTTATCTGGTTCAGATTGTTTAGAAAAATCTATATGATAGTCACTAAAATACCGATCAAGTTCGGTAAAATTAAAATCACTAATATCAGTCTTTTCAACTACATTAGCATCATAATGAAATATACCAGCTGCTTGAAATAAACGCATCAATTCAGATTGTGAAGCCATTCTATTAGTTGAACCAACACGAATATAGTATTTTCCGGCAGTTTGATAAGGTTTATCCTTTCCCTTGGGTATAGTAATAATTCCAAGCGTCTTTTCTTCAAAGGAATATGGTTGAAATTGTGGTTCTAATGCTGGAATAATACTATCTCTAGCAATATTCATAATCCTTTCTTCTAAGCCAGAATCAGTGGGAATACCACTTATAGTACCGCTATCAGTAATACCTAAAATAATCACACCACCTTGACTATTGGCAAAGGCAACCATTTCTTTAGCTAAAGATTCGTTTTTTACACCATATTCTTTAAATTCAACCGAAGAATTTTCTCCTTGTTGAATAATGTCTTGTAATTCAGAATGTATCATTTTTCAGTTATCAGTTAGTCTGTGTGGTTAATGAAAACCAATCAATATATAGACATTGGTTTACATTGTCAACCGCAATAAATAATTGTGATCAGAGTAAAATTCATAAGCTATAACAATGCCTAACTAACCGGAATCCCTATATCGTTCTACATCTTTCCGGATTTGTTGCATTGGAGGACATCGGTTTAAGGAAATTAAACAATATCACTCACCCTGCTATTCCATCAACTCTAGGTTTGATTAAATACCCAAAAAATTGAAATGAATAGATAATAAAAGGTAAAGCCCAAATTATTGATGAGCTTAAATACATTATGTTTGAATACTCCAGAAAAAATGGAATTAAACCCCTGATAAAAGTAGCGACGACGATTAAAAAGACACTGAGAGTAATCAATAGGTTTGACTTTAAATGTCTGCCGGTATGTACTTGAGAGATTATGATCATCACCATATAAAAACTAAGCCCAAATGCACCCGTTGTTAAAAAGTGTCGAAAGTGGTTTAATCCATAAATTTGGCTATTTAAATAATCATATCCCATCATTCCATATCCAAGTGCCATGAGTATTAAAATAGTCATCATATATAAAGAATAGGGCTTAAAAAATATACTCTCATTTTCCAAGACGAAATCACTCAAAATGGCTAAAATGGCGCTCGCCGCTGCTAAACCTAACCAGCCTAATATCTGATTTTGGGGAAATAAGAATTCGACTATAGTGAAAATAACAATGGTAAAGACGGCTAAATTATATCGTGGTGGTTTAGCAATAAAAGTATCATCAATCTCTTCATCCGTTATTATTTCATTCATGGCTTCCATATTGACTCTTCTTAATACTAAAATGGTCAGAGCCATAAATCCACCTAAAGCCACTTTGAGTATATCAAGTAGTATGAAAGACCAAAATCCGGCAATGGCTCCAAAAAACCAAACTTCAATAAAAAATAGTATTAATAAAGTATAGCCAATACTCGCATGTTTTTGCAGTGGATCAAATATAACGGGTTTGACGGCATAAGAGATGATCCAAACAAATAAGGCTAAATTGATAATTGCGACAACATAAACATTGTCGATAAACCAAAAGCTCAGCCTGCCTAATACCCAAAGCCCTACGATTAAAGCTAATTTTTTGCCGACAATCGGTACAGTACCGGGAAAAAGTTCGGGTAGCCCAGTAAACAAAAATGCCATCACGCCGGCAATACCAACACCATATAAAAATTCATAAATATGCCACGAAAGCATATCATTGAGAAAAGGATTAATATATCCACTAAAAACCAATCCCCAAAGTAGGATAGAAATCACAATATACGGAGCCAGTAGCAAAAATATGGCTCTAAATCCATAAGCTAAATAGGGCGGAAAATCTCCCTTTGGATAGTGTAGATAGTGCTTAGTTGCGAACGGTTCTTGATTCATTTTATGCCCAACATTTGACGTTCGCCAAAATCGCTAAAGTTTTCCCGCAAAATGCTATAAAACCGTTGTAAAGCCTCAACCACAATTCGATTAGTAGATAGCTGGCTTATCAATTGTTTTCGTTTTTTGGTACTGAGAGTTTCTGGTTTGCTGATGATTAAATACAACAAATTTTGAGGTACCATAATAAATTTAAGCCATTTATCTTCAGACGTTTCTTGTAAAGCACCTTGTTCCAAGCGGTTTAAAGTGGCTTCGTCCCATTCCAACAAATGGCTTAATTCAGTTAGCGTTAATCCATAGTGTTCACGCCAATGACGAATTTCTTCGGGTAGTACCAGATTATGACGGCGGCGATATTGACGATAAGCGTCCTCTAAGGCATCATGCCCTAAACTACTCGTAAATTTTTCGCCACAAACAGGACATTTATAAAATTCTTCTATTGTTTCAATAGCTTCACTACGCACCGTGATTATCACGGGTTCTTTTTTGAGTTCCAGTGTTTTTTCATAGTCACAATTTAAACAATATTCTAGCATAATTCACCTCAATTATTTTTTTTTAAAATCAATAAGAAATGATAAAATTGATTAACGATAGGGATAACTCAAAGGCTTTGTAGATTCATGAAACGAAATGCAAATGGCATTTTTCCGTTTCTTTTTTTCTTCAATGGTTAATTTAATATAGATTTCGTGGCCCTTCATCGTTTTCCCAAAGCACCAAGCATCAGGATGTCCTTTTTCAGACAATGGTCCACCACAATAATCACCTTTGGTTAAATTGAGTAAAATATCTGTCGTCACAATGGAACGAGTCAATCCAAGTATGCTCATCATACTTATATTCTCAGGACGAGGCCAGAAAATTACGCCTTTTTTTTGGGCAATTTGTTTAAATTCAGCTAAAAAATTGTCTATTGAAATTGACAAAAAATGACTCCTATTTTGTTTCACTGATTATTTTTTAATAGGATACTAATCCAAATATCCTCATTTGAATTCCAATTCAAAGGTTTCTATGATTTCTTTATCCAATAAAATCTTCGCGCTTTCTTTATATATATATTCATTATCTCTTTGCATTTGAGGTAATTCATATTTAAAATGCTTTACAATTCTACCCGGCTCCGCTTTGAGTAACAAAATTCTATCACTCAGCCTTATCGCTTCCATCAAGTCGTGTGTAATAAATAATATAGTTAACGCTTGTTGATGAATTAATTCTATTAAATGGGATTGTAATTCTTGTTTTAAGCCAATATCCAGTGCCGAAAAGGGTTCATCTAAAAAAAGTAGAGAGGGTTTGATGACTAAAGCCCTTGAAAAAGAGACTCTTTGCTTCATACCGCCACTTAAATCTTTGGGAAATTTCTGAAAGTCTTTTTTTTCTAAACCAAATTGAATGGCAATCTGTTGAGATTTCTCAAGGGCTTCATTTTTATCTTCACCCTTTGCCAATAATCCTAATGCAATATTGTCTATGACATTTTTCCAAGGCAACAGCCTCGGTTCTTGAAAGGTAAAGGCTGAACTTTGAAAACTATTTTTAATTTCACCTTCTTCTACATCCAATAATCCGGCACAGAGATGCAAAAGTGTCGTTTTTCCGCCACCACTGGGACCGACAATACTTAATACTTCTCCTTGGTTTAATTCAAAATTTATGTCTTTTAAAATCTCGGTAAAACCATACGAGTGGTTAAGACTCTCCACAACTAATCTTTCCATCATTTCACCTCATTACATGGATAACTTAAAGGTTTTGTAAAATCTCCATTGAGAAATCCGATTTTTTAAAAAAGCTTGTCCTCCCGAGGGAGGAGGGAACTTATTGAGGGATCGGATTTCTTGCAATCTTGGACTCAACGCTACAGAGGTTTGTTAGTGAATTTGATCGGGATCGACACCTAATGATCGCAATCGCGCTGCTAGTAGCTCGGCACGTTGACGCTCCAGTTGAGCGCGTTGTTTCGCTTTAGCATAAGCCGGCAAGACAAAATCTTGATAAACTTTGTCATTAATCATCTCATCAGGAGACGGTTGGCTGAACAAATCTTCAAACCGAAATTGAAAACCGGGCAATACCTTCGATTTAATAATGCCCCCTTTGAGTGGCTTGATGGGTGTATAAACGCCACGCGCTTTGTTCAAACGAAAAAATTGAGTACGCTCACGGTGGCTATCCAAAATATAATATTCCTTAACCCCAGCTTGGGCATATTCAGTCTTTTTCGTGATGGTATCCCGTTCCATAATTTCAATCGTCGAGTCAGAAAGGGCTTCGATGCACATATCATAAATACCGTGGTAACTTTTATCGTGGGGCAAAAGCGGTATGGGATTATCATTGAGTACCACCCCCAAGTCGGGGCGACGCACCTCCTTTTTTCCCGATAGCGTGAAACGAAATCCCATTTCTAACAAAACGGATTGAGCAATAGGATTCGTTCTCAAATAATGTTCTAACAGTTCAAAAAACCATTTATACATTAAAATCGTTAAGACATCAGACACCGCTTTTTCCTCCAAATATCCATTATTCCACTCGTAAACCACATTAGGACCATTATAGTATTTTTCCCAGTATTCGGCTTCAGAAATTTTGGTCTGAGAGCGGTATTCACTGGAGCGGTTTAAGGCTTGTAATGTTGTCATGTTGTTTCCTCAAGTAAAATCACTAGGCAACCCGTCAACCACTTTAATCGTCTCCAAGCTCACCGTGATAATCTTTTTTATCAATTCCAGAATATAACCCTTTAAAGTCCTTATCGTCAACACGCGCTTGCTGAATTAAGCCTAATAGTTTGATTGATAATTCTAGCACCCGGCTTTTAAACTCTTGGGCTGCTAAATCCCACCGCTCATATTCAGGGCGTTTGAAATTAAAAATATTCAATCTCTCCACAACTCCACTTCTCTTTTAATCGGTTCAAGTACCACATACTCAATTAACATCAATGTACCAATCATCACGACTACTAAAGCTAAAGCCGTTGGAGTATCAAGTTGTGCTCTGGCATTGGCTAACATTGCCCCAACTCCGTTATTTGAGGCTAATAATTCAGCCATGACAACTATTTTCCAACTCATGCCAAGGGCTGAAACCCAAGCTGGAAAAATATAAGAAAAAATATGTGGAAAATATAGATTAGTCAATTTCATCTTGGGTGGTAGATGGAAACTGTCACACATTTCTTTTAAGTCATCCTCAATGGTGCGAGTTCCTTGTAAAGCTCCTACAAATACCAGTGGAAAAGAGGCAACCACAATGGTAAAAATGATGGTATTATCACTCATACCAAACCAAATCATCGCTAAAACTATCCAAGCAATCGGTGGCATTCCCATAAGTATAGTGACAATCGGTCGGCTCATCATAGAAGCCGTCGCAAAAAGTCCAGCGATTAAACCTAAAACGGAGCCAATAACAGCTGACATCAAAAATCCAAAAAAAGCTCTTTTGGTGGTAATGATAATCTCTGCCCAAACTTTTTCTGTTTGTAACATTTCATAAAGTGTTGAAAAGGTTTTAAGCGGAGAGGGTAGCACTAATTCTCCATAAACCTGTGCGCCTAAATCCCAACAAGCGATGAATAGAAATATTGAGGCTAAAGCGCCCCAGCCATTCCAAAGATAGGCGGGAAAATCTTTAAGAATTTTTAAGATGAATTTCATATATAACAAATGAGAATATTTTTTAAAACCGAGTTCTTACAATATAGGTAAAATCTTTATTTTCATCAAATAAATTGTCAAAACCACTGGTTAAAATAATTTCTATGTTATTATCAATCAATAAATATCTATCTATCGTGATAATCAGGATAGGTATTTTTACTATCTTGTTGAATTTTCCAGTCATGACATTCTTTTTTTAAACAACTTATTTGCGTTTGAGATAATTGCCCTTCTTTATAAATGATATTCAGTTTCTTTTTAGGCAAAATGTGAGGTATTTTTTGAATGACTTTATTATCTTTCATATATTTATCATATATAAAAATATACTTAGCATTTCTACATAACGCTTTTATATGTTCAATCGTTTTCTCACGGCTTTCATTTTTATTATAGGTAGCAGTAAAATTTCTTTCGATTTTATCAGCATTAATATTTAGATAAGGGTAATCATCTCTTTCAGTATTTAAAATGAATTTGTATTTTGTTTTTTCGCAAAGTTCTTCTAATGTTTGATTTATATAACCTTTCCGTAATAAGTTCTTGCTGAAAGAATTATCCACCTCTATGGCAATTCTTTTTAATTGGGCAATATTGGTTAAATGCCTAGAATAATACTTTAAAAGATTGGTTATTATCTGTTGATCAACCTCTTTGGCATTTTTAAAGTCATAATACGCTTTTAACAGTTCATCGCTTAACACAATTGTATATTCCATTATTTTATCCCATTTCCAACAGTTCGGTTAAATTTGTTCCGAAAAAACTGGACGGAAAATTGTCATTAGCTTCTTGATTTTCCCGAATGAAATGCCCAGTGCCATCAATTTCTATTTTTTCAAAAGGTGTCTTGGAATCCTCTTTGTAGTAAATGACAACCTCATCATTATTAATGTGATTTTTATAGATCTCATATCTAATTCTATCAATTAAATTTTCACAATGAGTTTCTAAAACAACTTGAACGCCGCTATTGGCAAGAAAAGCAAAAAAATCCCCAAGTTTGGCTTGAGCTTTGGGATGCAAATGAATTTCTGGGTTTTCTAGTAATAAAACATTACCTTTTTTAGCTAATAAACAGACAATCAAAATTTTAACAACATAGCTAGTTCCAGCACCTAAACTATCCGGTGAGATGGCTTGAAGTTTATTGAACTTATAACTGACTTTGACATGACTAGCGGCAACTCTTTCTGTACTTAGCTCTACTTCTACATCTAAAATATAGCTTGTTAAACTTGGCGATGCAGGTCACCTCCCTTATCCCCCGTGGTGGCAGGAGTTTGAAGTCCACCCTACAAAGCCAGTCTTCAAAACCGGACTTGAGACTCTCGAACTCATCCGGCTCCTCGGATTAACATAAACTAATGCTAAGTAGAATATCTATCAATAACTTCTCTCATTAATTGTGGGAGTTTCCCCCCGAGTCGATTTACTCCAAGAACTTTATAGTAAATCTCCTAGCTACTAGAGTGATTTCAAATTGGTTCCTTGTCATCACCCGATACAGGCGTTATTATTCCTGCATCTTTTCCTGTTCTAAGTACAGTAGAGGTACCATCTGTATTTGTTTCTTTGTATTTCATAGTCCCATCTTTATTCAAAAACTTCTTGAAGTCTTTATGGGTTTGACAGTTTTCCTCTTTCTTACGTCTGTATTCCCGATGTATTTTGTCATGGCAATGTAGATGAACCAGCACTAAGTTCGTGTATGTATCCTCACCTCCTAAATGTCTTGGGTGTATATGATGTGCTTCTGGCAGGTCTTCGTTGCCAAATCTACATTTGCATACTGGACAAATCCCATCTTGTCTCTTTAGCATTTTTGCTTTAGACGGTGTGATGTTACCGTAGCCTTTGGATAGCCGTCCCGCCCAGTAGGCGGTATCACCGTCGTAATATGACCTATCGTAACCAACTCTTGCATAACTCCCCGTTTTTTCTTTGTGCTTGGAATATCCCTTGAGATATTTGACGATTTTTCTGTCTTTACCTTTGCCTACTATTTGAGCAAAAGTCCATTTTCTACCACTAACAGTGCCAAAATATTTGTCTGCCACCCAGCGTTTACCTTTATTTGGATGCTTACGACACGCCCATTGGTATAGCCTTTTCCACAGTAAGTGGTCAAGTTTGCTGAATGCCTCACTCGAATGTACTGCCTTATAGTAGTTAGCCCAGCCTGTTATCTTAGGTTGGAGTATTGCAATTAGTTGCAAGGGAGTTGCTGCCTTTGTCTTCCAGATAGTATCACTTATATTTCTATAATGACCTTTTATCTTTTCTTTAGTTGGTTCAACTCGTAATACATGCGTTGCTTTAGCCCTTCGCTGTTCATTGGGGGTACCATTTAATAACTTTAACTTGTAGATACCCTTGACCCGATTTTCATAATGCCGGATGTGATGCCCTAGAAAATCAAAGCCCTCTGTCGAGTGAACAATTTTGGTTTTTTCTTCAGATAAGGTTAGTCCTCTTATCTCAAGCCATTTGCCTATAAATCTTTTGGATTCCTCAATAACCTCTTTGTCCTTATGGAGTACTACAAAGTCATCGGCGTATCGAACTAGGTCGATGTTTAGGTGTTTCCTAACTCTGTAAGATTTTTTCGATTTCTTATCAACAACTGTACTTATCGATGTTGTGCCGATTCTCTTTTTCCAGCCTTTTATCCCACGTAGGTGTTCAATTAGGTCGGTCTCCATTTGGTCTAAAGCTATATTAGCTAGCAACGGTGAGATGGTTCCTCCTTGTGGTGTTCCCATGTCTGTCCGGTAATATTCGCTCTTTTTCGTGGCCTCAGAT
This sequence comes from Candidatus Thiomargarita nelsonii, assembly GCA_000785145.2. Taxonomy (GTDB): domain Bacteria; phylum Pseudomonadota; class Gammaproteobacteria; order Beggiatoales; family Beggiatoaceae; genus Thiomargarita; species Thiomargarita nelsonii_B. The sequence continues at coordinate 40,324 of JSZA02000046.1, forward strand.
TTGGCCATATAACCGGCTTTTAACCATCGCTTCACTATCGGTCTCCAATGTTGCAGAGGCAAAAGTTTTCGCGCGCGAAAACTTTTGCCTCTGCATCAATTTGCGATGCTAGAAATTTGTGGTCAATGTTGTCGAAACAGCCTTTTATATCTGCATCTAAAACCCATTTCTGTTTTTTTAGTAATGCCCCTGCAATCTTATCTATTGCGTCGTGACATCCCATGGCTGGTCTGAATCCAGAACTACATGATTCAAACTTCGCCTCATAAAATGGTTCAAGCGCAATTTTAGTGACTGCTTGCATTGCCCTATCCTTAATGGTGGGTATGCCTAAAGGTCTAAGTTTTCCTTCAGAGGTAAATGTTTTTGCGCGCGCGCAAAAACATTTACCTCTGAAGCTTTCGGAATGTATATTCTCTTAGCCGGCATTGGTCTGTATTTATCCCATCCATTTTGGATTGTATCTAACATATCTTTAACTAAAGCCATTTTCTGTCTAGGCGTATTGACTTTAACTCTATCTACTCCTGCGGTGCGTTTTCCTTTATTTTCCGTTGTTACGGTTCGCACTGCTAAAAGCTTCAGAGGCAAAAGTTTTTGCGCGCAAAAACTTTTGCCTCTGAAGCATAATACGAGTTTTGCAATAGGTACATTAAGCTTTTTGCCTTTCTGTACCGACCTGATTTTGTAGCTTTATAAATTCTCTTTTCGAGGCAAAAGTTTTCGCATAAGTACCGCGAAAACTTTTGCCTCGAAATGCAAATTGAACACAAGTTGACGCACTTTGCCCCAATGAAAGCAGAGCTTGTCCCAATCCCACCTTGCCATAACAGATTCGATACTTTCGTATCTCAAACTGCCAAGGTGAGATACGGGAACCCACTCAGGGTTCGGGTATTGCCAAAGTATATCCATAATTTAAGTTAGCCTTATCAATTATTAGCTGGTTGCCCAGCATTTGTTCAATTAAATTTATAACACAATTATTCCGAGAGTGAATTAGCATATCCAGTATCCCCCTTAGTCGGTTTCTACTGGCGTTGGCTTACCACTCTATCCTACCCGATGCTGTCGCTAAGTGTTTGCACACTCCTCTTGCACTCCAGCAAGTGACATATACATCGTTTTTACTCGTTTCTCTTATATGTTTACCTGTGGACTTAGGTTATATTCAATAATCGGATGTGTATCGGACAACGTATTTAGGCACAGCCTGACCTAAATACCTACGAACCTTTTAACCCCAAGGGGTTTTTTGATTTACCGACCTTAAAAATATATCCAGTATCCATAACGCTTGCCCTTTTGAGGCTTTGAGCCCTTGCACTGGCGAATACTCCCGCCGGTCTCTGCTTACTAGCTGCTGCCTAGCTAGGCGATTCCATTCACACCATATAAGAAATTTTTCATTAAGGCTTTGTTTTCCCTAGAGAATTAGGCCAAACGAGTCGCACAACCAATAATCAATATTACTCTGTAATGTATCTGAATTTGCACTTTTGATTAAAGATTTTTCAATAACATTACTTTTATTTTGTTCATAATAACTAAAAATAAATTCACCATTTTTACCTATTTTATTTTCGCTACTATATAAAGCAAGTTCCTCGGGACCTAATCTGTTAGCATCTACGTGAAATATATCTTGTTCAGTTGTGAAATGTGGCAAATTTCCTTGTTTATTTATGCCATCAATATTTTTAGTTAAACAAGTATCATCTATCTCAATTGAAAATTCTTTGGCATTGAGGTATTTGTTTCTATTATTAGTAAAGTCAAGCAGATTTTCTGATAAGAATTTTTTCTCACCAAAATAATGAGACATTAATAAAATGCTTTGAATCACAGAAGATTTACCCGCAGAATTTAAACCAGTTAAAATGGTTAAATTCTTAAAAGTAAAAAATTCATCACCAATACATTTGAATCGTTTAATTTTTAATTGATTTATCATGATAATAATTTTTCTCTTAGGAACGTGCATGAAATAATTTAGTCAACTGGGAATGGCATAGCTTGATTAAATTATTTCGTGCATGTTCCTAATTTCTTCAATTGTTAAAAAAGCAGGTTTATTTATGTGTACTCATAGCCATCAGACCTTTGAAGCAAACGGCAATATTTATATGAAATCCCAGCCACTTTTTCTTCACCACTACCAATATCAAAGCTACCACTGGCTCGCACCACGACACGCCCAACATACGTGCCTATCTTTTTCCCTTTAGTCACGATAGCTTTTACAAGATCGCCAGTTTGAAAGCCTTTGACTCGCTTATGTTTTTTTGGGCCCGTTCTCGGAAAGCCGTATTGATTCATACTACATTTTTGCCTTGAACCACGTCCCTTGGCGGTGATAATCAAAGGCGTTATCGCTTGTGGAATAATAACATGGCTACCACTTTCACCAACACAGGCTGCGTCAATCCAATGGTCTTTCTTATAACCTAGCTTGATACGGTTAAATTTGGTTCGCCCACCACTTGAGAAAACAATAGGTAAACTAAAGCCTTTTAAAACATTGCCAGTCGCGTAGCGGGTAGCATTGACAGCGGCAGCGTCTTTTAAAGGTGTTTTCGCTTGCGCTTGGATTTTTTTCAAACGTTTCTGTTTGCGCTTGAGAAAATCTTTAATGTCCTTGTTGCCCTTATCGATGTTGCATGGAGTGCAAGCCAAAGTCAGGTTGGATACTCTATCTGAGCCACCTTTGCTACGAGCAACTATATGCTCAATTTCAAGCGGTACATTTTTGGCACCACAATAGGCACATTCGCGGCCCCATTTTTCTAGTAAATACTCGCGCAATTCGTAGCCAGCGAGATCTCCTTGTTGATATTCGACACCCGATATTTCTGGGTTTTGCATTTTCTGAGTATCAAACCTAACCGTCTCGACTGCTATTTGAGTAAGCGGTGCCAACTTATCCAACTTGAGCATCCAATTCTTGACGTTATCAACTCGTGACCGTAATGATGGTGGGAGCCAACCTTTTGGCCGCCGTCGGTTTAAAAACCGTGCGGGTCGATAACGAGTCTTTCTATTTCTGCGTGAACTGCGTATCGCCCGTCTTGAGTTAAGATTTCTTTTGATCTGAGCCCCACGATGGTTTAAGTTGCCAGCCCAGATCACTTCTGACCCACGGTTAAAATGTCCAACCAAAGCAACTCCGGTTGTGCGGCTGCCCGGATCAAATTTAATCTCGATAGGCTGTAAATCACCACCTACGCGGTGCGTCATAATGATTGTGAAAGGGTAGCGTCGATAAACGGCAGCCTTTTCCTTTCTTAATAGTTTGCGTGCTCTTGCTGGGTGGCAAGGCATCAGCGGTTGTTTATTGCTCACTAAAACGAATACTCTTTGCATAAGTTGTTACCTAACTCAGCTTGCGCTGGTAATGGTCTCCTAGTCAATGTTATAGAATGGTTTTATCTGAAAGCCACACTGCCCTTTCCATCAGAACTGTTTAATGACTCTCCGCAGAGCTTGAAACTTCCGAAGCATCTCAAGGTGCCTATATTTTCATTCCTAACGTAGTTCCGAAGAACTTAGACGGGTAACCTTAAAATACCTTAGTTGCCTAACTTATTTATGGACGGTTACTTAGTTCTTTAATTTTAGTAAAACGGTACGCAACATTAGTTGAACTATCTATTCGGCTCAAGAAAGTTCCGCTTTGTTCAAATTCTGATTTTAGATGTTCAACTTCTTTTTTTACCAAATCTTTCTCAAGATTTCCAATCTCTTTATCGCTAAATAAATACGCCATTATTTCAAATAATGCCATAGTAATTGGTTTAGTCGATTTACCTGTTTTGGCGAATCTAAACCCATTTTCACCAATAATTTTATAACTATTAAGCATTGCCGTTTCAAATAGACGCGCTAAATGTTCAACGGGTTCGTCATTTAATTTATTAATAAATTCCATAGTCTTAGCTAGAAAATCATCAATATCACTTTTATATTCAATATTGTCTAGCCAATTTTCATATAACATATAAAAAGATAAAAACCTTAAAACGACATATTTATCTCTCATTCTTGTGCTATTGATAGCATTACCAGTCGCCTGTTTAAAACAATCCAATTTGACTAATCGGTTTAATAATTCAGTTGCTTTACCTTGATATAAAGCATTTCGCATTTCTTGATGATTTAATTTAGTGCCACCACGATTAACTCGATCAAAAATATCAAACTTGACTTTTTCCGATGTCGGTGGTTGAATGACATAAACAAATAATTGATAATCTTCAATCATACCCTGAAGAAGTGGTTCTAAATCTTCAAAGCATTTACCATTTTGCTCTTTTAAAATATTGAGTTTGTTTAATTTAAATCCACCATCAACAAAACTAAAAAAAGTACTTAATCTTTGACGCCCATCCACAACTTGTCTTTTACCATCCTTACTCTAGTTTGCCCATACAAGTCATCTGGTTTACGAAAAAACTTCTATGTAGGGGCAATCCTTTATGGTTGCCCTTTATTTTCTACTAGCTATTTTGAATAATAAAAGCCATCTTCGGGGATTTTACCCCCAATTAATTTGGGTTCACTCTTTTTTAAGACTTCAAAGAAAAATAACATGGGTAAAACTTCAGCCGTCTTAATGCTGGCTTCGACAGGATTATTTTCTCGTTCCTTTGCCTCGCGCACTCTCTTATACACAAGTTTTTTTGTAGGGTGGGTAGAGCGGAGCGCAACCACAAGGGATTGCCCCTACCCACCCTACACAATATCCTTTAATTTCAATTATTTAAAAAGTTTAAGAGAGTGCGCAGAGCGTGGGAATGCATTCAGCAACGCTCTGCATCAACTGTTAAACTTGGCCCTGTACATCACTCACCCCGAAGGGTGGAACACTGCCCAAGGCCAGTCTTCAAAACGGTACG
>JSZA02000045.1 GCA_000785145.2 Candidatus Thiomargarita nelsonii
AAGCTTTGTACTCCAAAAAAACAAATTGACAGCGTAGTAGGAGTCCAAGATTTATCTTGGACGTCCAAGATAAATCTCCTACCAAAAAACTTAAAAAACAGTGGCCAAATTATCCTTTAAAAATCTTAAAAAGGTAAGTAGTACTCCGTCAAAGTTATCTTGACGTGTTGGAGTACAAAGCTTTAGCTTTGTCAGACAGTACAAAGCTAAAGCTTTGTACTCCAATAACTTATGTTACAGCGTACCAGTTCAATCTGTTACAAAAACCTTTTCCCCCAAAAATTTGGGCTGTGTTCTTAAAATATATAAATCTAAGACGGCTTTCAAACGGGCAAAAAATTCTCGAATCGGCGTTTTAATATCATTACTGAGAGGCACAGCCCTCGCATTAAAGCCTATCGCTTTAATACCATAAAAGTCACTGATAAATAAAGCGCGTTTATTATGAAAGGGTTGTGAAACAACAACAATATCATCTTGTGAAAAAATTTTCTGACAACGCACAATCGAATCGAATGTACGAAAACCAGCATAATCTAAAGTAATCACATTGCCAGGTATGCCTTGTGCCATCAAGGATTTTTTCATTTCTATCGGTTCATTATAATATCTGCTGCTATTGTCGCCACTGGCAATAATGTATTTGATTTTGCCCGCCTTATAAAGTTGCACAGCCGCATTGATACGATACTGAAAATAACGATTAATACGACCACGGCGTAAATGTTTGGTCGTGCCTAATAATAGAGCGACTTTTTTTGTTGGGATGAGATTGATATCAGAATAAAGTCGATCTTGAGTCTGAAATTCCACCCAGACATAGCAGCCAACAATAGCTATGGTGAAGAAGCTGCCCAATAAAAATACCGTTAGTAATAAATATTTGCTCAACAACAGCACCGAGTGGAAAATATTTTTTTGCTTGTTTTTCATGAAGTTTTTCCGTCCAGGTTGTGCTAATAACTAGTCTCATTCAATTCTGGCACAATGGCTTTTAACACCTTTTTGATGTCGCTTTCCACATAATTATCACAGGCTTTTACCAATTGCTTTAAAGTATCGCTTAACTGGTCCCAATCGTTAGTACGGTGATCAGCTAACAGAATTTTGGCGTGACTTGTTTGACAGAGTTTTTCGTCGGCGTGGAATAATTCCTCATGCAGTTTTTCGCCTGGACGCAAACGGGTGTAAACAATGCCAATATCTTTTTCTGGCACATTTCCTGATAAGCGAATCATTTGTTCTGCTAAATAGATGATTTTTATCGCTTTACCCATATCAAGCACAAAAATTTCTCCGCCTTGCCCCATCGCGCCGGCTTGTAAGATCAACTGACAGGCTTCAGGAATGGTCATAAAATAACGACTGACTTCGGGATCAGTCACAGTGAGAGGACCCCCTTTGGCAATTTGTGCTTTAAAAAGGGGGACAACGCTGCCGGCAGAGCCTAATACGTTACCAAAGCGCACCGTGATAAAACGAGTAGCACTGCGCCCATTCATAGCTTGACAAAATATCTCAGCGGCACGTTTGGTTGCCCCCATGATGTTGGTCGGATTGACTGCTTTATCGGTAGAAATGAGAACAAAGATTTCGCAAGCTTGTGCGGCAGCGGCTTCGGCCATAATTTTGGTGCCTAAAACGTTATTACGAACCGCTTCTCTGACTTGTGATTGCAACATCGGCACATGTTTATAAGCGGCGGCATGAAATATCACTTCAGGATGATAGTGCTCTAAAATAGAGTACACTGCCACTGCATCTACAATGTCACCTAGATGGGCATATAATAGCAAATCGGGAAAATCTTGACGTAATTGCATCTCGACTTGATACAGATTGTATTCACAACGTTCAACAATCACCAGGGCGGTGGGATTTAAGCCTGCAATTTGTCTGCACAATTCAGCACCGATTGAGCCACCGCCGCCACTGACCATCACGACTTTGTTGCGTAAACCGGCTTCAATAATTTGCCAATCTAATTGTATTTTGGCACGTCCTAATAAATCTTCAATAGCAACATCGTGCAAAGCACTGATACTCACTTGTCCATTGACAAGGTTATCCAATTTGGGCAAAGTACGCACAGGCACTGTACAGCGTTCACAATATTCCACCACACGCCGCATTTGTTCGTCGGTAGCCGCTGGCATGGCAATGACAATCACATCAACTGGCAAGCTTTTGACGAACTCGGACAATTTGTCAATACTCCCTAACACGGGTACACCTTGTACTTTGCCACCATGCAGGCGCACTTGATCATCTAAAAAAGCGACGGGTAGATAACCACAGGTATAATTACGCAGCATGTCACGCACCAGCATATCACCAGAGGTACCAGCACCTAAGACGAGGACACGTTGGGGACCGGTTTGACGCTTGAATAACAATTTAAAGGAATGTTCATACCATAAGCGATATAGTAAACGGGGCATCCCCAATAAAAAAATTAACAGACAGGGATAAAATAGCAAAGAAGTGCGCGGAACGAGTTCTATGCGGTTAAACAAAACGAGTACCAAAACAATGGCAAGCGTACCGATAATCGCGCCCTGTAAAATGGTGGATAAATCGGGCATACTGGTAAATCGCCAAATGCTTCGATATAAACCACCATACCATAGTACAATGCTTTGCACTATGATCACGATGGGCAAAACTTGCCAAAAAACAGCCTCAACGTGTGGTAGTAAAGGCAAGCCATAGCGGCCAAGAAACGCCAGCACCCAGGCGAGTGTTACCATGCAAATGTCATGTAGGATAATGGGGAGACGGCGAGAAAGTAAAGACATGTCATTAAATCTGACCAATGGGGTAGTGGTTTTTTAGGTTTCGGAGAGAAAATTTGTCATTTCATCAACTATTTTCTGCTTTCTTGCTTTACCCAAACTGCTATTAGAAGTTAGCAAAATATTTTCACCAGAACTTAACACTAAAACTACCTGATAAAGGATTGTTTTAGAATTAAAATAAGATGAAGTGTTAAGTTTGACTTCGACAATTTCATCAAGTGGATGTTCAACCACTTCATTGCCTAACAAGCCTTGCCGTTCAATCTTTAAACTATCCACAGCCTTATCAAATGTTACTGTGATGATTTGACTCAATTGTGCCAATAAGCCAACAATAATAAAAAAGCCCCCAATCAAATAACTCAGCCAACGATTATCTCGCTCAATGACAAGTAAGCTTTCATGGGGATCATTAAGAAAAATATTGATTTGATCCGCCATAATGTCCTGTTTTTCACGACTCATTGTGCCATAATGGCTTAAAGCAATTTTTTCCGTTGGCGTTAACAATATAAGTTGGTAGTGAGGCTGTCGCATAAAAAAACTATCTATTCCCCTACTGTGACTTATTACCACCTCTGTACCTGTTAAATCTTTAATTGAAATTATAATAGTCTTTGACATTATGAAATATGAATGTTTTAGTTCACAACTACCTTGTGAGGCTTGCATTCGTTCACAAGTGAATGTTGACGCTTTGCTAAATAGAATAATTATCACTAGCCCGACTATCGTCAAAAAGCTGCCTATTAACCAATGTGCGATAGGGCGGTGTTTTAGTATTAGTTGAGTTGGAGTGTGCTGTATGAATTTCATCATGTCATCTATTACCTTGATAGGAATTTTGGTAGGAGTCCAAGATTTATCTTGGACGTCCAAGATAAATCTTGGACTCCATGGCTTACTTACTCAGCCATCAACTTATATTCTTTCTCAATCAAATAATTGAGAACTTTTTTCATATTATCATAACCGTCAGCCATTTCGCTGGTTAAACGGTATTTACCATTGATAAAAATGACTGGCACCCCGCTAATACCATAATTTTGGGTCATGTCCAGCGCCTGACCTATTTGGGTATCAACCCAAAAGGAATGATAAGTACGACTAAACCGGTTCTTACTCACCCCATAATCTGCAAAAAAACCTTGGATGGCTTGTTCCTGCTTTTTCAAAGCCCTCCGTTTTTTCTTATGTATCGCTTCAAAAAAGGGAGTGTGTATTTCTTCCAAGATATCCAATGCTTCAGCCGTGTAATAGGCTTTTGCCGTAACAGCCCACCCACCCGTTTTAGTGAATACGGCTGGAATCCGTTTAAATTCGACATAATCTGGCTTAGTTTTTAGCCAAGATTGCAAATTTTTCTCTAAATAATAACAATGTGGGCAGCCATACCAAAAGAATTCCAGCACTTCAACTTTGTCTGGATTGTTGGTTGCTTGTGGGGAGTTGAGCAGCTCATATTGGCCTGCATAAGGCTCATTGGCATACGCCAAGTGAGTCATAAATAAACTGCTTACCACTATTAACCATGCCGTTCTAGCTAACTTCATAAGTTATTGTCTCCTTAATATTTTGAACTCTAGGAGTCCAAAATTTATTTTGGACGAGTTTAATACAACCCCTGCATGTAATCCGCCACTGCCTTCATTTCGTCATCGGACATTTTTGAGGCAACATCACGCATGATGGCAGCATTACCATCGGGCTTGCGGGCTGCACTTTTATAATCCACCAATTGCTTTTTGCTATATCCCGCTTTTTGTCCGTTGACAGAGGGATATTTAGCGGCAGGATTACCCTTGCCTTGTGGACCATGACAGGCTATACAAGCAGGTAAACCGGTTTCTTTATTGCCACCCCGATAAATTTTTTCTCCCGATGCGACCAATTCTTCACCCGCTTCGCCGATTGTCGTGGTTTGGCTCGCAAAATAGGCGGCTATGTCAAGCATGTCTTGTGTACTGAGCGGCTTTGCTTGAGCTGTCATCAGCGGATCTTGACGGGCTGCCGATTGGAAATTTTCAAGTTGTTGGACAATGACGCTGCTATGTTGCCCAGCAAGATTAGGCCATAATGGATTAGTGCTATTACCATCAGCACCGTGACAACCCGCACAACTGACGGATTTTGTTTTGCCATTCGCCGCATCGCCCGTTAAATCGGTATTTGTCGCGTAAGCCGTTGAACTACCTAAAGCCAAAATACACAAACTGAGTGTTAGTTTTTTCATTCTGTTTATCCTTTGAATAACAAATATTTAAAATAATGCTGAGTACTACCAATGTAAGACAACGCCATTATCGCTTGAGCCGGTTTTTTGTTGTCTTGCATTAATATTATATAGTAAGAGCAAGCTCGGTTGAAAGTGTTCAAGCTTTCATAGTAACATTATAATCTAGCTATTTTAGCTTAAAGGAGTCCAAGATTTATCTTGGACTATTTACTTTCTTGAGACTAACATAAAAATGATTGATAACAAAATCCTGCAATTGTTGAAAAATATTTATCCTTTGTCATTATTTAATGACGAGGATTATCAAGCGATAGTCAGTTATTGTCAACAGATACAAGTTGCCAAAGATGTGCCCATTTTAGAAGCCGAAAAAACATGGCCTGGTTTGTATTTTATCATCGAGGGGCAAGTGCGATTTGTGGTTGATGTATCGGGACGAAAAGTGGATTACAATAAGCTACACACTTCTCAGCATTTTGGTGATTTAACCTCAGATGCAGTCAACCATTTTTCGGTTTATGGTGGTGCCCCCTTAACCACACTTTTGTACCTCCCCAAAAAGTATTTCCAAATATATCTGACAATGCATCCGCAACTTGAACAAGTCATTGGGGAATACCAAACACAACAGGCGATTAAAGAATTTCTCATTCGCACCTCAGTATTTTCTTATGTGCCTACACAACAATTGCAGGCACTCGTCCGTTCATTGAAAAATCAAAAATTACAGCCCCATGAGATTTTGATTAGACAAGGTGATGAGGCTAAAGAGGCTTACATAGTTGAAAAAGGTCATTTGACAGTCCAAGTTGATAAGCATCCAAATCAAGTGGTGCGTACCCTGACATCGGGAGACATCGTTGGCGAAATTGCCCTGCTCAAAAATGCTAAACGGACTAGCAATGTGATTGCTCAGACAGAAACCAGCGTTTATGTCTTACCCCGAGAAGAATTTTTAAAACTCTTTGAAGAACAAGGAAAATTAAGCGAATGGGTTAATAAGTTAATGCAAGAACGCCTTGGCTCCACTGACTCTGCTCTGAAAGCCAAGTCTCATAAAGACTATAAGATGTGGTTAAAAGATCGACTGGGACTGTTTCCTGTGGTGCGACAAAAAAAACCACAAGACAGTGGTGCCGCTTGTCTCGCCATGGTTTGCCGTTATTATGGTAAATCTGTTGATCTCTCGTGGACACGCCTCCAAATCAAGGGCAATGATTTGGAGGCCAGCATCTCAGATTTAAGCCAAGCGGCTGAGAAAATAGGTTTAATGCCATTGGGGGTATTGTCTTCATACGAGCATTTGATGAATAGTGCTCTGCCAGCTATTGTGGGTTGGAAAGCTGGACAGTGGGCTGTTGTGTATCAAGTGACGGATAATAAGGTGTCAATGGTCGATCCAGCAGAGGGCGCACAAAAGATGAGCAAAGAGACTTTTATCAACTCTTGGATTTATTTTACCCTCTATTTAAAACCAAGTGAGCGTTTTTTTGGAAAATTAGAAACCAAGAGCTGATTTTTTTAATATAGTACATGTAGGGTGGATTAAGCGATAGCGTATCCACCCTACAATTAAAAAGAGACAAGTCTATTGACTAAGCCACTTATTAATACCCGCAATATCTTCAACATTGATTACACCTGCCGCCTGTTTTAGCCGCAAAGTGTTAAGCACGTAATCGTAGCGGACACGCGAATAATTACGTTGGGCTGAGAGTAAGTCACGTTGGGCATTAACAACATCAACTGATGTGCGTGTACCTAGCTCAAATCCTGTTTGTACAGCTTTTAATGCCGTTTCTGTTGAAATTAAGGCTTGTTTAAGGGCTTTCACTCGACTGATATTGGATAGCAAAGTCAAATAAGCTTGACGGGTTTGTAATTGGATGGCACGGCGTTGTTGCTCTAATCTATCCAATGCTTGAACATGGCGTAGTTGCGCTACTTTAATGCGAGAACGTATCGCTCCCCCTTCATACAAAAAATAATTGAATTGTATGCCCACGCTATTATTCGTTGTCAAAGTACCAGGCGGATTATCATCGCCTCTGAAAACATCGCTATAGCTATGCCTGCCGACCAAATCAATGGTGGGCAAGTTGCCAGCGCGTTGTTTTTCAATTTCCTGACGCGCCTCTTTTACTGCATATTGTGTTGCCAGCATTTCTGGGTTTTGTTCTAGGGCAATCTTAGTCCAAGCCTCAATATCTGCTGGCTCGGGACCAAGTAAGGGCGTATTTTCATTTAAAACCGCTAACACACGATGGTAGCGACCCGTGATTTCGCGCAGGGCTTCTTGTGCATTATCCAGATCATTTTGCGCTAAAATTTCATCTGCTATCGCTAAATCGTAGCCGGCTCGGGCTTCTTCGACATCTGTGATGGCAATCAGTCCCACTTCAAAACGTTGTTGAGCTTCATCCAATTGCCGTTTAAAGGCTTGTTTAGCACTTTGTGCAAATTTTAAATTGTCATTGGCAGCGAGTACCTCAAAATAACGACTTGAGAGTCGCTCTATTAACTTTTGTCTTGCACTTTCATAACTGGCTTCTGCCTGTTGAATTTGACTGTCAACTTGTTCAAGTTGAATTTTTAAGTCACGTCGATATAGGGCATAACTGAGGGAGACATTGTAGCCGATACTGGTGTTTTCTAGATCATTGCCACTCATCCAATTTTCAGTGCGCCAATTCTCGGTCGCGTCAGCACCCAATGTCAGTTGCGGCAAGAGCGGCGCACGCGCTTGTAACTTTTTTTCTAAGGTGGCTAAGCGATCTTGATTTGCAATTTTCAGTTGGGGATCATTTTTTTCAGCTAAGCGATATAGTTCTAACAGGGTTTCTGCTTGAATTGGCTGAACAAAAAAGCTGGCTATCAACCATAAAAAAAATATTGTTTTGTGCATAGTTGTGCGTCCAAGATAAATCTTGGACTCCTATTTCGGTTAGGAACGTGCATAAAACAACTAGGGCAACCATAAAGGATTGCCCCTACATTAACCGTTATTTTTACTTCGTTACTTCGTTTCGTAGGGGCAATGCCCTAGTGGTTGCCCTAAAGTTATTTTATGCGCGTTCCTTAAAACGGCAATTTTAATGTACTATCTATTGCCAAAAACTGTTGACGGAATTGATCAGCAATGGCATCGAGTGCCGCTTGGTTGTCCGCTTCAAAACGAATGACTAAAGAAGGTGTCGTATTAGATGCGCGTACTAATCCCCATCCCTCTTTAAAATCCGCCCGTATGCCGTCAACCGTGGCAATTTCCGCCCCTTCAAACTGAAAACTGTTGCGGATTTTGTCCATCAATTCATAATGTTCACCAAATTCGGCCAATTCTAGCTTTAATTCTGGCGTGTTTACTGCGTCTGGTAGAGCAGCAAAGACTTTTTCGGGGGGGCGTGCGTCTTTAGATAAAATTTCTAAGAGACGAGCAGCGGTATATAAAGCATCATCAAAACCATACCAGCGCTCTTTAAAGAAAATATGCCCGCTCATTTCGCCGCCCAGCAAGCTACCCGCTTTTTTCATTTCTGATTTGATCAGAGAATGTCCCGTTTTCCACATTTTGGGCTTGCCGCCCTGCTGTTTAATGGCATCGTGTAAATGCCGAGTGCATTTGACATCGTAGAGAATTTCTGCGCCTGGATGACGTTTTAATAAATCAGTGGCATATAAAATCATTTGACGATCTGGCCAAATGACTTTGCCTTTAGCATCAACCACGCCTAAACGATCACCATCCCCATCAAATGCTAATCCTAAATCGGCACCTTCTGCTTGTACGACTTTGATCATCTCTTTTAGATTTTCAGGCATACTCGGATCAGGGTGATGATTGGGAAAGTTTCCATCAACTTCACAAAATAATTCAATGACTTCGCAACCTAATGCTTTGAGGAGTTTCGGTGCTAAGACGCCCGCGACGCCATTGCCACAATCTACCACGACTTTAAATGGACGCGCCAATTTAATATCATCAGTGATACGTTTGATATAAGCATCACTAATATTAATCGTTTCTAGTGTGCCACTGCCTGTGACTAATTCACCGGTTTCTAAGCGGTTTTTTAACCCTTGAATGCGTTCCCCTGAAAGGGCTTCTCCGCCAATCATAATTTTTAAGCCATTATAATTGGGCGGATTATGGCTGCCTGTCACCATCACGCCGCTGCCAGTGTTTAAATGATATGTGGCAAAATATAGGACGGGTGTGGGTACTAGGCCAATGTTTATCACATCGCGCCCTGTGGCTTGTAAGCCTTTAATCAAGCTTTCTATTAATTGGGGCCCTGATAAGCGTCCATCACGGGCTACCACAATTTTTTGTTGTTTTGAGGCGGCAGCCTCGCTGCCTATCGCTTGTCCTATTTGTTCAACAATTGCAGGCGTGAGAGCGTTTTCGCCTAGCTGTTCATTGACTATGCCGCGAATGTCATAAGCTCTGAATATAGACATATTTGTGCTTGAAAAGTTTGTTTTAGGTAATCACAGATGGTTTATCACGCCCAGTGTATTTTTTAATCCCGGCAATTAAATCGGCTACAGCAATTAAATCCGCCAAGGCATCTTGAGCGTCTAAACCGTGTTGAGTGGTGTCTTCTTCAAAGGATTCTAGGTAAACGCGCAAAGTGGCGGCATCGGTGCCGGTGCCAGAGAGACGAAATATAATACGCGAGCCGTCTTCAAAGCCAACACGCATCCCCTGATTGGTACTGATACTATGATCAACCGGATCAGTGTAACTAAAATTATCGCGATATTCAACAACATGTGTGCCAAATGATTGGCCCTTTCTTAAAAAGTTGAATGTTTGGGACAAATTGTCCATTAAATCTTGAGCGACTTTTGCCTCTATGCCCTCATAATCATGTCGGGAATAGAAATGACGTCCATATTGAGCCCAATGCTCTCGCACAATGTTTTCCACTGATTGTTGGCGCTCGGCTAAAATATTTAACCAAAATATGACAGCCCATAGTCCGTCTTTTTCACGTATATGATTAGAGCCAGTGCCGAAACTTTCCTCTCCGCAGAGTGTGGCTTTGCCAGCATCTAGTAAATTACCAAAAAATTTCCAGCCAGTTGGCGTTTCAAAACAGGCAATACCAAGTGCCTTAGCAACGTGATCGGCAGCGGCACTTGTGGGCATGGAACGCGCTAGTCCTGCTAAGCCGTCTTTATAAGCGGGGACAAGGTGGGCATTAGCGGCTAACACGGCAAGACTGTCAGACGGTGTCACAAAAAAACGTCGCCCTAAAATCATATTGCGATCGCCGTCACCGTCAGAGGCTGCACCAAATTGTGGCGCCTCGTTTCCAGAGAGAATGTTAACTAAATCATCTGCATACGTTAAATTCGGATCGGGATGACCGCCGCCAAAATCTTCTAAAGGCACGCCATTGATCACGCTGCCCGCAGGTGCGCCGAGTTTTTCTTCAAGAATGACCCGTGCATAGGGACCAGTGATGGCGTGCATCGCGTCAAAACATAAGGTAAAGCCCGATTGAAATAGTGCATTTATTTTATAAAAATCAAAGAGTTGTTCCATTAGGGCCGCATAATCGGCGACGGGATCGATGATTTCAACTTTCATCTCTCCCAGTTGAATTTCGCCCAGTTGAGATAAATCAATATCGGCTGTCTCAGTGATGCGATATTCAGTGATTTTTTTTGTACACTCATAAATGGCCTCAGTGACCTTTTCTGGAGCGGGTCCCCCATTGCTAATATTATATTTGACACCAAAATCTCCGTTGGGTCCCCCGGGATTGTGGCTGGCGGAGAGAATAATACCACCAAAAGCTTGATGTTTGCGGATAACCACCGAAGCGGCAGGCGTGGAGAGTAGCGCATTTTGTCCGACTAACACTCGCCCAAAGCCGTTAGCTGCCGCCATTTTCAAAATGGTTTGAGTGACTGTTTTGTTATAATAGCGTCCATCGCCTCCAACGACGAGCGTTTTGCCTTGAAATCCATCTAATGAGTCAAAAATAGATTGGACGAAGTTTTCAAGATAATGGGGTTGCTGAAATACGCTGACTTTTTTACGCAAGCCGGAGGTACCTGGTTTTTGTCCTTCAAAAGGGGTGGTTTTCATCTGAGTTCTTATAGGGTTAAATGTTTTTTTTATAGGCAGACTGTACGTCTTGCTCATTTTAACCCAATTAATCTTTTAAGGCTGATAAAAAAAAATAGGTTAGATGATAACTCGCAACTTTTTACAATTGATGCTATCATAATACTAGGAGTCCAAGATTTATCTTGGACAACTCTAAAATCAACAGCATCAATTACATTTATGAATGAAGTTCACTTTTACAAAACGGAATTAGGAGATTGCCCAATTGAGCAATTTCTAAATTCACTGAGTGGAAAACAAGCACAAAAAGTGCTTTGGGTACTACAACTCCTTGGTGATGCCTCCGTACCACCTGCCCAGTATTTTAAAAGACTAGCAGAAGATATTTGGGAAGTTAGAGTGCCAATGGGGCATGACATATTTGAATTATTGGGTTTTATGGATGAGCAATTGATGGTTTTGAATCATGCTTTTCAAAACCCTACTGAGAAAAACCAGTTACAAGAAGAAGTCAAAATTGCTGAATCACGCAAACAAGAGTACCTTAATCGGAAACTGTTACATTGTCAACAACCCATAAGCCCTTCGGGAGTTAGGGGCTCTTCATCTTAGGATTTTTATGAATGATTTAAACAATTACATTAGTCATCGCAAACAAAAGGATAAGGATTTTGCGTATGGTTTTGATGAGGGTTATCAGGCGTTTAAAATTGGTACACTCCTTCGTCAAGGCCGCGAAATCTTAGGATTAACCCAAGAGGAGATAGCGATTAGGCTACGTACTAAAAAGTCTGCGATTTCTAGAATGGAAAATCATGCCGAAGATATGAGTCTATCGACTCTAGGAAAAGTTGCCACTGCATTGGGCAAAAAAATTCAGATTGATTTACTTTAAGATATTAAGGAGTCCAAGATTTATCTTGGACATCAAGCTTATGTTTAAACCATTCCCTTTTTATATTGGCTTGCGCTATACTCGCGCAAAACGCCGTAATCATTTCATTTCTTTTATTTCTTTGAGCTCTATGCTCGGCATTGCCTTAGGGGTGACTGCTCTCATCACGGTATTATCGGTGATGAATGGTTTTGAAAAGGAATTACGTCATCGCATGTTGGGTATGTCGGCGCATGTCGTGGTTAATGCTGAGAAGCATTGGAGCGATTGGCAACCTATTCTAAAAGAATTGCAAACACGCGCCCATGTGACGGGGGTAGCGCCCTTTATACAGGGGCAAGCTATGGTTAGCTATCAGAAAAATGTCGAAGGGGCGTTTTTGCAAGGTATTTCTCCAACATTTGAGCCCGAAGTTTCTCAAGTCAAAGATAAAATGATTGCGGGTAGCATAGACTCACTGAAAGCGGGTGAGTGGAAAATCGTGTTAGGTAGAGAATTGGCACGCGCACTCGGCGTTTGGATAGGCGATAAAATCACCTTAGTTGTGCCACAAGCGTCTGTCACGCCTGTTGGATTATTGCCCCGTATGAAACGCTTTACGGTGCAAGGTATTTTTAGCGTCGGTATGCATGAATTTGATAGCGGTTTAGTGTTATTGCATCTTTCCGATGCTGCCAAATTGTTACGAATGCCGGTGGGTAGTATTCATGGATTAAATGTCAAATTGGATGATATGTTTAGAGCGACTTCATTTAGTCGTGAATTGAATAAGGAATTTAATTATTACAGTTATGATTGGACTTATCGCCATAAGAATTTTTTTGAAGCGATAAAAATGGAAAAAACGGTGATGTTTGTGATTTTGACCCTGATTGTCGCGGTGGCTGCCTTTAATATTGTTTCTACTTTGGTTATGGTTGTGACTGATAAACAGGCGGATATTGCTATTTTGCGGACTTTAGGGGCAACGCCTGGCACCGTTATGGCGATTTTTATTGTGCAAGGAGCGTTAATTGGCGTATTTGGCACCTTATTAGGATTAGGGGGGGGGATCAGTTTAGCCTTGAATATTGAAACGGTGGTGCCAGCGATTGAAGGCTTTTTTGGCGTTCAATTTTTATCTTCAGATATCTATTACATCAGCGACTTACCGTCTGATTTACGATGGCGGGATGTGTATTACATCAGCGGATTATCTTTAATCATCAGTTTATTGGCTACAATCTATCCCGCTTGGCATGCGTCACGTACTCATCCTGCGGAGGCATTACGTTATGAGTGAAGCTGTGCTGAATTGTCAAAATGTGCATAAGTCTTTTAAAGAGGGCAGTCTTTCAGTTGATGTTTTGTCTGGTGTTGATTTGAGTGTCGATCAAGGAGAGCAAGTGGCTATTATCGGCACTTCGGGCTCTGGGAAAAGTACTTTGTTGCATCTGCTAGGGGGATTAGATAATCCAAGCCAAGGTAAAATTTGGGTAGCGGGGCAACTTATGAATAGTTTAAGTCCTGCGAAACGTGGTTTATGGCGCAATAAAAATTTAGGTTTTGTCTATCAATTTCATCATTTATTGCCGGAATTTACGGCTTTAGAAAATGTTTGTATGCCTTTATTGATACGGGGATTGTCTCCTGCTGAGGCGCAGGATAAGGCAGCCTCTATCCTAACTAAAGTGGGTTTAGAGCAACGCCTTAAACATAAACCCGGAGAACTGTCGGGCGGAGAACGACAACGGGCGGCGGTAGCACGGGCACTGGTGACGGAGCCTAAGTGTGTTTTAGCTGATGAACCGACTGGTAATTTAGATCATCGCACTGCTGAGCAAGTGTATGAGCGTATGCTTGATTTAAATCAAGCGATTGGAACTAGTTTAGTGTTAGTGACGCATGATGCTGGGCTTGCAGAGCGGATGGATCGGAGGTTGCGGTTAGTTGATGGGGTGTTGGTTGCCGCAGAATAATGTGCATGTAGCGTATCCACCTAATTTACAAGGTATTATGGTGGATACGCTTCGCTTAATCCACCCTACAACAAATAAGTAGATACACAAAAGTTTTTTAACATTTTTCAGTTGTTTCGGGAATGGAGCGGAGCGGATTTCCCGAAACGCTGTCGAGAGTTTAGCTTCGCTGACTTCGTATCGGGAAATCCGCTCTGCTCCATTCCCGAAACAACGAAAAATAAAACTGAAAACTGAAATATGCTTCGTCCCTATTGGATACCTCATAATGCCAGTCCCCACGATTTTCCTCCTTTAGAAGAGGCTTTAGAGCATCCCGATGGATTGTTGGCAGTTGGGGGTGACTTAACACCTAATCGTATTATTATGGCTTACCGATTAGGCATTTTTCCTTGGTACAATGATAATGAACCCATATTATGGTGGTCACCTAATCAACGATTAGTATTATTTCCTGACGAACTAAAAGTCTCACGTAGCTTGCGTAAAACCATTCGTCAAGGTAAATTCACTGTGACTATGGATCAAAATTTTCGGGCAGTCATTCAAGCTTGTGCGGAACCTCGGCGCGAGCAAGACGGTACTTGGATTACCAAGGAAATGCAGGAAGCCTATTGTCTTTTGCATGACTATGGCTTTGCACATTCCGTTGAATCTTGGTATGAAGGGCGTTTAGTTGGGGGCTTGTATGGTATTGCCTTGGGTAAAGTATTTTTTGGTGAGTCTATGTTTAGCCTGATGAGTGATGCCTCTAAAGTGCCTTTTGCACACTTTGTGCGCCAATTAGAATGCTGGGGCTATGAATTGATTGATTGTCAAGTGCATACTCAACATTTAGAAAGTTTAGGCGCGGAAAAGATTCCGCGTCAAGAATATCGCGCCTTATTAGATCGTTTATGTGAAACAGCGGGACATACAGGCGTGTGGGAATTTATGCCATGAGTAATCGTATCTATTTTAATCTCTATGCTACCCCACCCCATAAATGCAATTATTTATCAAATAGACTGGCAACAACCGTTTTCATTGAGCCAAGCATTCTTAAAAATGCCTCATTATATGATAGTCTATCCCAACGAGGTTTTAGACGCAGTGGTGGAGATATATATCGTCCAGACTGTTACGCTTGTAATGCTTGTATAGCGGTGCGTCTGCCAGTGCAAAAATTTGTACCCCGTCGCAGCCAACGGCGTGTGTGGCAGAAAAATTCTGATTTAACAGTATCCGCAGTTCCCGCCATATTCAAACAGGAACATTTTAATCTCTATCGTCGTTATCTCGCTTCCCGTCACAAAGGGGATGGCATGGATAATCCAAGCCCAAAGAATTATACAGATTTTCTCATTTGCGCTTGGGCAAAGACAAAATTTTATGAATTTCGTCTGGACGAAAGATTAATTGCGGTAGCGGTTATTGATCATTTTAAACAGGGACTGTCGGCGGTGTACACCTTTTTTGATCCTGATTATTCGGCACGTAGTTTAGGCGTCTATGCCATTTTATGGGAAATAGAAGAAACAAAACGCTTAAATCTTGATTGGCTTTATTTGGGGTATTGGATTCAAGATTGTCAGAAAATGAGTTATAAAGCTGAATATCAGCCACTTGAATATTATTATCAAGAAAAATGGCAACCAGAAGCGAAAAGAATATGACTGCAAAACGATTAGATGGTAAAGCGCTTGCCGCACAAAAGCGTCAAATTTTAAAAAAACAAGTAGTTGAGCGTATAGAACAAGGACTGCCCCCGCCCGGTTTAGCAGTAGTACTCATCGGCGATAATCCCGCTTCACAAGTTTATGTTCGTCATAAGCGTAATGCTTGTGCAGAAGTCGGGATTCTATCAAAAGCTTATGATTTACCAGAAAATACTTCACAAGAGGCACTGTTGGCATTGCTTGATCAGCTCAATGAGGATGCTGAAATTGATGGCATTTTGGTACAATTGCCTTTGCCCGCCCATATTGAGACAGAGTTAGTGATTGAACGTATTGTGCCGCACAAGGATGTCGATGGATTTCATCCCTATAATGTTGGGCGTTTGACTTTGCATGTACCGTTGTTACTTCCTTGTACTTCAAAGGCGGTGATGACTTTATTGGCTCAGACGGGCGTGAATCTCATGGGTTTAGATGCCGTTGTTGTTGGTCAGTCTAATATTGCAGGTCGTCCAATCACATTGGAATTATTAGAAGCTAATTGTACTGTAACAGGTTGTCATAAATATACTCGCGATCTCGCCGATAAAGTACGCCATGCTGATATTGTCGTGGCAGCCGTAGGCAAGCCCCATTTGATTGCGGGTGATTGGATTAAGCCCGGTGCAATTGTTATTGATGTGGGCATTAATCGACTTGATGATGGACGATTAGTCGGCGATGTCGATTTTGCAGCGGCACAACACGCCAGTTGGATTACACCGGTTCCCGGTGGCGTTGGTCCAATGACAGTTGTTAGTTTGTTAGAAAATACTTTACAAGCAGCACAAGATGATGGACTTCCAAGATAAATCTTGGACTCCTATCCTACCTACCATTTTTGGGCTTCAAATCCGTGAAAATACAAGACTTGTTTGTGCGTTTAAAAACCTTAAACCAAATTGGCATCGCGCTATCGGCTGAAAAGGATGGAACCCGTTTACAAGAAATGATATTGAAAGAGGCTAAACGCATTGCCGACGCGGATGGTGGTACCTTGTACCTCCGTGATAAGGATCAACTCAAATTTGAAATCATGCTGAATGATACCCTCAATATCCATAAAGGGGGTACCAGTGGTGTTTCTGTGAAATTACCCTCGTTACCGATGTATAAAGATAACGGTCAGCCTCATTTGGAATTGGTCGCTGTGTGTGCGGCGTATCATGGTCAGACTATCAATATTCATGATGCTTACGCTAATACAGAATTTGAATTTTCTGGTCCGCACGCTTTTGATAAAAAACACAATTATCGTTCTAAATCATTTTTGACGGTCCCTATGAAAAATCACGATGGTGAGGTTATTGGGGTCTTACAATTGATCAATGCCTTGGAGCCCGGTACGCAAGAAAAGACTTCTTTTAGTGATTCGGTACAAGAATTAGTCGAATCGCTGGCCTCACAAGGTGCGGTTGCCTTGGTCAATCAACAGTTGTTGGAAGAACAACGCCGTTTTTTTAAAACCTTTATTCAAGTGATAGCCACTGCTATTGATGAAAAATCTCCCCACACGAGCGAACATTGTCAGCGGGTGCCGATATTAACTTTGATGTTAGCAGAGGCTGCTGCAAAAATCCAAATAGGTCCTTTAAAAGATTTTAGCATGACTGATGAGGATCGTGAAGAGTTGAAAGTCGCAGCCTTGTTGCATGATTGTGGAAAAATTACAACACCTGAATATGTCATAGATAAAGCGACTAAACTGAAAACGTTTTTTGACCGCATTCATCTCATAGATACCCGTTTTGAGGTACTCAAACGCGATGCTGAAATTGCTTGTTTACGTGAGCAACTCGCGGGCGAATCTGTTGATATTGAAGCGAAGTTGGCACAAAAAATTGAAACTTTGAATGAGGAACGTGAATTTCTTCACCATTGCAATATGGGTAGCGAATTTATGTCTGATGCTCTCAAAAAACGAGTGTTGCAAATTGCTCAACGCCAATGGAAAACAGCGGATGGATCAATAGAAAACTTTTTATCTCAAGATGAAATTGATAATCTGAATATCACCAAAGGTACTTTGACAGCGGATGAGCGCAAAATCATCAATCGTCACATTGATACCACTATCAACATGCTTGAATCCTTGCACTATCCTAAATATCTCCAACATGTGCCAGAATATGCGGGAGGGCATCATGAACACATGGATGGTACTGGTTATCCCAAGAAATTGAAGCGCGAACAAATGTCTATACCAGCCAGAATTATGGGAATTGCAGATGTTTTTGAAGCGTTGACATCGAGTGATCGCCCCTATAATCAAAAACCCAAGCCTTTATCTGAAGCCTTAATGATTTTAGGTCAAATGAAGAAAGATAATCATCTTGATCCGGATTTATTTGATCTTTTTATCCATGAAAAAATTTATTTGCATTATGCAGACTCGAAAAACGATAAAGGAAAACCATTTTTAACAGCAGAACAAATTGATGAGGTTGATGTCACACAATTGCCGGGTTATAATCCCTTATAGCTTTTAAGTGAACAGTTATCAAAGGCTCGATAGGCTAATATATTTTATTAAAAATACTTGTTATTGAGCTGGCAAGTATGTATAATGGCCATCCCGCCAATGGAGAGGTACCGAAGCGGTCATACCGGCACCGACTCGAAATCGGTTGGTCTCTAACGGGGCACGCGGGTTCGAATCCCGCCCTCTCCGCCACTTTTTTTGCAAGGTTGCACTCCTATAATAAGCTTTACAAGGTTTACGATAATGAATATGGGATAAAATGACATGGCACAACCCGTATTAAGTTTGGAAATACCCCGTCCCATTTTGTTGGCACTTAAAGTTCCCAAAAAACAATGGGCTGAGTACCTACGTCAAACACTTGCTGTTGAGTTTTATCGGGAAGGTAAACTTTCCCTTGGAAAGGCTAGAGAATTTGCAGGGCTATCTAATAAATGGGAAATGATTCAACTCTTAAATGAACGAAATGTCGATCTGAATTATTCAGCATATGACAGCATAGCCGATTTGGAAACCCTTAATAAACTATTGCCATGACGAAGACTATTAAAGTAGTTTCTGATTCTGCTCCAAGAATTATTTGGAGAAATCACTATTCCATCGGCGGTTTACAGCGAAGTGGTCACAGCCAGCAAAGGACGAGTAGGTAGTGAAGAGCTGAAAAATGCTGACTGGATTCATTGTTGCCAAGTCAGCAATCGTGATCTAGTCACTTTTTTAAAGATTTCACTGGACGAGGGTGAAGCCGAAGCCATTGCCCTTGCTCAGGAAATGGGTGCAGAACTATTGTTAACGGATGACGGTGATGGCCGTCGTATAGCTGAATCAGTGGGTATCGGATTGACTGGCACAGTTGGGCTGCTTCTTCGTTACTATCAAGGGTATCCTCAAGAGAGCCAAAAAGCATTAGACGAATTGCTGGCTCAAGGATTTCGTTTAAGCAAAGCGGTATATACAAAGATAGTGGAACAAATACAACAAGAACAACCAGATTAAACGTGATCAGTTATCAAAGGCTCGATAGGTTAAGATATTTTATTAAAAATACTTGTTATTGAGCGGGCAAGTATGTATAATGGCCATCCCGCCAATGGAGAGGTACCGAAGCGGTCATACCGGCACCGACTCGAAATCGGTTGGTCTCTAACGAGGCACGCGGGTTCGAATCCCGCCCTCTCCGCCACTTTTTTATAATTTATATTCCTAACAACATTGTTTTTCTTAAAAAAGGAGAAATATGTTAAAAATAATGAAGGTTTTTTCTATTACTACCCTAACTTTATTGGCTTTTTATCAATCCAGTATGGCACGAGAATTTGCTGACATCTATACCGACTGTGGACTCGGCGCCATGATTGCACCAACGAATAGTGCTGTTGCTGCTGTAACTAATGTCACATTCGACTTAGGAACAACCGCAATCAGTTCAAATATGTCTTCTCCAGACAGTTGCAATGGTGGACAAGAAAAAGTCGCTTCATTTATTTATAACTCCTATGAACCTTTAGAAAAGGATTTAGCAACTGGTAATGGAACCTATCTTGATTCACTAATGCTATTAGCTGGATATACTCAAGATCAACAAAAACTTGAAGTGTTACGCAATGGTTTTGCCAAAATTGTTGCAAACCCAAGTTATCTTGATCAAAACCGTTTTGAAAAAGCGAAAGCTTTGTATGATTTGGTTATGAATGTCTAAGTACTGATCCATGAATTATCGGAGATATTGGAGTCCAAAGCTTTAGCTTTGGAAACCCACGTCCAAAGCTAAAGCTTTGGACTCCAAAATAGATAAAAATTCTTGGGAAGGTACTTAGTATGAGTAGTAGGGGTAATCCTTTGTGTTTGTCCTTTTTATTGAAATTCATTCAAAATATGTCTACAAAAAAACTATTAATATTTTTCTGCACCATTTTTTTGCCTATCCCTGCCCAAGCATCCTCTGCGACAACAATTCTCAATCTAGCTAAACAACTCGGTATTGCCAATCATCCGACATGGCTTAAATTGCTTCATTATGAAGGTAATAAGAGTGTCGTTTTGACAAAAAATTTCTTTATATCCTCAAATGGTCGAAATAATCCGAGTGCTGAGTTATCAGCTACGATCAACGCCTATTTTGCGCCATGGGATGGAAAGAGGCACGCACGTTGTCGGTTTCCAGCACGTTATTTTTGGCTTTCTCAGCAAGTACCTTTACCCAATTATAATTTAAGAGAACCCAAATGTCGGAAATTGGAAAATTGGGGTTTATTTGATAGTGTCAAATCAATTAGCCTACTTTTAGTCAGTGGTTATTTGGGTAATCCAGCCTCAACTTTTGGACATACTCTTCTTAAACTCAACACAGATTCTAGCGATGATCAATTTGGTTTGTTTGACTTGACACTGAATTATGGCGCATTGGTGCCAGAAAACGAAAATACATTGGTTTATGTGCTGAGAGGACTTGGGGGAGGTTATGAGGCGGGATTTTCTGATAAGTATTTTTATACGCAGGATATGGTTTATTCGCATACTGAACAGCGTGATATGTGGGAATATAAGCTGATATTGTCCGATGAAAAACGTATGTTATTGATTTTCCATATTTGGGAAATTGTTGGCCATAAGTTTGCCTATTATTTTTTAGACAAAAATTGTGCTTATCGTCTTGCGGAATTGTTGGAATTGGTAATCGATGAAGAATTATTGGGAAATGTGTTATTGTGGTACGTTCCCGTAGAATTATTTCATCGTTTAAATCACATTGATAAAGTTAGGCATGACTCTATCGGTCAAAAATTAATTCAATCGGTACGTTTTATTCCATCAACTCAAAGAAAACTCTATCATAAACTGAATTTCTTAACAAGAGAAGAACTTGATGTTTTTAAGGCGATTATTCAAAAAGGCTTTCATTTAGATGATTTGGAAAATTTTTCAATTGAGAGAAAAATTTTAATTTTAGAGAATTTACTCGCCTATTACGAATATAAACTTATTGCTGAGAAACCGGAATCAATTCGTGATAAAGAAAAAATAAAAAAACAGATTTTGTTAGCTCGTTTGCAACTGCCACCTCGTTCAATGCCCTCAACTAAAATTTCAGAGTTGCCTTCACCAGCCAATGGTTCACCCCCTATGGAATTTGGGGTCAATATTGCAACAAACTCTAAGCAAGATGTATTCTTACGCTTGAATTGGTCGCCATTTAAAAAGGAATTCATCGGGTTAAATAGCTTAGAAGGAGATGAGCTTGTTGTTTTTGATCTGAGTGTTGGGATGGATGAAGATAAGATATTTTTAGATCAATTGGATTTGATACGTGTTATTAATCTAAATACTTTACCAATTCAGCTAGAGGATGAAAATCAGTGGTCTTGGAAATTACGTGTTGGTGCTGATCGTCTTGAAAAAAAAGGACAATACCTTTACGATGGCGTGGCGAGTTTTGGGGGGGGTTATGCGTTTCAATGGAATGACAATATTATAAGTTATGGGATTGCTGATCTATCGGCACATACTCTCTCCCCTTATGTTCGATTACGTCCCCATTTCGGTTTGAAATTGGATTGGGGAAAAACACGGGCTTGGTTTTATTTAGGAACGGAATCTGTCAGTTATAAAAAATGGTCTGAAGTTTGGGGAGGAAAAATACAATATCAATTGACTGAGCGATATGCCTTTTATGCAGAATTTTCTAATGAAAAATCCACACGTCGTTCTGTCGGACTCAAATGGTACTGGTAAATTAATTCTGGTTTTCATTGTGCTGCTTATTTCAGGTTGCACAAATCTGGTATTTTATCCAGACAAAATCAGATACACAACCCCCAGTGATTTTGGACTTGAACACGAAGATATATTTCTGACTTCAACAGATGGAATACAACTTCATGGCTGGTTTCTTCCTTCAAGCGTCGATAAAATCAAAGGGACAGTGTTTTTTTTGCATGGCAATGCTCAAAATATCAGTGCCCATATTCATAGCGTTCATTGGCTACCCAAAAATGGATATCATGTTTATCTCATAGATTATCGAGGTTATGGCAATTCAACCGGTCAGCCCACGGTTCAGGGTGTGATAGATGATATAAATATTGGGTTCACATGGTTAATCCAACGGGTACAGAAAGGACCAATCTATCTGATGGGGCAAAGTCTGGGCGCTACCCTTGGTATCTATTTTGTGGGTAGTCGTCCGAAGGTAAGAGAGCAATTAGCCGGTGTAATTATGGATGCTGGTTTTTCTAGTTTTCGTGTCATCGCACGCGAGAAACTGAGTGATTTTTGGTTGACATGGCCATTTCAATACCCTCTATCCATGCTATTGACTGACAATTATGATCCTGAAGACTTCATTCAGAATATCTCTCCCGTTCCGGTGCTTATCATGCATAGCAATGATGATAAAGTTGTTCCATCAAGTCACGGACAAAAGTTGTTTAAATTAGCTGGAAAACCCAAATTTTATAAAAAAACCAGAAATGGGCATATAAGTACCTTTAAGTATAAGGAATACCGACAGACGGTATTGGAATTTATGATTCAGTACTTAATGCCGGATGCACGATTTTCCCATCTTGCACATTAATCCCTCCACATAATGCCGCATTATCTACCCAATTGGGCTGTGCTAACGTTATTACAAACGGCAATAATGCTGTCGATAACACTTGTGAAGCGGTGCGAGGTACAGCACCCGGCATATTAGTGACCGCAAAATGCGTCACGCCTTTATATACATAAGTCGGAGCGGCATAAGTTGTCGGATGGGTTGTAGCCACACAGCCTCCTTGATCGACTGATATATCTATGAGCACACTGCCTGATTGCATACGAGACACCATTTCTTCATCAACAACAACTGGCGCACGCTTGCCCGGGATCAGTACCGCACATATCACTAAATCCGCTTTTTCTAGGACTTCGCATAATGTCTCGTGATAGGGATATAAAGCGGTCACATTGTGTCCCAAAGCTTGCATCGTTGCCAAGCGTCCTGCAATCATACTCATTGGCATTAATATCGGTAATTGCCCTTCTACTTCTACCGTTTCAAAGCCTATCGCGGTGAGCCCTATTTTTTGCAAAGCTTTAGTCAATTCAGGATAGGCGGCTAAATGCAAAAAACAAAATAAGAGATGATCGGCACGTAAATACTTTAAGTCTGTGGATTGTGGCTCTTTGACTTTGACAATTAATTCACTTTTAGCATAGACAGAAGCGGCATCAGGCAAAACGGTCACGCCGACGGCTTGATAGTGCTTATCTGGATAGCCACTGAGTATGCCGGCGGCACTTTCTATAAAAACATCATGCCCCAGTGCGACTAACTCAGCACAGGCTGCCGGAATTAATCCAACTCTACCTTCCAATGTTTTGATTTCACGGGGAATACCGATGTACATAAACTTTTCCTTTTTTTGATTTAGGAGTCCAAGATTTATCTTGGACGAGAGACTTAAGGAATAATATTGTCCACTCCTAATTCAAAACTATCAGTAATGGTATTCACATTAACAACATAAACGCCCGCCAACAGATTCTCAACATTCAGGGGAATAATTTCCTCAAAGGCTTGATTTTTTTCGCTACAATCCTTGTCCGTTTGATGAGCCATTATAATTTTGAGACTCAAAGTGTCATCAGTTTGGTCTTCGATGATATCGTCAATGACGGTGCAATTGTCAGGTAAGTGACCTCTAGCAACAACATTGACTTGTATCGGAAAAGATTCGTATGTCATAATTTCAATCTCTTCAACAGGGTCCAAGTCCTTAAAGATGCCGGAGGTTGAGAAAGTTTGTTTGCAGGATGAGACTGTCACAAGGCTTAGTAAAATCAGGCTGAGAATTTGATCACGAGTGAAATTAAACATGTTGACTATTGGACTCCTAAAATTTGACAAATTTTACTTTTAAATAAACAATAATGATAACATTTTTCATATGAGCGCGTTGCACTTAACTGATATGAACAAAATCCCTAATATTTTAAAACAGATTCTCCAACGCAAAGTGGAAGAAATAGAAGCACGTTCTAAACAGATTTCTATCTCTACCCTCAGTCAACGGGCAGCCAACAGCCCACCGCCGCGTGGGTTTATCGATGCAATGAATGCACAAGTACCCGCCGTCATCGCCGAGATCAAAAAAGCATCTCCTAGTAAAGGCATATTACGTGCCGATTTCGATCCCGTTGCCATCGCAAAAAGCTATGAACAAAACGGCGCGACTTGTTTATCTGTTCTCACAGATAGAGATTTTTTTCAAGGTGCTGATGAATATTTGCAGCAAGTCCATCAAGTCTGTCATATCCCTATTTTGCGTAAGGATTTTATCCTCGACGCTTATCAGGTTTATGAAGCCCGTGCTATCGGTGCAGATTGTATTTTGCTCATCGTAGCCGCATTAGGCGATGCACAATTACATGATTTAGCCGGTTTGGCAACTCATTTAGGCATGGACGTACTGATTGAGGTGCATGATCGCGAAGAATTAGAACGGGCATTGTTGCTGAATATGCCCTTAATCGGTATTAACAACCGTAATTTGCGAACCTTTGTCACGGATTTAAAAACGACTTTGGATTTGTTACAATGGATTCCTAAAGAATATATTGTCGTCAGCGAAAGTGGTATTCATACACCTGATGATGTCGCCTTATTGCGTGAGGCGGGTGTGCATAGCTTTTTAGTGGGTGAAGCCTTTATGAAAGCGCCTGATCCGGGGGGGGCGCTGACCCATTTATTTAAATAAGGCAACTCGCAAATAATAATATACCAAGGGCAACCACAAGGGATTGCCCCTACAACCCCATGATTACCGTAGGGGCAATCCTTTATGGTTGCCCTGACTGGTATATTAATTTTATTTTTTGCGTTTTTTCAAACGCGCTAGTTCGGCTTCAAGACGCTTAATTTGGTCTTCGGCGGCTTGACGCTCTTTTTTCTCCTCTTGATAAAAAGGTAATATAAAGTCTTGATAGACCTTATCTTCAGCTAGAGTTTTGAGAGAAGGTCTTTGATACAAATCTTTAATCCGAAATTGAAATCCGGGCAATACCTTGGATTTAATCACGCCCCCCGCAACCGGTTTGATGGGCACGTACACTTTCCGTGCATTGAGACGGTAAAACGCGATTTTTTGACTGTCGTGTAGAATATAAAATTCTTTGACACCGACGCTGGCATATTCTTCTTTTTTCGTGACCGTATCCCGTTCTACCTCCTTTTCACTGGAATCGGATAAAGCTTCTATGCACATATCAAAAACGCCCTCAAACGTGTAGTCACGAGGATAAAGTGCTATCGGGTTATCATTGAGTCTCACGCCTAAATCGGGCCGACGAATTTGGGTTTTATGAGGTAAATTTAAGCGAAATCCCATTTCAAGTCCGGTCGTCTCGGCGATAGGATGAACAGTCAAAAAATGACGCAGGATTTCAACAAACCACGAAAACATTAAATAGTTCACATAATCAGACACCTGTTTTTCCTCCAAAAGGCCGTTGTTCCATTCATAAATTACCTCAGAGTCACCATAATATTTTTCCCAATATTCGGCTTCCGTCACGCTTATGCTGGGTTGGGGGCTTGGAGATTCTCGCGGAGTCAAAGTGGGTAAAAGGCTCATGTTTTCTCCTTTAGTTAGGCATCCAAGATAAATCTTGGACTCCTAGTACGCTGTAACATAAGTTATTAGTGTTGGAGTACAAAGCTTTAGCTTTGTACTGTCTGACAAAGCTAAAGCTTTGTACTCCAATAAAATTAAATAAATGCCGCTCGATCAATCAAAACGGTCGCCGGCTGTATTTGGCTAATAGGCAGATTTTCCCCTTGCCGCCACCGAGCAACCGCTTCCCGCTTAGCCGCGCCAGTGACCAATAATAATAATTCACGGGTATTGCACAAAGCAGCCACGCTAAGACTGACGCGCTCTGGCGGAGGTTTGGGGGCGTTGAAAACCGCATGAACTAATTCATCTTTAGGGTGCGGGTGTCCGGGAAAAAGGCTCGCTGTATGTCCATCTTCGCCCATACCTAGCAATACCATGTCGAAAGGTAGTGCCTTTTTCACGATCTCAGTGTAACGATGTGCCGCTGTCTCAGCGCCCAATTGTGCTGGTATGCTATAAATTTGAGTGGATGGGACATGAGCCAGCCAAGCGCGTGAAGCCATGACGCTGTTTCTGTCCGCATCATCTTCAGGCAAACAACGCTCATCCCCATAATAAATATGCCAACGCGCCCAATCACTGTCAGTGTCCTTCAATAAGCGGTAAGTTTGTTCAGGTGTACTCCCCCCCGCTAGGACAATTTTAAATGCACCTTTTTGTTCAATGACTTCTTGAGACAGTGTCAAAATGCGCTGACAGGCTTCATGGGCAACCGCTTCGCTGTCGTCTAATAATTGCCATTGGATTGTGTTCATTGTAGTGACTCAATCTGGATTTAAAGAATGCCGCCAATCTTGATCTTCCCTTTCAAATAAGCGTTGCCCCTCATTAGGACCCCAACTGCCCGCCGGATAGGTAGGAATATAATCACGCTCCATTGCCCAAACACGCAGAATAGGGTCCACCACGCGCCAAGCATATTCTACTTCATCATAACGCAAAAAAAGTGAACGATCTCCTTTGATCACATCTAACAAAAGTTCCTCATAAGCCTCTTTAGCAACATCTTTGTCTGTGCGGAAACTCGCATCTAAACTCATTTGGCGAGTATTCATCTCCAATCCTGGTTCTTTGACAGTCATTTCGGCTTTCATACATTCTGTCGGTTGGATGCCTAATAGTAGCCAATTGGGACGCATACGTTGAATCTGATTGGCGCGGAAAAATTGTTGCGGGGGCTGTTTGAAACAAATGGAGATCATAGATTGCCCCTCAGCGAGACGCTTGCCCGTCCGCAGATAAAAGGGGACGCCAGCCCAACGCCAATTATTGATAAACAGCTTTATAGCCGCATAAGTTTCGGTCACGCTATCCTGGGGCACCTTGTCTTCTTGCAGATAGCCCTTTACTTTTTCATTTTGCACCATGCCGGCTGCGTATTGAGCGCGAACAGCTTGTGCATGTACAGCGTTAATCGGGCGGATGGATTTAAGGACTTTAACCTTTTCATCACGCATCGCTTCCGCTTCCATAGAAACGGGGGGCTCCATTGCGACAAGGGTGAGCAATTGCAAGAGATGGCTTTGTATCATATCCCGCATCGCGCCAGCATTGTCATAGTAATCAGCCCGACTGCCCACTCCGAGGGTTTCTGAATGGGTAATTTGGATATGATCAATATAGTTACGATTCCATAGCGGCTCCAGCATGAGATTGGCAAAGCGAAAAACTAAGACATTTTGTACTGTGCCTTTACCTAAATAATGATCGATACGATATACTTGTTCTTCACGCAAATAGCGAGAAATCCGCTGATGCAAGGCACGGGCACTCTCCAAGTCAGAACCAAAGGGCTTTTCGATAATCACGCGCCGCCAGCCATGCTCTTCATCTAACAAGCTTGCCTCGCTTAAATTTTGGACAACGACACCAAATTCGGCGGGGCGAATGGACATATAAAAGGCGACATGTTGTGGAAAATCTGGCGCATTGTTGATAAAATCTCGCATAGCGGTGTACATATTTGGGTCACTCAAGTTGCCCTCAAAATAGTGTAGCCGCTGTTTGAAATGTTCAAAGACTTTCTCATCTAAGCCATTGCGAGCCTTAGCAATTAGCATGTCTTTGACCTCAGAAATCCATTTGTCACGGTCCCAAGGGCGGCGCCCTATTGCTAAAATCATGGTGCCTTCGGGTAAACGTCCAGCGACTTCTAGGTGATAGAGGGCGGGCATCAGTTTAAGGCGTGATAGGTTGCCCGTCGCGCCAAAGATGACGTAGGTACAGGGTTCTTCGCTCATGGTTATTTTCCACTTTTTTTACAAGGTTTAGCTGACGTAAATAAAGGATCAAACTGAGGATAAAAAAAAAAAATGCAACAATTAACAGCTTTAGATCATTTAATTATCAATTTTGACCACGGATTACGCACACTATTTGGTCAACCTCTAAGCACGATACGGAGTCATCCTGCCCAAAAGCTTGAAGAGACAGATTTGAGCGAAACTGATAAACAGTTATCAGCCCGATTAATGCGTGTCAACCATGCCGGAGAAGTCTCTGCCCAAGCTTTATATCAAGGGCAAGCCCTAACAGCCCACTCGAAAGCGGTGCGTGAGACTATGAAACAATCCGCCTTTGAAGAAAATGATCATTTAGTGTGGTGTCAAAACCGCATTTCTGAACTTAATGGACATGTCAGCTTTTTAAATCCACTTTGGTACACTGGCTCCTATACTATAGGTGCCGTGGCGGGGGCGGCTGGCGATAAATGGAGTTTAGGCTTTGTGGCAGAAACGGAACGGCAAGTTGTCAAACATTTAGAGGGACATTTGCAACGTTTACCCGCCCAAGATATTAAAAGCAGAGCTATTTTAGAACAAATGAAGGAGGATGAAGCGCATCATGCGACAGTTGCTATCAAGGCAGGTGGCGTGCCCCTACCAAAACCAGTGCGTTGGTTGATGGGAGGGGTGGCGAAGGTGATGACTCAAACCGCTTTTTGGATATGAGCAGCAATCTAAAAATCCTATTTCTTTAAGAAATAGGATTTTTTAATTAATTAGGAGTTTTAGCCTAAAAACTTTTGCTCAACATAAAAAACACACGCTCATCTGCAACATCCTTAACATTGTCTAAATCAGTATCGCTAAAATTGAGCGAGAGATCAAAACCAGCGACACTATATGAGATGGAGGCGCCATAATAAACATAGTCATCTAGCCCAACTTTATCATTTTCATCAAAAATTTGTTGACCAACAGATGCACCAAAACCTAAACCACTGCTTAGACTGTGACCGATATTAAAGGCATATGCGTGAGCTTTACCTGTTTCACCAAACCACTCAGGGGCGTAGTCATACGATAAGCCAAACTCCGTTCCCACTGGTAGGCTATAACCCACGCCTAAGTGAAACTCAGAATACTCGTAATTCAAATCGCTATCTACCCCCGGATACATATAATATAAGGCAGTGAGATCATAGCTGATCCCACTGTCCAATTCATTGCCATAACCAACATAAAGATCGATTTCAATGTCAGCACGATTTTCAGGCTCGACTGTTGCATCTTCTAAAAACTTGACGTTAGAACCCCAAACACCGACAGAAAAACCAGAGCCATGGTTGATGTCAAATCCACCTTGTATAGCCCATCCTTCATCTGTTTGTGTAAAACCACGGAATACATAATCAGATGTCAACGCTACATTGGCGCTGAATTCAAAACCGCCAATTTCTGCGGCGGCTTGGGCAGTCGGGAGGCTTGCAAGTAAAACACAGGTTGTTAGTAATCTTTTAGATAATTTCATGACTAGATTCCTCAATTTTTTATAGTTGTGACTAAAATACAATAAAAAATCACTGTAGTGTGTCAGACAATTGACAAACAGTTATTTTCATCGGATAAGCTTGTCCAAGATAAATCTTGGACTCCAGCAAGGATAAAAATGCAAGAGTTATACCAACTATAAAATTTGAGTTTAAAGGAGTCCAAGATTTATCTTGGACTATTCAGGATAAGAATGTGAATCTCCCGTTTTTAAAATCCCATAAAACATACCCTCTGGAAATTCTGGCTCTTTATCATAATGATAAAGAAAACATTTTTTTTGAAGTTCTTGATCTAAATTATTAATTAAATCAGAAATATGTGGATGTACGCCAGAGGGAGAGGGCGATGTTTCACAATCCATATAAATTCTATTAGCCCGTTTGTAGAGTGCTTCTAATTGCGAGGGTATAATAGATTGGATGTCAGTTGGCATGAGAACCCTGTAACCACTAGTGTGTTGCAAATGAATGCCGTAACTGGGCAATTCTTCAGAACTGGAAATGACATGCATAGCGAAAATGGGCGTTAATGTCCAACTTCCATCACCATCTTGAAATGTGTACATTTTTGTTTGTCCATTTCCCTGTTTGCCAAGCACCTGGATATCAAAGTAGGTTTCAAGGCTGACATCAGGCACAGATTGTAAAGTATCTAAGCCTGGACCGAGTGCTCTTTTTAAGGGGCTAAGCACTTTCCTATGAATAAACAGATCCGGTTTAGTGTTGCTTGGTGGCACTTTCCACCATTCTTGTTCAAGAAAGAGCTTATCAGCAATAAATTGATTATTCAGCCATTTTTCTTTTACGACTGTATATGAAGGATTAAAAAACGTTGTCAAGGCGATATATTCCATACCACCGATATGGTCATTGTGGGGGTGAGAAATATAAACGCCGTCTATATCATTGGAGCTTAAACCATGATCTTTTAGGGCGTGTCTAATATCTCCACCTACATCAAGGAGTAAGCGATATGGCCTTTTTCCTCTTTTACCAAGCATATCAAATTCAATTAAGAAGTTAGACTGCCATTTCGGCGTATAAAATCGTTGACTCAGTTTATCAATCTCAGCATGAATGACATTCTCTGGTGAATGAGCCATTTTCAAAACGAGTTCACGCGCCTGTTTGACAGAAATGCCCTCTTCATACGCTCCTGTAGCAAAGGCTGAATGGACACCTATTGCTGTTATTTTCATTTTGTTCTCCAAATTAACACTAAAAAAAACTAAAAGTATTTTAAGGCTACCAACTATCGCGCGACACAGGAGTCCAAGATTTATCTTGGACGTGAGCAGACTTCCAAGATAAATCTTGGACTCCTAAACCCTTGATATCACAGAGTGTCGCGCGATAGTTGGTAGCCTTAACTTTTGTTAAGGCACGTACCAATTTAATTGTAGCCCCAGAACATTTGAAATGACATCCATCTTTCCGCTCAATGTGCCCTGTCCATTTTCTGCCATAAGAATATCCTGTTTGTCAGGGATGACATGAGTATATCCAAACCCAAGGGATAATGTATCAGAATAGTGATAGAGTGCCCCCAAACTTAACATAATCATCTCAGGAGTCGGTATAATCGGATCAAAAGTCTCATCGGGAATGGCACCCTCATCAAATGCGAAACCGGCTTGAAAACGCCAGACTGGACTATAGCTATAATCCAGTCCGATTGCAATACGCCAAGTGTTATGCCAGTTTTTAGGCGTGACAGCATCGGGCTGGGCGGGATTATCAAAAACAATACGGAGTTCTCGAAAACGACTCCAACGAGTGTAACGAAAATCAGTCATAGCAGCCAAGCGTGGTGTTAGCTGATGATAGAGACTTATCGAAATGCTTTCAGGCAGACTGGTTGATAGTTTGAAGTTTGTATCTAGCGGTTGAAGTAGCTGAGCAGCCTCAGGTGTATTGAAATTGGCATCCCCATTGAGTGTGTGCTTGATGTCAGATCGATAGGCTATGCCAATGCGAGTCTGCTCAGTCAAGGTAAATAACGCGCCTAAATTGAATCCCCAAGCCCAATTGTCTCCCTCTAAATCAATCAAACCGTCCATGGATTGAGAACCCGTACCTAAAATCGCACCAAAATCAATGGCATTACTGAGTCCCAATTTAACATAGTTAAGGTTGATACCGGCTCCAATAGACAGGCTATCATTCACTTTAAATCCTACGCCTGGATTGAGGTTCAGGTTTAGTAAGCTGGCATCAATAGTATAATAACGACCTACCCAGTCGCGTTCATACTCTAGTGAGATACCAAAAGGCGTGTTGAAAGCGAAACCGATTGTCCAACGATCTGACAAAGGCTTGGCATAATAAAAATTCGTCGTTGGTGTCAAGATACCCGCATCACCGCCATCTTCCCCATTCATAGCAAACTGATTGTTATCAATGCTGCCATGATTGTGGAATTTGATTGAAGGTGCAAATAAATTTGTCACGATTACCCACTGTTGATCGGATAGCCGCGTTAATCCTGCCGGATTACTAAACACGGTCATTGCGTCCTCAGCAATGGCAGCCCCGCCAGCGTGACTACGTCCCAAAGTCGTGCCACCGAGGAATTCGCTGATGGAAAAACCGGCAGCATATATTTGTTAAACTTGGCGATGCAGGTCACCTCCCTTATCCCCCGTGGTGGCAGGAGTTTGAAGTCCACCCTACAAGGCCAGTCTTCAAAACCGGACTTGAGACTCTCGAACTCATCCGGCTCCTCGGATTAGTGAAAACTATCACTAAGTAGAGTATCTATCAATAACTTCTCTCATTAATTGTGGGAGTTTCCCCCCGAGTCGATTTACTCCAAGAACTTTATAGTAAAACTCCTAGCTACTAGAATGATTTCAAATTGATCCTTTGTCATCACCCGATACAGGTGTTATTATTCCTGCGCCTTTTCCGATTCTAAGTACAGTAGAGGTACCATCTGTATTTGTTTCTTTGTATTTAGTAGTCCCATCTTTATTCAAAAACTTCTTGTAGTCTTTATGGGCCTGACAGTTTTCCTCTTTCTTACGTCTGTATTCCCGATGGATTTTGTCGTGGCAATGTAGGTGAACCAGCACTAAGTTCGTGTATGTATCCTCACCTCCTAAGTGACGTGGATGTATATGATGTGCTTCTGGCAAGTCTTCGTTACCAAATCTACATTTGCATACAGGACAAATCCCATCTTGTCTCTTTAGCATTTTTGCTTTAGACGGTGTGATGTTGCCATAGCCTTTGGATAGCCGTCCCGCCCAATAAGCGGTATCCCCGTCGTAATATGACCTATCGTAACCAACCCTAGCATGACTCCCCGTTCTTTCTTTGTGCTTGGAATACCCTTTGAGGTGTTTGACAATTTTCTTGTCTTTGCCCTTGCCAACGATTTCAGCAAAAGTCCACCTCCTACCGTTTACAGTAGCAAAGTACTTATTTGTCACCCAGTGTTTACCCTTATTTGGGTGCCTACGTTGCGCCCACTGGTATAGCCTTTTCCACAATAAGTGGTCAAGTTTGCCGAATGCCTCACTCGAATGCACTGTCTTATAGTAGTTTGCCCATCCCGATATTTTGGGTTGGAGTATTGCAATTAATTGCACGGGAGTTACTGCCTTCAATTTCCAGATAGTATCACTTATATCTCTATAATGACCTTTTATCTTTTCTTTAGTTGGTTCAACTCGTAATACATGCGTTGCTTTAGCCCTTCGTTGTTCAGTGGGGGTACCGTTTAACAGCTTTAATTTATATGTCCCCTTAACTCGATTTTCATAATGCCTGATGTGATGGCCCAAAAAATCAAAACCATCAGTCGAGTGAACAATCTTGGTCTTTTCTTCAGATAAAGTTAATCCTCTTATCTCAAGCCACTTGCCTATAAATCTTTTGGATTCCTCAATAACCTCTTTATCCTCGTGGAGCACAACAAAATCATCAGCATACCTAACTAGGTCTATCTTTAGGCTTTTCCTACTTTTATACGATTTTTCCGTTTTCTTGTCAATCCTCGTGCTTACAGTGGTTACACCGATTTTCTTTTTCCCACCTTTTATTCCACGTAAGTGTTCAATCAGGTCGGTCTCCATTTGGTCTAAAGCTATATTAGCTAACAACGGTGAGATGGTTCCTCCTTGTGGTGTTCCCATGTCTGTCCGGTAATATTCGCTCTTTTTCGTGGCCTCAGATTTGGCCATATAACCGGCTTTTAACCATCGCTTCACTATTGGTCTCCAGTGTGTGTCAATTTGCGATGCTAGAAACTTGTGGTCAATGTTGTCGAAACAGCCTTTTATATCTGCATCAAGAACCCATTTCTGTTTATGAATTAATGCCATTGTAATTTTATCAATTGCATCATGGCATCCCATGGCTGGTCTAAACCCGTAACTACATGATTCAAACTTCGCCTCATAAAACGGTTCAAGTGCAATTTTAGTGACTGCTTGCATTGCCCTATCCTTAATGGTTGGAATCCCCAAGGGTCTAAGTTTTCCGTTTGCTTTGGGGATGTATATCCGTTTAGCCGGCATGGGTCTATATTTGTCCCAACCACGTTGGATTGTATCTAACATATCTTTTACTAAAGCCATCTTTTGTCTAGGCGTATTGACCTTAACTCTATCTATTCCGGCGGTGCGTTTTCCTTTGTTATCTGTTGTGACAGTACGCACTGCTAAAAGCGTTGCATAATACGAGTTTTGCAATAGGTACATTAAGCTTTTTGCTTTTCTGTACCGACCTGATTTTGTAGCTTTATAAATTCTCTTTTGCAAATTGAACACAAGTTGACGCACTTTGCCCCAAATGAGCTTGTCCCAATCCCACCTTGCCATAACAGATTCGATACTTTCGTATCTCAAACTGCCAAGGTGAGATACGGGAACCCACTCAGGGTTCGGGTATTGCCAAAGTATATCCATAATTTAAGTTAACCTTATCAGTTATTAGTCGGCTGTACTGCCCGACACTTGTTCAATTAAATTTATAACACAATTACTCCGAGAGTGAATCAGCATATCCAGTTTCCCCCATAGACGGTTTCTACCGGCATTAGCTTCCCACTCTATCCTACCCGATGCCGTCGCTAAGTGTTTGCACACTCCTCTTGCACTCCTGCAAGTGACATATACATCGTTTTTACTCGTTTCTCTTATATGTTTACCTGTGGACTTAGGTTATATTCAGTAATCGGAGATGTATCGGACAACGCATACAGGCATACAATGACCCATATACCTAAAAAACCTTTTGACCCCAAGGAGTCTCTCATTTACCGACCTTAAAAATATATCCAGATGTGATTTCTCACTATCCATAACGCTTGCCCTTTTGAGGCTTTGAGCCCTTGCACTGGCGATACTACCACCGGTCTCTGCTTTCTAGCTGCTGCCTAGCTAGGCGAATCCATTCACACCATATAAGAAATTTTACATTAAGGCTTTGTTTTCCCTAAAGAATTAGGCCAAACGAGTCGCACCTGTATGAATGAGTAAGGCAAGTGTTGCGCCTATCCAAGGTAATTTAGATAAGGTCATTTCATTTCTCCCAATCTATTTTTCATTTAAACCCAAAGCCTTTTCAACCGCTTCTATACGAGCTTGACAATTTTTATAGGCTTCGGTGGCTTCGCCTACCATTTTGACTAATCCATCAATATCTGGCTCATCACTGTCACGCATGGTTTCGGCGATTTGTTTCAGCTTTTGGTAGTTTTTGGTGTATGAATCGGCTTTTCTCATTTGTTCTCCATTTGACAAGACAAGTGACCATCTTTAAATTCAATCACTAAAAAATCCTCTTGTTGAGCCGCGACTTTAGTACTAATAATTTTATCCTGACGATTTCTGACAAGGGCATAGCCACGATTAATAATCGTTTTCGGATCGCCCAATAAAACTTGCTCCATCAACAATTTAATTTGATGACGGGCTTGAGTCAGTTGGTTTTGACTCGCGTTTTTAATCTCTTGCATCAATGTTGCCAGTTTTTGATGTTGCGAGCCGAATAATTTGACCGTTTGTTCACGAATTTGTGCGTTTAATCGATCAGTGTCCGCCCTCGCCCGATTCCGTTTTTCACTTGCTGCCCTGATAATACTTTGCCAATCTTGCTTAGCATTACGCGCATTTTGAACAATTGTAGCACTAATATGGCTAATCGCTAAACTAGGCGTATGACAGGCATAATTGGCGACTTCGTCTAGTAAAGTTTTATCTCTTTCATGACCAATCCCGACGATTACTGGCAATTTCGCCATGCAAACGGCTTTAACAATTTCATATTCATTTAATTGGAAAAGATCGGCTTTGGCACCCCCGCCGCGTATCATCACGACAGCATCAAATTGTTCAGTTACTAAGTCAAAAGCGGCAGGAATTTCAGTGAGGATATTTTTGCCTTGAAAACTGGCAGAATAGTAGTGAAATTCACAAAGTCCAAGAGTGGCTAAAATCTCTGCCTGACTTTTAAAATCTCCTAAACCCGCTGCTTGTGGGGGGGCAATCACAGCCACTTTGCAAAATTCCCTTGTTTTTGCCAATTTTTGATTATTTGTATAAATCCCTTCTGTTTTCAGCCTTTTTCTAATGCGATTTAATTTGGCTTCCATTTCACCTAAGGTGAAACTTGGATCAATATCTAACACGTCAAGCGAAAAGCCATAACGGGTATGAAACTCAACACGCACTTGTAACAATACTTTAATGCCCTGTTTAAAAGGCAAACCGGTTTGCTCTTTAAAATGTTGAAGCTGGCTGGCAGCCCGAGGTTTCCAAAGCGTGGCGCGAGCTTTTGCCACTTCATGACCCTCATTGTCATGATCTGCCAATTCCATGTAAACATGTACATTTTCCGAGACATTGACAAGCTCTGCGCGTACCCAATAACGAGTATTATGTTGTTCGGCAATGGTTTTTTGAACATTCAACATTAAATCATTGAGAGTGAGGCTCGTTGAGGGGGGAGGGGGAGGTTTGGACAACCATTTGGCAAACGGTTCAATTTCAAGCTCAGGGGGAATAAACCATTTTTTTTGGTCCCAATCAAACTGGGCACCTAGCTTTTTAACTTCGTCCTTTTCAGAATAGGGGCAATCTAAAAATATTGGTTTGTTCATTGGATAGAAGGCTCATTTCAAAAATCCCATTTCTTTAAGAAATGGGATTTTTTTGTGGTTGTCAGTTATCTGTTGTATCCGTCGGTTGGTTATCCATATATGGTTTTTGTCCATATATGGGTTTATCATAAATGGAAAAGTCTAGCCAAACAATACTTAGTTAACGAATACTGATTTTAACAATACTGAAAAAAAAACCACCACCACCACAAAAAGTTAACTATTAACTTACTTCGCGTGCGCGAGGTGTCTGATAACTGATAACTGTTTTGTGGTGGTGTTTTTTTTGTTGTTTCGCTCATTGCGCGGAGCGGATTTCCCGAAACCTCGGAAAAGTCAAAACCCCAATACGCAAAGAATGGGCAAAAATAGGCCGCTAACACATCTAAAAAGATGAGCAACCCTTTGGGACTGGGACACCACTCAATCTTAAAAATTCAATGGTGGGCTTAATAGAGCGTTTTTTGGGTGGTGGTGTTTTTTTTGAAAGGCGTGTAAAGACAAAAAAAGTCAAAGGCCCTGTTTATCAAGCCATTCGCGGTATTCTGGAAATGTGCGCTCCATTTCGATTTCTAACCAGTTACGTTTTTTCTCATCTGCTTGCGCCCACCAATCCTTTAACCAATCTCTTATTTGATCAACCTCATCCTTTTTTTTGTACTCCGCTTTTTGTTCTTGAATTTGATCGCGATACATAGGACCCTCACCCATTAAAAGCCAATCCGTACTAACAT
The DNA here is from genome assembly GCA_000785145.2 of Candidatus Thiomargarita nelsonii. Taxonomy (GTDB): domain Bacteria; phylum Pseudomonadota; class Gammaproteobacteria; order Beggiatoales; family Beggiatoaceae; genus Thiomargarita; species Thiomargarita nelsonii_B. The sequence continues at coordinate 37,427 of JSZA02000045.1, forward strand.
TTAAATGGATGCTTATTTTAGTCAAAGCATCTGTATTGGGTTTTCTATCACCTGATAAATAACGTTGAAGTGTTATGTAAGGCATATCGGCCTTTAACGCAAATTCTTTTAAAGTCTTATTTTTCAATAAAATTGCTTGCCTCAATCGTTTGCTAATATCCATCTGTACTCCTATTTTTAAAAAAAAGCTTGCAAATATATCCAAAAGTATATAATATACGCCCCGCCACCATAAGAAACACTTAGCTCTTTAATAATCTATTTTGAACGGTGGGAAAAAAAATCCCATTTCTTTAAGAAATGGGATTTTTAGGATACCTCAAAAAAAATCCCATTTTAAATTTTAAAAGTCAAATACGCAAATAATGGGTAAAAATAGGCCGATAACACGTCTAAAAAGATGAGCTACCCTTTGGATACAACTCCATATTAAAAATTCAATGGTGGGCTTAATAGAGCGTTTTGTGGTGTTTTTTTGAGTGTGTAAAGTTAAAGGCCCTGTTTATCAAGCCATTCGCGGTATTCTGGAAATGTGCGCTCCATTTGTACGCCGAGCCAATGACGTTTTCTTTCGTCCGCCCAATTTTGCCAATCCTTTAGCCACCCGATTACTTGTTCAACCTCATCCTTTTTTTTGTACTCCGCTTTTTGTTCTTGAATCTCTCCATGGTACATAGGGCCCTTACCAGTTAAAAGCCAATCTATACTAATACTCAAATAAGTTTCAAATTTAATCAAAGCATCTGCATTGGGTTTTCTATCAATTTTATCAGACAAATACTGTTGGAGTGTTGTGTAAGGCATACCAGATTCTGAAGCAAATTCTTTTAAAGTCTTATTTTTTAATAAAATAGCCTGCCTTAATCGTTGTTCAATACTCATATACGTTCTCCTAAAAAAAAAACTTGAATATAAACTCAAATAAATGTAATATACGTCCCTACATAAGAAGCCAGTGACTTTTTATCCAGTACAACAAGGATTGAAATAAACCCGATACTGCAATAAAAATTCCAATTGATTTTGAACGGTGGGAAAAAAAATCCCATTTCTTTAAGAAATGGGATTTTTAGGATACCTCAAAAAAAATCCCATTTTAAATTTTAAAAGTCAAATACGCAAATAATGGGTAAAAATAGGCCGATAACACGTCTAAAAAGATGAGCAACCCTTTGGACACAACTCCATATTAAAAATTCAATGGTGGGCTTAATAGAGCGTTTTGTGGTGTTTTTTTGAGTGTGTAAAGTTAAAGGCCCTGTTTATCAAGCCATTCGCGGTATTCTGGAAATGTGCGCTCCATTTGTACGCCGAGCCAATGACGTTTTCTTTCGTCCGCCCAATTTTGCCAATCCTTTAGCCACCCGATTACTCGTTCAACCTCATCCTTTTTTTTGTACTCCGCTTTTTGTTCCCGAGTCTCGTTTTGATACATGGGCCCTTCGCCGGCCAAAAGCCAATTTAAATTAATGCCGAAAGATGCGCCTATTTTCACGATAGGACCGACTCCTGGCATTTTTTCGCCCGACAAATAACTTTGCAAAGTTCTATAGGGAATCTGACATTTTAAAGAAAATTCTTTAATATTCAACTTATTATCATTCATAATTTTTTTTAATCGAACTGCGAGTGACATTTTTTTCTCGAGTGACATTTTTTTCTCCTTTAGTGTTGACAATATGCACTGTAGTGCGTAAAATACCCTCGACTTAATAAACACGTAGGTTTTTATCTGCAATAAAAATTCCAAAAAAATTCCAAAATATTTTGAGCTTTAAGAGAAAAAAATGAAAGAAATTTGTGCAAAAGAGCGATTTGAAGACTGTTGGCTAGAACGTCTAAAAGAGCAAAAAATCAATCAATTTTTGTTGATGTTCTTCGATTATAAAGATAAAGAACGACTGTACGATAACTAATAACTAATAACTGATAACAGGAGACAGAAAAATGTGCATTATCAGAAATCACGCAAAAACCAATTTTACCCAAATTGACAATAACAATTTGCGGACCCCCAACTTGAGTTTTCAAGCCAAAGGACTCCTGGGCTATTTACTCAGCTTTCCCGATAACTGGACATTTTATCTGGCTAAGATAGTCAAAGAAGGTCCTGATGGCCAATTCGCAGTCAATTCTACCATCAAAGAATTGGAAAAGGCGGGTTATGTAAAGCGGAAACGCACCCAGGACGAAAAAGGCAAGATCAAATGGGAAAAAGTGGTATACGAATCCCCCAACCTGAATCCCGACTGGCAAAGCAAGCTGACTAATCCTGAATGGCAACCCAAAATAAAAGTTTGTACGCCAAAACCCGTTCAAGCAGAGATAAAGAAGGAGCAACCCCCAATACCAGAGAGGCCAGAACAAACCAATCCAAAAGTGGATATTCATAGGAACGAATCGAAGGTTGATAACGTTCTGAAATTCACCAAAGACTTTTCTCAGGCTGAAAAAGACGCGATGACAGAAATGCTGCAAGGCATTAACAAAGCACAAGAGCTCATAGATGTGCTGGAAAAGATGATGTCTCGAACGACTATTAATAATCCGGTGGGTTATTTAAGAGGCATCATCAAAAAATATGAGGCTAAACAATTTACGCCTGTGTCAAAACCCGCGCATCAGTCAAAACCCGTGCCCCAAAAGGAAAAACAGGAGGACTTGGTAGAGCGTTTCAATGATGAACGATTTACAAGCAAAATTTTTCAAAACACACGTAGAAAGTAATCCAGTACTTAGTAGGCTCTATCGTAAAAATGGGATTGGGACACCAGCAATCCAAAAGCCATTTCGCAGTTATATAGCGAATATTTATTTGCCGCAATATAGAGACTTGGAAACCTGGTCCGCTGGTATAAAAAAGAGGAGGCTAAATGTGACTGAACAAGAGGCAGAAAAGCCTGTGGACAAAAGTTCTGCGGCGATTAATGCTTGCCATTTTTGTGACAATACCGGTTATATAGAACTTAAATTCAGAGATGGTACAAAAAAAAGGATGAATTGTATGCATCCTGCTGAGGAAAAGGTTTTTAATCATGTTCGGAAAATAGATGCACTCATCGTCAGTGCCGATCCTGGCTATAAGGGGCACCGAGAAAATGAAATGTCTCAAAAAACCACGCTGGAACTACAACAAGAATTTGTCCAAGCCCTACAAAAATTCGGGCAAAACAATTGTTTTGGAGGAGAGAGATGAGTGAAAAAAATTGAACTAAAATCTCATGGGAAATATTTGCCAACCTTTGATATTACGCCCATTATTTATGCATGCTGCTAAACAAAGCTAGAGGCACCCAAATGAATATTTGGCATAGAAAAGGAGACATATCGGAGTATATTTTTGTGCCTTTGATTGCTATAATTGCACTTATTTCTTATGTTTTGAAATTAAAAAATTATGATTATTCTCAAACAAGTTTCCAAGCAATTCAAACGCCAACCGGTTTTAAAAAATGTCAATCTCCAAATTGAACAGGGAGAACATATTGCCTTAGTCGGCTCCAACGGAGCGGGCAAAACAACATTGATGCGCTGCTTATTAGGCGAATATCATTGTGAAGGCACTATTACTATCGGTGGCTTAAATCCACGTACTCATCGAGCGGCGGTTTTAGCACGTATGGGTTTTGTGCCCCAACTGCCGCCCCCGTTAAAAATGCCAGTCAATCAACTCATACAATTTGCAGCCGGCGTATGTAACACGGCTCCAAAACAGATAATTGATCTGACTCTACAATTGGGTTTAGATATCCAAACGCTTTTACACCAGCCATTTGTTAAACTATCAGGAGGACAAAAACAAAAGTTGTTAATTGCTATCGCCTTGGGGCGTAATAGTGATATATTAATCATGGATGAGCCGGCAGCTAATCTCGATCCAAAGGCGCGGCAAATATTTTTAGAATTACTTCAAGACAAACAAGAACATGCGATTACACTCATATCCAGTCATCGCCTAGACGAACTCGCTGCTTTAGTTAATCGGGTGCTGGAATTGGATATGGGCAAAGTTGTTATAGATGAAAAGGTGGATTTCAAAAAATGAAATATTTATTTTATATGTTAAGTGTTGTCACCTTGCTTATTGGTTGTAGCAATAATGATACCGGTACCGTAGAAATAAAATGGGATAGGGATAGTTGTGAACGTTGTAAAATGGCCATTAGTGATCGACATTTTGCCGCCCAAATTCGTGGTGGTGCCAAAAATAAGCCTTATGCCTTTGATGACTTAGGTTGTGCGCTGCATTGGCTCAACAAACAGACATGGCATAAAAAAGCTAAAATCTGGGTAACAGATTATCGCAATGGGCAATGGATAGATGCTCGCACCGCCTATTATGTGCCCGGGCAAATGACTCCGATGGATTTTGATTTCGGCGCCGTGGCGGAACAGGTGGAAGGCAGTGTCGATTTTGCAACGGCTAAAGCTCAAATGTTAGCAAAAAAGCATAAGCCCCATAAACCCTCTCACAATCAATCAACGCCTTGAAAATTCAATGAAACATTTTTGGCTAACCGCCTTACTAGATATTTCTGAATCCCTGCGGGCACGCTGGTTTTTGCTTTATACCACCGTGTTTGGGGGCATTATTGTACTCTTATTTGTTTTCGGATTAACAGAATCCCGCATTATGGGATTTACCGGTTTAACCCGATTATTGCTAACCTATATACAATTATGTATGGCTATTTTGCCCGTTTTCGTATTAATAAGCACCGTGCGTTCCGTTGCCGGTGACAAAGAAGCGGGCGTATTTGAATATCTACTTTCACTACCCGTCTCACTGTCTGCCTGGTACTGGGGAAAAATGCTCGGACGTTTTTTAGTCATTTTCCTACCCGTTTTTCTAGCCATGGTAGGCGCAGTGATTTGGGCAATATGGCGACAAGTTGCCGTACCATGGGACTTATTTGCCCTATATACCGGCTTACTGATTGCCCTCGCATGGTGTTTTCTTGGCATAGGCATGCTGATTTCCAGTATTGCCCGTTCCGTCGACATAGCACAAGGCACAGCCTTTTTTATCTGGCTATTTTTGCTACTATTTCTTGACTTAATTCTGCTAGGAGTGATGATACGCGAACAATTTGCGCCAGAACCATTGGTATTAATAGCCTTAGCAAATCCTATCCAAACTTTTCGTACTGGCGCCATGCTACTATTTGATCCTCAACTCGTTCTTTTAGGACCAACCGCTTATGTGATTTTAGACTTGTTTGGACAAACGGGCTTTTTGATTTGGTCTTTTGCCTATCCTTTGGTGCTTGGCACTGTCTGCGCTGTCACCGGCTATGTGGTCTTTCGTCGGGGTGATTTGCTTTAAATTTCACAGGAGACTTAAAATTGAAAAAGCAACCAACTATATTACTGACTGTTCTGATCTTAATACTTGGACTGCCCTCAAGCGCATTCGCAAGTTCTGACATCCTCTACCCAACCAAGCTAAAAAGCAAAAAAGGCAGCCACAGCAACCAATCAGTGGATGTATTAGCCCAACTTGAGCAATTTGACGACGAGAACGACTGGGATACCTACATTGAGTTCACTCCCGCGAATAAATATGTTGGCATTTTCACTTGGAGGCTGCCCAGCAATACAAACGCGGCTGATCTTACCGCTCTCAGCCTACACGTTAACTACCTTGGTCCCACCAAATCCGAGCAACGTTGGACCTGGCATATGCAAAACTTTTGCACCAAAAAATGGGTTTTAGTAGGCGACAATGAAAATGCCAGCGATTGGCTATGGACTCAAATGGATTTCAGTATTGACGAGCCTAGCTGCTATGTCAGGAGCAATGGTAAACTGAAACTACGCTACAACACTAAGACCAACAACAGCTTGAGCGATCTCGACTACCTAGCCCTCAGCTACAGCACCGACGAAACTCCTCCTGGCAACTGGTGGCAACCGACCCCCAATACCAGTTGGCAGTGGCAACTAACCGAAGGTATCGACACATCCTTTGACGTGGATATGTACGACATTGATCTTTTCGAGACACCCGTTGCCATCATTGAGCAACTCCACAACGAAGAACGTATCGTTATCTGCTACTTTAGTGCTGGTAGCTGGGAAAATTGGCGTGATGATGCGGACGATTTTCCCGAGTCCGTACTAGGCAACACCCTTGATGGTTGGCCAGACGAAAAATGGCTGGACATACGCGAGCTCGACATTTTGGCCCCGATTATGGAAGCCCGCCTAGATGAAGCCGTTAACAAAAACTGTGATGGTGTAGAACCGGACAACGTAGATGCTTATGCCAATGACTCTGGCTTTCCACTCACTTATCAAGACCAATTGAACTACAACATTTGGCTTGCAAATGCCGCCCATGAGCGTAGTTTGTCTATTGGCCTCAAAAACGATTTGGGCCAAATAGCTGATTTGATAGACTATTTCGACTGGGCTTTGAATGAGCAATGTTTCCAGTATAACGAGTGCGAATTACTACTCCCATTTGTGCAAGCTGACAAGGCCGTTTTTGGCGTTGAGTATAGGGGTAGCATGGCAAGCTTTTGCCCGCAGGCTAACGCTATGGATTTTGATTGGCTAAAAAAGCATCTTGATTTGGATGCGTGGCGGAAGTCCTGTCGTTAAGGAACGCGCATAAAATAACTTGGTCAACTTTAGGGCAACCACTTCGTAGGGGCGGGCAACCACAAGGGATTGCCCCTACACCCGCCCCTACAAAAAATCACGGTTAATGTAGGGGCAATCCTTTAT
>JSZA02000001.1 GCA_000785145.2 Candidatus Thiomargarita nelsonii
TAAATCTTCTGGCTCTGAGAGTTGTTGTGCAACTTGAAATAAGTCTAATTCTTCCCCCAAACCTTCCATCATTTGTGGCATAATCAATGGGGTCGATTGATTGCCCCTACAATCAATCGACCCCATTGATGATAAAACAAAACCTGTTGGCGATGGGTAAAAGCCGCTCATACATGCTTTGAGTCTTGCTGTAAATCAACCATCATTAATTTTATTGAAAATCTACATATAGGTAGAGAAAATATGAGAAAAACTATTTTTTACATTTTGAGCTTATGCTCCTTGTTATGTATTTTACCAGCCGCATACGGAATGAATATTTATGTAGGTAATTTGGCGCATAGCGTCACTAACGAGGAGTTACGAGAGCTATTTTCAGAATATGGTGAAGTATCATCTGCAAGCATAATAACTGATAAAAATTCAGGACAATCGAGAGGCTTTGGATTTGTTGAAATGCCAAACCAAGCAGAGGCTCAAGAAGCGATAAACTCTCTGAATGATAGTTCTCTTAAAGGGAGAAATCTCAAGGTAAATCAAGCAAGACCAATAAATGAGAGACCGCGCAGGCCTAGATACTAAAAACTCAGGAAAGCTCTGTAAGTCCTTGATTTTTTGTGAGGAGCAAGCGTAGGGTCAATGCCATATCGTGTCGGGCAACCACAAGGGATTGCCCCTACGATAAATCATGGTCCATGTAGGGGCAATCCTTTATGGTTGCCCTTAATCCCTGTTGGCATTGAGTGCCAGGCGTACCTTGCACATCTACTGATAACAGGAATAATATTATGAAAAAAAGTTTTCACTCATGGCTCGTTTTCTGTCTTCTAACCGTATTCTTGAATTTGGCTGGCAATGCCACGGAGGATCAAAGCCTTCAGACTGCCTATCAAAATGCCATCAAGGATGCCCAAATAGCAGAACCCCATGAAATTTCCAAAGGACTCATTGCCATCGTGGAAAGGGATAACCGCTTGATGTGGAAACAATACCCTGATGGCAAACGTGTTTTAGTCGTCACCTGGACATCTTGGGATGGATACGACAACCAAGTAGGCAAAGCGATGGAACTCACGCAAGACATTTGGGTAACAACCGTGCCAGAATTAAGCCATTTTTGCAAAACGCACGCACTCCCTAAACCGAGCCTCAGACTTGAACAGCTTTTAGGCTTGCCGCCTAATAACGGTAAAAACCGGTTTGTAGAAATCTGGGTCAATCCAAATGACCTATTTCGCCCTAGTCCAGACCCTGAAATTACAGACCATGAAGCGGAATTAAATTTCCCCAACAAAGGGCTATTTGTGAAGATCGAAGAGGATTATATCCAATGGTTTAATGACTTAAAAAGTAGCTCCTATGGTAAAGACGGCTATCCTTGGACAAGGTTGGGATACACTTATGACTGGGGAAATCCAAGCAGCGAGATAGGGCTCAGTGAGTTTGTTATCCATAACGGCGCAACAGTCGATATCAATTCTGTCTCAACAAATGAGGAGTATTGTCAATAATTTTTGGATAATAAACCGACACAATAAATGGGGTAAGACTCGATTGATTTGTTTGCTTACCGTTTAAAAAATTTATAATATAAAATCAATCGAGTCTGACCCATTGATTCGCACCGCATTGAGCGTCAGGGTGCGTAGGACGCACCCTACAAAACCTCGTAAATGGACTTATGTATAAGAGAGTGCGCCTTTGCTAAGGGAACGAGAAAATAATTTGATACTCTCTATTTTTTATCCTTTGAAAGAACAACAAGATGACCAAACTCCATCAATTTCGCCCCTTTTGGGGCTTACCTAATGCTAGCCCATTTTGCATGAAGGCTGAGACTTATCTACGTTATCGGAATATAGAATTTGAGGCAGTCCCCAGTAATCCTCGCCAATCTCCCAGTAAACAAATCCCTTTTATAGTCACTGATGATGGGCAAACCATTACTGATTCAGAACAGATTATTGTTCATTTTGAAACGCTACTGCCCTCACCTATGGATGCTGAATTAAGCAATAAGCAAAAAGCACTGGCTTATCTTAGTTATGCTTCTGGTATTCAGTTAATTGAGGTACTTGCAAATATATTGGGCGACAAGCCTTATTTTCTGGGTGATAAAATCCATACGCTGGATATGTCAGTTTACGCTTTTCTCGCCAATATTATTGACCAACCTTATGCCAATCCACTTCAAGATCTAATGAACTATTGCCAACAGATTAAGCAATTAGCATGGAGGGATTGGCGAACACCATGAATCAGATATTATATAAAAACATACTGATAATTTTAGGATGGTTTTTTGTTCTATTAGGCATGATCGGTATAGTACTACCCGTTTTACCCACGACACCATTTATGATTGTTGCCTTGGCTTTTTTTGCCAAAAGCTCTCCACGCTTTCATCAAATGCTACTCAATAACCGCTTGTTTGGTGGTGCTTTAAAACAGTGGGAAGACAGCAAAACCGTTTCTCGACGTAGCAAATACCGTGCTTTATTACTGGTATTCGCAAGCTTTTCAATATCAATTATGATTCTGCATGGCAAGTTGGGATTACAAGCGATGCTGGTGACCATCGCCATTATATTTCTAATCTTTATCTGGCACTTAAAAGAAGAAGTCATGTAGGGAGTCAATGGGGTCAGACTCGATTGATTTCATCATGACTGTCCTGAGTCTTGATTGCTAACTCTCAACAATTCATCAAGCGAAGTCTCTCCCGCTAACACCCGTCTCATACCGTCTTGTTGAATATCCTCATTTTGTTCATGTGCGTACTTTTCCAAAGCGTGTTGTCCTGCACCGTCATGTATCATGGTGCGGAGCGTATTATCTATGTTGACCAATTCATAAATGCCCGTGCGCCCGCTATAGCCGATGGAATTGCATTGTTGACAGCCTTGATAAGTATATAACTGACTTCCCCCTTTTGTATAGGGTTGTTTACAGTCAGGGCACAACAAGCGCACCAAGCGTTGCGCCATTACGCCTATTAAACTGGATGACAATAAAAAGGGTTCAACGCCCATATCTCGGAGACGTGTCACAGCACCAATGGCCGTATTTGTGTGCAAAGTCGATAATACCAGGTGTCCGGTGAGACTGGCTTGTATCGCAATTTGTGCCGTCTCTACATCGCGGATTTCGCCAACCATGACCACATCTGGAGCTTGTCGCAAAATGGCACGTAGTCCCCGCGCACATCAACAGCGCGTCCGGCGATACGCAGAGAGATACGTCCATCTTGTGGCAAACGTTTTTCGGCAATATCCAATTTTGCCATGACTTTAATGCGTGAAACCAGTAGGGGTGCTAACACGCGCCGAGGTTGTAGCACTTCGCGTAATACGCCATCAACGCGAAAGCGCACAACGAGCCGAAAGGGCTCAATGTGAATATCTGAGGCATTTTCTTTAATCGCCTCTCCGAGTAGGGCATTGATCAGTCGAATGATAGGCGCGTCATCTGCCTTTTCTAATAAATCTTCTGGCTCTGAGAGTTGTTGTGCAACTTGAAATAAGTCTAATTCTTCCCCCAAACCTTCCATCATTTGCATGGATTGATTGGACTCATAATGGCTGATAAGCAGTGCGTCGAATTTTTCGGTAGAGATGGCCTTTAATTTCAATGGAATACCTAAAAAACGACGGATTTCACTTAAAGTGTGGCGCGTCATTTGTGGGCGGTGGTAGATGGTGGCACCGTCGAGTATCGCGCCGTGACGTTTGGCGAAGGTAAAGGGGAGAGTAATGGGGGGGGGGTTGGGTGTCATAATGTTATTAATTTGAACTGTGATTTATAGGAGTCCAAACTTTAGTTTGGACGTCCAAGATAAATCTTGGACTCCTTGCCAACATACTACATTTTCAACATCAAGCGCACTTTCACCCTATCATCGCTGTCCAAACGCTCAATACTTATCGTGCGAACGATCACCTGATGTTGGTTATATAACTGTCCCAGCCACTGCATTAATTCCGTAAAATTCACCTCATCAAAGTTCACCTGTACTTCGGAATCCCCTTTTGGTTCAATACGGGCTTGTGCAAGCGTACTTTGATCAATCAAACTCAATAACGATGCTTTGTGGGTAGGGGGAGATTGGTGGCGTAATTGTTGTACTTCAAACGCAGCCGTTTGCATCCAATGTAAGGTGGCTTTTTGAGCGGCGACGATATTTTCCAATTGAGTACGAGCAGTGACAAAAGGTGTCCATAGCATGAAATAGACTAAAATGCCCCCCAACGCGACGGCTCCTATTATTAAGGTACGACGCTCACGGGGGGCTAATTGCTTAAACCATTGTTTCATCAAAAATTTTTAGAAAACTGCGCCTGTTTGTGGGATGTGGTAGTTTCTGTCTCTTCCAGTGCTTCAATTTTATTTTGAACCAGCCTTTCCATGGTTTCAACTATCTTGGCAAAGGCTATGCCTAATTGATCCAACAACTTTTCTAACAAAGTCGGATCAAGCTGAGATTTGACCAGTTGGGTTAACTCATGATTGGGTGCCCACTGTTTTAGCAGTGCATAATGTTTCAGCGCGTTCTGACGATCACCTATCAAAAAGTGATATAAAGCCATAACGCAGGTAAAGGCGGTAAATTCAGAGATATGGAAGACAAGCCGTTGTGAATAAAGCAATTTCAAATCAAACTTACGATTGAAAATCTCAGGAATTTTTTCTAGCCTTCTGTTTCTCAGACAACGGAAGGCATAGTTAGTCTTTGCAAAGAGGTAATCAGGAAATTTCCGATAAATCACCTCAAGGAGTGCATCCGATTTTTCCACTTGCCCCGTCCGTTCGTAGGCAAGACGCAGGTAATTATAACAAACGGGCACATTTGGATATTTATCAATCATATCAAGTAGGGGCGAAATGGCTTGCTGGGGCAGAGTTTGCGCCAGATGATACAACTCTTTCACTCGTTTTTGAACCGGTTCGGGCAATTGGTTAAGACTTTCATGCGGCAATGCCTCATAAGTGATTTGATAATCCAAAGGGATTAATGCTTGTTTTGTGGCATTTTTGGCTCTATTTAAAAAATTCATAACATTATCTTATCGCAAATTTTACAGGTTTTTTGTCGGAGGACGTCCAAGATAAATCTTGGACTCCTTTAAAAGATGTGTAAATCCTTATCCTAAAGCATAAAAAAAAAATTTTGCTCATTAACAACATAAAATTTATGTGTTTAGATAAGGACTTAGACAATCAATTCGTTTTCCATCTTATCAAAAAACTTCGTCGAAGTGTTAGTTGTAAAATATACGAAAACTGTTGTAAATATGAAAAAGTGTTGTATTTTGATGACAAACAGCGAAACTTTCAAAGAAATCCTATTTTTTTATTGAGTTTCGGGAAATCGTACCTCATTCCCGAAACAACGAAAAAATTTAAGCAAGCGCAGCCTGTAATTTGTCCATCGCTTTTTTCAGATTTTCCATACTGGTTGCAAAAGAAATACGCACATAACCGGGACTACCAAAAGCCGAACCAGGTACCAAAGCCACCCCCGCTTTTTCAATCAAAAATTCGCTCAATTCGACATCTGTTGTCAAACCTGACCGATTAATGACATTTTGAAAATTAGGGAAAATATAAAAAGTCCCCTGACAAGGTTGACACTCTACTCCCTTAATTTTAAGCAAGGATGCTAAGACAAAATCATGCCGTTCTTTAAAAGTTTTGACCATCTCCTGAATAAAAGATTGCTCACCATCTAGGGCGGCAAGGGCGGCGTATTGAGAAATCGAAGTCGGATTCGAGGTACTTTGCGACTGAATAGTTTTCATTTTTTGTATCAGTTTTTCTGGTCCGCCTGCATATCCGATACGCCACCCTGTCATCGCGTAGGCTTTTGATACGCCATTGAGTACAATGGTGCGCTCATATAAATCCGGGCACTTATGGAGAATATTCTTAAAAGGCGCACCTTCCCACAAAATATGCTCATACATATCATCAGTCGCCACAATGACTTTAGGATAATTCCTGAGAACCGCGCCTAATTGGGCTAATTCCTCTGGCGTATAATGTACCCCGGTAGGATTCGATGGACTATTTATCACAAACAATCGGGTTTTTTCCGTCATTGCGCTTTCCAATTGCTTAGCCGTGATTTTAAAGCCTTGTTCAAGGTTGGCACTGATAATCACCGGTTCACCGCCCGCTAATTTGACCATATCAGGATAAGAAACCCAATAGGGTGCGGGAATAATGACTTCATCACCAGGATTAAGCAAGGCTTGTGCCATATTGTAAAAGCTTTGCTTGCCGCCACAGGATACCAGCACTTGTTTCATGCTGTATTTAAGTTGATTGTCACGGTCAAATTTGTTGATAATAGCTTGTTTGAGTGCGGGAATGCCATCAACAGCCGTATATCTTGTGTGGCCTTGATTAATAGCCTCCACGGCGGCGGCTTTAATATGATCGGGCGTATCAAAATCAGGCTCTCCCGCGCCTAAGCCGATAATGTCATGCCCGGCGGCTCGCATTTCGGCAGCACGGGCTGTGACGGCTAAAGTGGGGGATGGTTTAATGGCTTGAACACGTTGAGCTATTTGTAAAGTCATTGTTGCTTTCCTTGTCTTTCATTTATTTTAGGCACAATTCTTGTAGAAAGAATTGGCATTGGTGAGGTACTAGGCAGCTTTGGCAAAATTTAATGATGTTGCCACAGGTTCATTATTATATTTTTCTTGTTTTTGTAGAGTTTTTAAAAGAGCTTCAAACGCCTCTCCATCCATGACACCCGATTTATCAAGAATATTGTGTATCATATAGTGATGCGTTAACGCTAGATTTTTCTGATTTGGGAAAATAGGTAAGGGGAATATTGTGCCGGTTTGTTTATGTGTAAAAACATAATGACTGCCGGGTACCTCAAAAATTTCAAATCCCAATTGTTTCACCAGCACTTTTTTAATGAGATCATAAGAAATTTGTTCATACATGACGCTTTATGTGTCCATATAATTGAGAGAATAAAGAATTTTTGTAGTTGCGCCACTTGCGGATGGCATCAACATCTACAACTTCGTTTAAATGTACCGAGAAACGCTCCGTTTGAATAGCATCAAAAAAAATATTTTGTTGCTCAAAATACAATTGTAGATAAACCCAGTACGCTTTTTCTTCTTGAGCATCAAACAGTATCAGAATAACAGGCTCGATTTCCTTTAACCAAGTTTCTAAATGTTTTTTCTCAATAGGAAATGAAAAGCCTCCCGATTTGAGTCGATACTGATCGATATTATCAGTGGCTTTCAGTTGAAAATAAATGGTGCCATTTTCAAATTCACCATCATTATTATAAGTATAGAGTCGGACATCATAACCATAATCCACTTCGAGTTTTTCAATAGAAAATCCCGCTTTGAGCGCGAAATACTCAATATGATTGGTACTGAGATCGGCAATCATAAGCTCTCGTGTCCGACGTTTTCTTTTGTATTGTGGCATAAAATTAATAATATACTAAATACTGTCAGATGGCAAAATCCATGTCAAAACCTTTCCAACTACAATCCAATTACAAACCAAAAGGCGATCAGCCCCAAGCCATTAAACAATTATTAGCAGGGCTCAAACGAGGTGATAAGCATCAAACTTTATTAGGCGTAACAGGCTCAGGCAAAACATTTACAATAGCAAATGTCATCCAAGCCGTGCAACGCCCAACTTTAATCCTCGCCCCTAATAAAACCTTAGCAGCGCAATTGTACAGCGAAATGCGCGGATTTTTTCCACACAACGCGGTGGAATATTTTGTCTCATATTATGATTATTATCAACCTGAAGCCTACATGCCAGCATCTGATACTTATATTGAAAAAGATGCCTCTATCAATGCACAAATTGAGCAAATGCGTCTCTCCGCGACAAAAGGCATATTGGAACGCCCCGATGCCATTATTGTAGCATCCGTATCAGCGATTTATGGCTTAGGTGATCCTAATTGGTATATGCAAATGGTATTGCACCTAGTGCGCGGTGAGCAAATTGAACAACGCTTTATTTTGCGCCGCTTGGCAGAGTTGCAATATACCCGCAATGATATGATATTAGAGCGGAGTACTTATCGAGTGCGCGGAGAAGTCATCGATATTTATCCCGCCGAATCCGAGCGCGATGCCATTCGGATTGAATTATTTGATGATGAAATTGAAACTTTAAGCTATTTTGATCCTTTAACAGGACACATTTTGCGCCAGGTGCCACGTTTAACGATTTATCCCAAAAGCCATTATGTGACACCACGCGAAGTTTTATTACAATCTATTGATAATATAAAAGCAGAATTGCGAAAACGTTTAGAACAATTATACGCCGCCAATAAACAGCTTGAGGCGCAACGATTAAAGGAACGGACATCTTATGACATAGAAATGATAGTCGAAATCGGCTATTGCTCAGGCATTGAAAATTATTCGCGCTACCTATCGCAGCGCCAACCCGGCGAACCGCCACCGACTTTATTTGACTATTTACCAGAACATGCCCTATTGATCATTGATGAAAGTCATGTCACCGTACCCCAACTCGGTGCGATGTATAAAGGAGATCGAGCGCGTAAAGAGACACTAGTCGCCTATGGATTTCGCCTACCCTCTGCCTTAGATAATCGCCCCTTAAAATTTGAAGAATTTGAACGATTGGCACCACAAACGATTTTTACATCAGCCACGCCGGGCACTTATGAATATAAACAAACCCGCCAAATTGTTGAACAAGTGGTGCGCCCAACCGGCTTAATCGATCCAGCCATAACCGTGCGCCCAGTCGCTACCCAAGTCGATGATATACTATCAGAAATCAATAAACGGGTGGCACGGCATGAACGAGTATTGATCACCACCTTGACAAAACGGATGGCTGAAGATTTGACCGATTATTTAATAGAACATGGGATAAAAAGCCGTTATTTGCACGCCGATGTCAATACAATGGAACGAATCGACATTATCCGAGATTTGCGTTTAGGGATATTTGATGTCTTGGTGGGCATTAACTTGCTGCGTGAAGGATTAGACATGCCCGAAGTATCACTCGTCGCCATTTGTGACGCTGACAAAGCGGGATTTTTGCGATCAGAGCGCTCATTAATTCAAACGATTGGACGAGCAGCGCGTCATATTTATGGACAAGCCATTTTATACGCAGACACGGTGACGGAGGCGATACAATACGCCATTGATGAAACCCAACGGCGGCGTACTAAACAAATGGCTTATAATAAAAAACATGGCATCACACCCCAAAGTGTCAAAAAAGCGATCACCGATATTTTAGAAGAAACAAAACCTGCCGTTGCAGAAACGGCGGCAGAATATGCACCCTTATCGCCGGCTCAAGTTGACAAGAAAATTAAACAACTAGAAAAAAAGATGTATGCACACGCGGAAAATTTGGAATTTGAAGAGGCGGCTAAACTTCGTGATGAGATTCAACGACTTTCTCAAAATATTTTCCACCGTTCGTAGTATAGCTTTTCAGATAAAGATTTTGCTAGGAGTCCAAGATTTATCTTGGGACAGCCAAGATAAATCTTGGACTCCTATTTTCTGAAATACTATAGCACTGCCATGTCGGCACGATATGGCATTGGTTCGTAGTAGGCGATTTATCGCCTACAGAAAAAAAATCCTATTTCTTGAAGTGATACAATGATGCCCCCAAAGAAAGGGGAAACTCATTGACAATTTTTGATAAAAGTATAGTACAACGGATTTACTTCCACAATCCGTTTATTCCCCTAATCCGTTGTACTAAATTTTTTGAATAAACTGGCTTTATTCTTGCATCAGCAATTAACTATTTATACAATAGGAGTCCAAGATTTATCTTGGATGGTAGCCTCCTAAAAAAATAAAAGAGGAATTGATATGGTACAAGTTTTTGGCGAATTTCATAACGAATCGCACAAAAGCAGAGAATTCTTAAAGTTAGGATTTTCACCGGGTTCTGCCCCTCTCCAACAACGTTGGCGAAACAATGGCTTATCAGCGGATTTTTTAGCTGACTATTTGACCACTTTTTTTCCAAGTGAAGAGAGTGAACCCAACGCTTTGAAAAAGCAAGCGAAAATAAAAGAAGCCGTCAGCTATATTGCCAACGAATTGTTGGAAAATGCGATGAAATTTAATGACGACACTTCTAATTACCAAGTCACTCTACAATTTCAATTGTATAGTGATCACTTAATATTACGTGTCACCAACAGCATTCATCAAAAAAATGTAAATAGTTTTCAAGTTTTTATAAAGGAATTATTGACGACTGAACCACAAGAATTATATCTTCGTCAGATGAAACGTGCTGAAGAAGATGAGAACATGACGACTTCAAGGTTAGGTTTTCTCACGATGATTGATGGTTATAATGCTAAATTGGGTTGGCAATTTGAAACGAGCCAACAAAATCCAAAAGTGACTCTTGTGACAACAATGGCACAATTGAGTCTTTAATTCTTGGGGAATGAATGGATGGAAATTACAACAACAGAATATAGCGTCAAATACTACCCAGAAGTGGACACGATTTATTTGCAAGGAATTATGCGACTCAATGGTCATGAGTATCAACCCATCACGAAATTTTTAGAACAAGTGACAGCACTTGAACCCGTTCTGCTTAAGCTTAACTTACGACAGCTAAAGGCACTTAATAGTTCAGGTATCTCCATGTTAGGAAGATTTGTGTTTGCTATGAATAAGAAACAAACTATCCAATTAATCTTAGAAGGCTCTCATGAGATTGTTTGGCAAGAAAAATGGGGCAAGAATTTTCAACTGTTGATGCCTAGCTTAAGATTAGAATGGGAATAGTATTTTGGACGTCCAAGATAAATCTTGGAGTCCAAAAACAAACGACTCAAAGGGGGTCAAAGTGTTTAATGCAAAACCCATTAGTATACTTATTGTCGATGACAATAAAAATAACCTATTCAGTTTGCATAGTCTCATTGAAAAATACTTTAAAAATGTTCAAGTGATTGAGGCGAATAACGGTATAGTCGCTTTAAGTCTTCTTTTGAAACAGCAAGTGGATTTGATTTTCCTTGATATACAAATGCCACAGATGGATGGTTTTGAAACGGCTAAAATTATCAAAACGCGACAAAAAACACGGCATATTCCGATAGTGTTTCTAACAGCCGCTTACAAGTCAATAGACTTCCAAAAAAAAGGTTATGATGTTGGTGCAGTTGATTACTTAACTAAACCCATTGATACCGAGCAACTCATTGCAAAAATTAGGACATATTTGCGCTTAATTGAACAAACGGGTCAACAGTTATTGAATGCACAAAACGAACAAAATGTTCAAGAACGCATTGCTGATTTGGTTTCAGAAGCCAAGCACTCACTTAAAGAAGATATTGTATTCAAGCGGCAGCAGATAGAATATCTAAAGCGTGAACTCAATACCTCACTCAAGCTGATTGTTAATTATAATCAAATCCTTGAGACACAAGCCAGTGGCTTAGGGTATAACGAATTACTATCCGATATTGAAAAAATTGGCATAGAGAGTAAACAAATGCTCGATTTGGTCAAAAAAGTGTTGGATAGCAAATTAAAACTGGAGAGTTATTAATAATATGAAACTTAAAATGAAATTACTGATAGTTTTTTTGTCAGTTGTTACCATCATCATTGTGGCTGCTATTTTCGGCAAAAGTGAGACTAATAGTCTCTACACAGTACTACTCAGCCTTGCTATCCTACTCAATTTTATAATAGCTTCCATCGCTATTTATTACAATCGTGAGATTATGAGAGAGCTTGGTGGCGAACCGGCAACGATAGCACAAATCACTCAAGAAGTGGCAGCAGGCAATTTTGACCTAGAATTCGACAAAGAGAGCCCAACTGGTATTTATGCGGCGGTTCAAATGATGGTTCAAAACCAGAAAAGCATGAACGATGAAATCTATAAACAGATGGAAGAAATCGGACAACAAGACTGGTTGAAAACGGGACTGGGACTATTAAATGACCAGATGAGCGGCGGCTTAGATAGCGTCACACTGAGCAAGAATATCATCTCTTTCTTGACCACTTATGTCGAGGCACAGGTTGGTGTCTTTTATCTACTCCAAAGTGACAATTTGAAAGTCATCGCCAGTTATGGCTATATTGCGAATAAAAATATTCCTCAACAATTTGAGTTCGGTGAAGGCATAGTCGGACAGGCAGCACTGGAAAACAAGACATTTTCCCGCACCCAAATGCCGGAAGAATCTTCCATCATTATTCAATCCTGTATGACTATGGTCATTCCCCAACATGTACTCATCATTCCCTTTTCTTATGCTAATGTCGTAAAAGGTGTGATTGAAATCGGTTATTCCCATGAAATGCCAACAAGCCTACAACAAAATTTTCTGGAACAGGCAATGCAAAGTATTGGGGTAGCGGTGAATGCCGCAGAATCACGCACCCAAATGCAAGAAGTATTAGCGCAAAGCCGGAGACAGACTGAAGAATTACAAATCCAGTCAGAAGAGTTACAAACTCAACAGGAAGAATTACGTCAACTCAATGAAGAAATGGAAGAGCGCAACCACGAGTTAGAGCAGCAAGGCAACGAAATTCGTGAAAAGAATGTCGTGCTGCTCAACCAGCAAAACAAGATGAAAGAGGCGCAAGTTGCTCTCGAAACGAAAGCCAATGAATTGGAACTGGCAAATCAATACAAATCTGATTTTCTCGCCAATGTCTCGCATGAATTACGCACCCCCTTAAATAGTATGCTCATGCTCGCGCAAATATTAGCGGATGACAGCAGCTTGAATGATAAAGAAGTCAAACAAGCACAAACGATCCACAGTGCCGGTTCAGACTTGCTCCAACTGATCAATGAAATCCTCGATTTATCTAAGGTAGAAGCGGGCAAAATGGAACTCCAACTTGAAGACGTGTCACTGAGAGGCTTGGTGGACAAGATTGAAGAGAAACTGCGCCATATCGCTGACGACAAAGGGCTGGCTTTCCACATCACCCTTGAGAAAAACTTGCCCCCCCTATTGCGTACTGACGGGCAACGGCTCCAACAAATTATCAACAATCTATTATCCAATGCTTTTAAATTTACCAGCGAAGGTGAAGTCAAGCTAACAATCCAACGTCCCTCAAGCGTCCCACTCATGGATTTAGAGGCCGCCCATACGATTGCCATCAGCGTTGCGGATACGGGGATCGGTATTCATGAAGATAAACAACAACATATATTTGAAGCATTCCGGCAAGCGGAAGGCAGCACCAGCCGGCACTACGGTGGAACAGGACTTGGACTTTCTATTTCCCGCCGTTTAGCCCAACTACTCGGCGGAGATTTGCATTTGCACAGTGAAGAGGGTAAAGGGAGTACTTTCACCGTTTATCTACCTGACAACCTTCAGCCCACCCCCAAAGTCGAAACCACGAAAACCACGACATATGCTGCGATACTTGATGATAGAGCCAATTTGAAACCAGAAGATCAATTCGTCTTGATTGTTGAAGATGATCCTATTTTCACGCAACTGCTCACGGCATTGGCACGGGAAAATCAATTTAAATGTCTTATTGCCGATAATGGTGAAACCGGCTTGCAATTAGCTGAGCAATATAAACCCAATGCCATTCTCCTTGATGTTATTTTACCCCAAATGGATGGCTGGACGGTCATGGAAAGGCTGAAAGACAATCCCGATACGCGACATATCCCCGTGCATTTTATATCAGGTGCGGAAAACACAAGAGATGCAAAAAAAATGGGTGCGCTTGGTTTTTGGCCAAAAAACACCGGCATAGAAGGGCTGACGGAGGCTTTTAACGAGATAAAAGGCTTTCTGGCTAAGCGTCTGAAAGAGGTGTTGCTCATCGTCGAGCAAGA
Source organism: Candidatus Thiomargarita nelsonii (assembly GCA_000785145.2). Taxonomy (GTDB): domain Bacteria; phylum Pseudomonadota; class Gammaproteobacteria; order Beggiatoales; family Beggiatoaceae; genus Thiomargarita; species Thiomargarita nelsonii_B. Next base: position 13,891 of record JSZA02000001.1, read on the forward strand.
AGAGCAAAAACAACAAATGGTGGATTTAATCGAAGAGCTGGAAGTCCAAGTCACAGTAGCCACCACAGTGGCAGAGGGCTTAGAACAGATGGAAAATAGCTTGTTTGATTGCATTATTATTGATGTGGATGTCGAACAACAAGCGGGTCTCAAATTGCTTGAGCCACTGTACAACAATGATCGCCTTACCAAGGTACCAGTGATTGCTTACGCTACTCGCCACTTGAGCAACTTTGAAGAAATATTATTGCTGCAATATGCTGATAAGATTACACTCAAGACGGTTAGCTCACTGGAACGTTTGTTAGACGAGTCCACCCTATTTCTCCACCAGGATGAAAGCCGGTTATCTGAAGAAAAACAACAAATGCTACAGAAGGTGCATGATAAAGGGACCATTTTAAAGAATAAAAAGGTACTGATTGTGGATGATGATATTCGCAATACCTTTGCCCTGACCACGGTTTTAGAGGAAAACAACCTGGAAGTTGTCGTTGGCATCAATGGTAAAGAAGCCCTCGCCTTATTGGACGAAGAAGCTGATATTGACATTGTTTTGATGGACATTATGATGCCAGAAATGGATGGTTATGAAACTATGCAAAAAATCCGAGAACAACCCCAGTATCAAAATTTGCCCATTATTGCTCTGACGGCGAAAGCCATGGCGGGCGATAGAGCAAAGTGTATTGAAGCGGGCGCGAATGATTATCTCTCTAAGCCCATCGTCAGTGAAAAGTTGCTCTCACTGATGCGAGTGTGGCTTTATCAGTAGTCATACCAAGATCTAAAAATTTAAATAGCCTGTAGGGTGGATATCGCTGCGCGTATCCACCGAAATATAAAATTAATTAATCAGGTGGATACGCTACCGCTTAATCCACCCTACATGTATGGAATTTTCCTCATTGTTGTTTCGGGAATTTCGCTCCGCGGATTTCCCGAAACTATTATAACGAAAATGGTGGGTTTCGCGAAGCTCTACCCACCCTACAAAAAAACTTCTCGTTCCCACGCTCTGCGTCAATGCCATTGGCGTAGGGGCAATCCCTTGTGGTTGCCCGCCCCTACAAAGAACCGCATTTTATGTTTCCGAGGCAAAAGTTTTCGCGCAGCGAAAACTTTTGCCTCGGAAGGCAATCCTTTATGGTTGCCCTTAACTTAATGGCATTGACGCTCTGCGTGGGAATGCCTGGCTCGACGCGGAGCGTCGAATTTAGCTTAACACAAAAATCACCATGACAAACACAGTTTCAGAATTACGCCAAAGCTTTTTAGACTATTTTAAATCCAAAGGACACACCATTGTCCCGAGCAGTCCCTTAGTCCCCCCCAATGATCCCACATTATTATTTACCAACGCGGGCATGGTGCAATTTAAAGAGACCTTTTTAGGACTAGAACAGCGTCATTATACTCAAGCAGTCTCATCTCAACGCTGTGTACGGGCGGGGGGCAAACATAATGACTTAGAAAATGTCGGCTATACAGCCCGTCATCATACCTTTTTTGAAATGCTCGGCAATTTCAGCTTTGGAGATTATTTTAAACGTGAAGCAATTGAATTTGCATGGGAATTTTTAACCCAAGTACTTAAATTATCCCCCGAAAAACTTTGGATAACCGTTTATGAGCAAGATGATGAGGCGGCTGATATTTGGTTAAAAGAACTTAAAATCGATCCCACCCGTTTTTCTCGTTGTGGCGAAAAAGACAATTTTTGGTCAATGGGAGAAACCGGACCTTGTGGTCCTTGCTCAGAAATATTTTATGATCATGGCCCTAGCATCGCTGGCGGACCACCGGGCACGCCTGATGAAGATGGAGATCGTTATGTTGAAATCTGGAATCTCGTCTTTATGCAATATAACCGCGACGCTCAAGGGCAATTAACCCCATTGCCCAAGCCATCTGTCGATACCGGCATGGGCTTAGAGCGACTCGCTGCCGTCATGCAAGGCGTACACAATAATTATGATATTGAATTATTTCAAACACTTATAAAAGCAGTGGCCGACTTAGCCCAAGGTGGCGACTTAAATTCCCAGCGCGTCATTGCAGACCATATTCGCGCTTGTGCCTTTTTAATACTTGATGGCGTTGTCCCTTCCAACGAAGGGCGAGGTTATGTCTTACGGCGCATTATTCGTCGTGCCGTTCGACACGGGCATAAATTAGGCATACGCGAACCCTTTTTTTATCGCCTAGTCAAAGTACTGGGCACGGCTTATCCAGAAATAACTAAAAACCAAGGAATAATTGAGCGCATTCTCAAACAAGAAGAAGATCGCTTTGAGGAAACCTTAGATCGCGGTTTGCGCTTATTGGAGCAAGCCATTGCTGATTTACAAGACAAGCTCATTCCCGGAGAAATCGTCTTTAAATTATATGACACTTATGGATTTCCCACCGATTTGACGGCGGACATTGCGCGGGAGCGTCACTTGACGCTAGACATGGACGGATTTGAAAAAGCAATGGCTCAGCAACGTGATCGCAGTGGTGCTACCAGTCAATTTAAAATGGATATGAGCCAACAAGCTCAAAGCACTGACTGTCAAACTGAATTTACCGGATATGAAAAAGTGCAAGATGATAGCGTGGTGCTTGCCTTATTTTCTGAAGGCAAACCGGTAAACAGCTTGACTGCCGGACAATCAGGGCGGATTATTTTGGAACATACGCCATTTTATGCAGAATCGGGCGGACAAGTCGGAGATAAAGGGCACTTAATTCATGGCGAGACCGTTTTTGAAGTCGAAGACACTAAAAAAATGGGACAAGCGCATATCCATTTAGGCAAACTGGCAACCGGCAGCCTTCAGATTGGCGAACAATTGCAGGCGAAAATTGACGCGCCGGCACGTCAAGCCATTGCCCGTAATCACTCCGCCACCCATTTGATGCATGCTGCTTTACGACAAATTTTGGGAGAGCACGTCAAACAAAAAGGCTCCCTCGTGGCACCGGAACGCTTACGCTTTGACTTTTCTCACTTTGAACCGATTAACACCGAACAATTAAGCCAAATTGAGCGCCTCGTTAATCAACAAATTTTGCACAATACGCCAGTGCAAACGCACCTGATGGCATTAGAAGAAGCCATGAATAGCGGCGCGATGGCATTATTTGGCGAAAAATATGATGAACAAGTGCGAGTACTCTCTATCGGCGACTTTTCGACAGAATTATGTGGCGGCACCCACGTTCATCATGCGGGCGATATTGGCTTATTCAAAATCGTCGCAGAAACGGGCGTTGCGGCGGGCGTGCGACGGATTGAGGCGATTACAGGCAATCGTGCCCTTGATTGGGTAGCGGAGGCTGAAAAAACTTTAAATCAGATCAGTGGCTTACTCAAAACCCGCCGTGATGCCTTAGAAGATCGCCTTGTTCAACTGCTTGAACAAAATCGGCAAAATGAAAAGGAAATAGTCCGTTTACAAGCCAAACTCGCCAGCAGCAAAGGCAAGGATTTAGTCGGCCAAGCGAAAGAAATAAATGGTATCAAAGTGTTAGCGGCCAATTTAGAGAATGTGGATATGAAACAGCTCCGCACAACGCTGGATGATTTGAAAGAAAAACTTGGCACAGCAGCGGTTGTCTTGGCGACAGTTGTTAAAGGGGATAAAATTTTACTCGTCGCGGGCGTGACAAAAAACGCGACCAATAAAATAAAGGCGGGCGAATTGGTCAGTCATGTGGCTAAACAAGTGGGTGGCAAAGGCGGTGGACGTCCTGACATGGCACAAGGTGGCGGGAATGATCCTTCTCAATTGGCGGCGGCTTTGCTGAGTGTGACGGAGTGGGTGAAAAATAGGTCTGAGTAAGATCGTTGCAGGCATTCCCAAAACTCTGGAGTCCAAAATTTATTTTGGACGAGGCGCCCAAGATAAATCTTGGACTCCTAACTCTGGAGTCCAAAATTTATTTTGGACGAGGCGCCCAAGATAAATCTTGGACTCCAAAATTTCACATAATATAAAATGCAAGCTTCAGTTATAAAACGTATTATTGGCCTATTAGTCATATCCTTTAGTCTCACCCTGTTACCGCCTATGTTGGTATCATTATGGTATCAAGACGAAGGATTAAGTGCTTTCATCATAGCATTTATCTTTATGTTTGGCATAGGCGTAATATTCTGGCTGCCCTCCAGGCACCATAAAAAAGAGTTACATTTACACGATGGTTTTTTGATTACCGTTGTGTTTTGGACTGTTCTTAGCATGGTAGGTGCCCTACCATTTTTATTCCTCTCTCATTTAACTCTCGCTCAAGCAGTTTTTGAGGCGGTTTCTGGCTTTACAACAACGGGCGCAACAGTTTTTAACCACATAGATACCTTACCTCAATCTCTTTTGTATTATCGCCAACAACTCCAATGGCTGGGAGGTTTAGGTATTATTGTATTAGCGGTCGCAGTGTTGCCTATGCTAGGTATTGGTGGTATGCAATTATATCGGGCGGAAACCCCAGGTCCCATGCGCGATGACAAATTGACTCCACGGCTTGCACAAACTGCTAAAGCTTTGTTATATATATATCTTGCCTTAACCCTCGCCTGTGCGCTCGCTTACTGGATGGCGGGCATGAGTCTGTTTGATGCGATAGGGCACAGCTACTCAACTGTTGCAACGGGCGGATTTTCTACTCACGATGCCAGTCTAGGCTATTACAAGAGCCCCGTGATAGAGATCATTGCAATGGTATTTATTATCTTAGGTAGTCTTAACTTTACTGTGCATTATGTTGTGTGGCATCATCAATTCGACATTCGCCAATATTGGCGTGATACTCAAGGCCGTGTATTTATTTATATCGTATTAGTACTAATAGGCATTACCGTTGCCGTCTTAATGTGGCAAGGTATTTATACCCATTTTTGGACCGCATTACGTTATGCCAGTTTTGAAGTCATTTCAATCATCAGCAGTACGGGCTATGCCACTGCTGATTTTAGCAACTGGCCCTTATTTTTACCTGTATTGATTTTGGGCAGTGGATTTATTGGCGGATGCGTCGGCTCAACGGCGGGTGGATTTCGAGTGATTCGATTGATCTTATTATACAAACAAGCGATTCGAGAAATCATGCGCTTGATTCATCCCAATGCTGTCATTACCGTTAAGATTGACAACAAAAAAGTGGCAGACAATGTGACACAAGCGGTTTGGGGATTTGCCTTTTTATATATAGCCAGTTATATTTTTTTATCAATGCTCTTTATGGCAACGGGTGTCGATATTATTACGGCGTTTTCTGGTGTTGCTGCCACTTTGAATATGACGGGTCCGGGTTTAGGCGAAGTTGCAGTGACTTACGCTGGCATCAGTGATGCGGGATTATGGATACTCAGTTTTGCTATGTTATTGGGCCGATTAGAAATTTTTACTTTGTTAGTCTTGTTAAGTCCGGCCTTTTGGAGAAGATAATACAAAGGTTTTAAAGGAGTCCAAGATTTATCTTGGACAATTTATTGAGTAAAGAGTTACCTATGAAATGTTTACCTCACTATTGCTTAGTTTTTTTGATACTTTGGACTGGCGCAAGCCACGCCACACTTGACGATATACCCATAAAGTTATCACAACCCATAAAAGTTCCCCTACACTGGGAAAATATCAAAGGCGATTGGGAGCTCGATCCTGAGCAATCTATGACAGTGCAACTCATGCCCGGAAAATGGCTGCGATTACATAATTCCGATGAAACCTTCGCCAACAATGCCTTTGAAATTTCAATGTCAACCGGCACCGGCTTGTATGCCTATTTGCCCGTGCATATTGTTGATAAAGGCCATTCTATACTTATTTCGCCTGATCCCACGCTACCAAGATTAGTACGCATCAAGCGTGGCAAACAGCATAAACAAGGGCAAACTTTTGCTTTATTTACGTCGCGCTATAAATCAATCATTTCGCCTAAAACTGTCATTCCTGTTCACACTAACAAGCAATCCTTACTGTTGATGCCGCAACGGATTTTCAAAGACTTTTGGTTTGTTCAAGCAGCCAGCAAACCGTTAGAAGTGAAATTGCAAGGACCAACACGAATCACTTTGGAAAGTCGCTTGATTTATCTTCCCACAGAATCAGCATTAGCACAAGATTATCAAATTTATGCACAATTAGATGAAAAAATACAAATATTAGAATTTGAGACAGGCGCAGAAACGGAACAACAGTTAACCATTGATGGCAAAGCACCCGTGCTAGGACGTCTCCAAGTCGGATATTTAGACATCCCAAAAGGAGAACATTCATTACGATTAACCAGTAGCGCCAATCTCTATATCCGCCTCTTACGAGAACAAAGCTTTGACTATCTTTTTCCTGAACTCAATCGTCCGGTTCTAGAGAAAAAAACAGAATTGCCACAATGGATTAAACACGCCAGTTGGCAATTAACGGAAAAAGAATTGAGTATTCTTGTCTCTAATCGACCTAACACCCTGATGGAAATAGAAAAAATAGCGTTGCGTATCGCACAAGACAATAGCCGCCGTGAAGGTGGACTGTTAGGCGCAATGATTTTGCGTGAAGCCTTTAAGCGATATCCGTCTGAATCCAAAATCCGCCGACTGGCTAATAGTTTATTAGGAAAACATAGCTTTTATAGGGATTTACTGCCTTGGAAGACGGCACCCTCACAGGCAAGGTTTATACCTTACCAGTTGCGCCCGCCTGAACTGCCCAATTTGCCCCTCATTGTTGCCGAACAACATCAAGAGGCTTATTTAAAACGCATCCCAAGGGCCTATTTCACGCCGCTTTCTATCAAAAAAGCTTGTGCTGCTCAACAGCATTATAAATTGCCAATACGCACCGTGCCTAGCCTATTGCGGATAGTGGTCAAAGAGCCAAACCGTTTAAAAAAAGCGCAAATTTTATGGGTGCAATTTGATAACAGTCCCCCGGTGATGATGGAAGTGATACCAACACAACATCTTGAGTTACCTAAAAAAATGTATCGCTTTCATCAGGGCGAAGCCGGGTTGAACCTGTTAGCCTTGGATCACGGCACACCATTTGTCAGTCTCATTAAGGCAGGTTATTTTGTTTTAGACTTGCCTAGCAAAGTGCGACAAATCAAAGTCTGGCAACCAAGTTGTGGCACAGAATCCTTGCAAATCGCCTTACAGTATCGTGCCGCCAAGCCTTTTCGCCTCGATGAATCTGAATATTATAGTATTTTTTCACAATTTGAAACGGAACAACAATTCTTTCAACATTTTGTGAAATCATTAGACTCACGCAAAACGCCGGCAAATTATTTGTACAACCATTGGTTGCCATTAATCCGATTTTTAAAGGCTCGGAAAAAACACTTTCGCGCTGCGATTAGTCCACAAAATAGAAAAAAACTTCAATTGTTGAATTTGCAAGAATTACACAATTTGCAGCAACAAGCACGAAAAGCGCAAACTGAAAAACGCTGGTTAGTGGCACTAGAATTTTGGTCACGTATTGCACAAGGCACTCGCGGAAAATCGCAGCGCGAGGCGGAATTCGCACGCATAAAAGCACTTGAACAATTGGGAGAATTGTTTTTAGCAAAACGCCTATTACAAGAACTCTATCTCGATTCACCTGATCCGAGCCTGTCTCAACAAGCATTTAGGAAATTACTCAGTCGAGAGCAAAATCCTTTTGTTAAAATAGCACCGCTCGCAACAGAAGTGCTCCGTAACCCAACACCAGCCATATTAACTCAATTGGCTCATGTTTTAGTGGAAAATGGCTATTATGACTATGCTTTTATGATAGGCATGGCACTGCCCAGCGCCTCGCGCCCTCATGCCTTGATGTTAGAACTCACATACCGTTTCGGTTGGTGGCATAGCTTTGAACAATTGTTGCCGAAGGTATCGAAAGAAAAACAACGATTGTGGCAAGGCTATCGAGCCCAAAAACAAGGCGATTATGCAGCGGCTCTTAAATTTTGGCGCGACACTGAGTTAGCAACTGCTTTGGAGAAAGGCTTGCAGATTCGTCAACAACTACGGGGTTCTTCTCAATTTAAACAAGCCGCCATTACCGCATGGGAACGTTGGCAAGCCCCTGGTCCAAAAGAATGGGAAACGGCTACCACATTGGTCAAAGATTATGCCCGTAGTGAATTGATCTACGCTATCGAACGAGACTTGTTTTTTAATGTCTTCATCACTCAAATTAATCGCCCAGTCAAGCTACAGATTCCGGGACCAATGCGAGTGCGCCTTCAATTCCGCACCTTGCATGAGCCAAACAATAATCAGCCGCTAGATGCTTGGGTGCATGTCAAAGAACATATCGTGCGCTTAAATAACATTTTGCCTAGTGACGGACTACGCATTGTGGGAGATGCACAAAAGTTAGGTCATCAAACGACGCAAGTATTTGAATTTGGACCAGGGCACCATGAAGTAGAAATATCTGCCATCAACATGCCCATCGCTATCAAAGTGCAAGCCGAAAAACCAAGGCTACCGCTGGCAGTGCTACCGCCCATTAACGAAGAGACTTTGGTTGCTGCTCTAAAAAATGACAAGCCCCAAAATTTCCAAAAACATTTGCATCAATGGCGATTAAGGGGGCAAGTAGATAATGCAAAACCCATCAAAGACATTCTCAAGCGTATGAGCTTATTATTATGGAAGGCAGAACAACAACCCTCACAATCCTTAGTCGTTGAAGGAGAATCGCTGTTTAGGCGCCATCCTCAGACTCCACACTTACGTTCCTTATGGGCGGCTTTACGTGCCAATACTCAATGGAAAAAGTTGCAAACGATTGAAAGCAGTGCAGGGATACACTTTGTCGAAATGCAAGGATGGCAACCAGAGAGCACCAGTATGCGTATCCGTAAAGCCCTCTTGAAAAATGTGACAGAAGATGAACAAATCATTACTGGCTACAATCCCATGGCTTTATCCATGTTCAATTTAAGCGCGACGACTCTCAAATTGACGCTGCGTATGGATGACGTGATTTCTTTCAAGCCGATACATACATCAGTGCTGTATTGGTTAGATAATGAACCCCGGCGACGGCTACGACTAACCCCCATGCAAGCGTCTCAAACCTTAGAGATTTCGGTACCCGAAGGAGAGCACATCCTTTATGTTGCGATTGAAAAGCCAGTTGCCAATCAATTTTTGCGTATTCGGCTCAAAGAATCGGCACCCTTGTTTAAAAAATATGAACGTAGTTATCATGTTTCCACACAAGAAGAGCCCCTGATTGTGAATGTAAAAGGACCGAATTGGCTACGGATTAGTGAATGGCATCCGACTCACATTGACACTCGTTATCAACAAGTGGGCGAGGGTTGGCACAGACTGACTTTTCCGCCAGCGAAAGGGGAAAGGATGGCTTTGTTGCGTTTACACGAAATGGTGCCAAAAGATGAAAATGAAAAACAAGCAGAGGTGCAATTACGACAACTTCGTGTTGTAGCAGAATCGCTACCACAACAACATCTGTATGTTTATGAAGAGACAAAATCTACCAGAAAAGGTAACTTTCCACATTGGCTGGATGTGAGAGATGGCATTCCCCTGAGTGCTCAAAGAAAAGATAGCCGAAGTTTTACAGCCTCAATGCGACGGCGACAAAATGTGGAAGAAGATGACATCCAATTCCAAGATTTATTTGAAATAAGCACGACGTATCGCTCATTTGATGAAGTCTCAAGAAACTACCTCAAATCAAAATGGCTGGCGCGTTTCAATGAAGAGGGTGACATAACGCTGGGAGCAAAAAGAGATTTGCACTATAAACAGGCACAAGGACGTCCATTTGCCCTACGCCTTTCGGGCTCAATTTATGCCCAACAAGTGTGGGGTGGCGACTTAGAATGGCATGGATTAGTAAAAGGCTCGCTGTCACAATATTGGAGAATTAATTTAAAATCCTACCACGTTCCCAGTTTCAGCGTATTTGGTCGTTGGCTAAGTACACCCGATGAATTTGCAGAACGCTTGGACAATGATGTCTATAGTGATTATAAAACCGATCATCGCTTTGGAATCAGCCTAGCAGACTCATTCATCTATGAGCCTTGGCGAGATACTCGGTGGGTTGGACGAATAAGACTGAATAGCAATGAAAATATAGTCAAGCCAGACTATTTACGCCTAAAAGCGGAATGGCAACAACTTTTGGGAGAGGCGCAATTCGATCTAGCTTATCGCTTTTATCATTATTGGTCAGATGAAGATCGGAAACGGAGTATCAATCGTCATTGGTTGTCATTAGATTTCAGTTGGGATATTTGGGATGAGAATTTATCGCGCTGGGAATGGGGTATCAAACTGGATCAAGATTTGGACAATAATGAATTACAAGGGATGCTCTATCTGTCATGGCATAATAGTCGTGGACGTGGCTATCAAGACTTTCTGCCCGGTGAAGTGGATTTTTTGAGGCTGCGAAAAAAACGGATGCCTAGTGTTAATGATACAATTCTGATGGTTCGGTAGAAATCGTGCAAGGTAGGCGGGGTTTATTTTAACATTTATAGAAATCCTATTTTTTAAAAAAATAGGATTTCTTTTTTTGCCGGAGCAGGTTTGCTTTCCGCGTAGTAACGTTTTATATTTAAAATATCATAAAATCGCCGCTGGTTGATATTTGTACAACCGCTCTAAAATTTCACGGGCATTACCAGCCTCAATGCCATTAAGTTAAGGTTTTTTTGTAGGGTGGGTAGAGCAGAGCGAAACCCACCAAACCTTTGAAATTTCTAACAATGGTGGGTTTCGCTCTCGCTCTACCCACCCTACAATATCTCTTAACTTAATGGCATTGATTACCAGCCTGCCCTTGTGCCAATAAAATATCAGCCAGTAATTGATTGGCTCCCACATGATTAGGAAATATTCGTCGCTTTTTTGCTAATGGTTTGATTTGGGCAGAGAAAATATGAAAAAATATAACGGCTAAATGTGAATAGCCGTTATAAATTGATGGAAATTATTAGGAATCATTTTTGTAATTTTCCATCTCTCTCAAAAAATCTTCCATTTGTTCTCTCGTGAATTTTCCTTGTTCTACCATCCGGTTTGCCACGGCTCTTTCAGAGGCTATTCTCTTGGCTATTCCCGTGGCGATTCCCGTGGTTATTCCCGTGGTTATTCCCGTGGTTATTCCCACAGCAATCCCCTTTTGAATATCATCTTGCCGTAAATTGAGTTGTTCTCTCATAAGCTTTAATAAAGTTGACTTATTAAATACATCACCACTATAAGATCTTTCCCACAAATATGCAACAATTGTCCGCAAACTTTCCAGTTGATCTTCAGTGATCCCCTCAATCATTTCTGTCAGCGCCTCTTCATTCTTATCAATTTGCTGACGAATATTCTCAATATGGCTTACCGGTGTCTCATTTTCGATATTTTGTAACTCGGATTGGATGATAAACGGAAATAGAAAAGGGAGCTTTTTCTCAATCATCATATCAATTGTCACAAGGCTTAAGTGATAAGCTTTGTATTTTAACTCTCCCGAATACCTGGGATCAGATGTCGGCAACTTTACCGTTCGATCTTCAATCACCTTTTTGCCTCTCGGTGAGCCTTTAAGATAAAAAACGTTACAAAGGATTGTTTTACCTTCGTACCCTTCATCCATTTCCATGAGATGTCGATATTCCAATTTACGCTTATCCATCTGTTCATCAGACTCGTACTTTCGTTCAATTTCCAAATGGATAATGACATCATTGCCATTTTTGTCCTTTGCCTCAAAAATCACATCGGCAATACGTTTGATAAAAATAAACTCTTTTCCAATCAATGCCTTTGTTTTTTGAGCCTTGACTTCATATTCTTGCAAAATAAAATCAAGCAGTTCTGGAAAATCTTTAGAAAGCACTTTAGCAACCGAATCGAAACTTCTGATTTCTCTTTTTTCTTTTTCTTCAAGCTCTTTCAGAGATTCAAAAATATCAATGCTTTGATTGAAGCCCCAGCGGAGCAAAAGTTGCAAAAATTTTCCAAATGGTCCACGATTTTCAAGGAGTCGTCTTTTGATGATGCCTTGCTCATTTTTAGAAAGCTTTGTTTCAGTCAATAATTTGAGCAAATCAATGACGGTGGGTGGATCAACTAGAGTTCCTTGTTTTGGGGAGGATTTTGGTGTTTTTTTCATCAAAAAAAAATTGAGCATCAGTTGTGGGTTTAGATGACTAAAATATGGGTTTATCGCCTATTTTTCAAGGAATTGGGTTTATCCACTACAGGAAAAAATAAAAATATAAAAATATGACCTAGTACTCTGTCAAGCTTAAATTGACGGGTAATGTAGGGTGCGTCCTACGCACCTTTAGCGTCATGGTGCGTAGGACGCACCCTACAAAACAACATTGACAGTGTACTAGCCTATTTTGATCGCACCAGTAAACAAGGATTTAGCCGCTTTTTTTTGAGGCTGTTCAACCTTATTTAAGTAAGAAAAACATCCGCTAAAAGATTTTAGCAACGATTTCAATCAAATGAGCAACTGTATCCGTTTTGAATAACTCAGTAACACCACCTGCAAACTTGCTCAATTGCTTTTTTTGGCCTTTGGTAGGTCATATCATAATAATCCATCTATTTCCTGTTGTTGCAACCATTCATTAAAAGCACCATCGTCACGCACCACTTGAGTCAATTTATGGCTCAACCACCACACAAAAACTTGTGGACCAATGCGATAACCGCTTGAAAGTTCAGTATCTTTAATGACAAAACCTTGCGTCTCTAAAGTCCGCAATTCTTGCCCAAAATCTCCTAAGCTTTTCAGAAAAGGATCGCTATTAAATTTTCTATGGCCTAATAAAGTCGGTGTATGGTCTAAGGCGATAGTGGTGAAAGTTTTACGCATTTCAGGTGTCCTGCCAATTGACGACGTTGAGTCGGATCCTCTTCCTCATCTTCGTAGGTTTCCCACAGTGCTGATGCCACCACTTGTAGTAAATAAGGTTGGGTGGCATCATTGAGATAAGTCAGAGAACGGCGGCTGGCGGTGATGAATTCTTCGTTATGCAAATTTGGATGGTGTAGCAATTCATCAAAAGTCTCGCCTTGGCAATTGCGATAAGCTTGAGATAGCGGTGGATTTTGGGCGGTGACTTGTTCAAGGGTCAGCAAAGCTTGTTTCCAACGAAGGTTTTACCGCAACGTGGCTCACTGATGAGGGCGTAAGATTCACCTTTAATGAGACGGTTGACGATGCGACGGAGTTCTTTGCGACGGCCTATAAAATGGTCGGGAGAGACGGGGTTGCCGTGATAAAAGGGGTTGGGGGTGAAGAGAGTCATGTTGTTTGAAAGCCTTGTATTTTATAAACCAAGTTTTTTGAAAAAACTTGGGCTACCAACTATCGCGCGACACAGGAGTCCAAGATTTATCAAGGAAGTGACCAGACTTCCAAGATAAATCTTGGACTCCTTACCTCGTGATATATCACAGAGTTTTTTGTAAATATCTCTTAACTTAATGGCATTGACACTCTGCGTGGGAACGAGGAATATGCAACTTTTCCCATTGTCTGAACCTTGATTATAAGGATTGTAAGGATAAAAAGGATGAAATTTGTCGCAAAAAAAATGAAGTGAGAATACCTTGACATAAAGTCAATCTACTAATCCTGCAAATCCTTTAAATCCTTTAAAATCAGGGCTCAGACAATGGTAAAAAAGTTGCACATCGCGTCAACGTTTAAGTTCAAGTTTTTCTTTTAAATACGAATTATCACTTTTTAGCTGCTCTATTTCTATTTTTGACTGTGCCAGTTCTAGTCGAAGATTATGTTCAACACCTTTTTTAGTTCGCGCTTTTCTTTCGTTCTCTAAGAGCCGTTTTAAATCTTTCTCAGCTTTCTTTTTAGCACCCAATTCATTTTTTAGGCTTGCCACTTGTTGCTGATACTGACTGACAGCCTTTTCTAAATCTTTCTCATGTTGACGACATTCTGTCAGTTCTTCTGCATACAGAGGCATCATTTTGGTCACATCTGTCCCAGTCACAGCAAAATGCAAATACCGAGTAGCCTCCTCATACGTCGGCTCTAAAACAACCACTTGAGCCAATAAAGTTTGTGCCGTTTCTCTATCATCTTTTTCCAAAGCACCCAGCGCACGTTGATACAACTCAGCCAACTTATTTTTTCTAAGCTTAGCGTGACGTAATACACGCAACACTTCCCGCAAGACATCGGCTCGCCCAACAAAAGCGGTAGAGTCTCCGACGGGATTGCCGGCAACATAAGGGTTTTGAGGAAACATTGTTTATTTTTTTGATTTTATTAAGTTAAATATTTAATCAACAAATATTCTTAGAGCTATCAATGCTTTGATTGAAGCCCCAGCGGAGCAATCATCTTTTGATGATGCCTTGCTCGTTTTTAGAAAGCTTTGTTTCAGTCAATAATTTGAGCAAATCAATGACGGTGGGTGGATCAACTCAATGCCATTGGCGTAGGGGCGGGTGTACGAAAAATCACGGTCCATGTAGGGGCAATCCTTTATGGTTGCCCTTAACGAAGGTGGCATTGGTGGATCAACTAGAGTTCCTTGTTTTGGGGAGGATTTTGGTGTTTTTTTCATCAAAAAAAATTGAGCATCAGTTGTGGGTTTAGATGACTAAAACAAGTGCCTTTGATGTCAGTTTATTGTAAGGCTTTATTCTGAAACATGACGTACTAACTGACTAATAGCATTCTGCGCTTCTGGTGAAATATTTGTAAACATGAATCCTGTTCTGTGAAAAGCTTGATCAATATCAACCCAACGGCTTTGTGCCTCAAACTGAATGCCTTCTTCTGTTATATTTTTAATAACAAATGCCTCCTTTAAATCTTGCCCGCTAATTGAAAAAGAAAACGTTTGACCCAAAACGATGTGGTTTTCGCTTAAAAGCAGAATGCCGTTCTCGTTAAGCTCTGCGATATAACCTAAAACATCGTTGCTGTCCGTATTCAATACGGGTATTAATGATAATAAATTCCATCTTTTAGCACCTCGACGTTCGAACATTTTTTTTTCCTCTCTCCACGTCCAAAGCTAAAGCTTTGGACTCCAAAATATTCCATGCTACGGATTTGTAAATCGAGACTTGCTCAGTGCCTCCAGAATGATCTTTTTGTCTTGGTCGTTGTTATACATGACGCTAATGAAAAGTGAACTGTCGCCAATGAGACGGTCGTACATGATCTGATGCACGATAACTGTCTGCTTGTCAGGGGTGTACATGGTGATGTGCAGCACCTCAAACTCAAGACCACCGATTGTCTCTCGACTCCTATAGTAGTCAATGGTAATTCCTCGTGACAAGTAAGTGTTTTTGAGTATATCAAAAACCGCCTCCCGCTCTACCCGGTAATCTCCGTCTTCCTGATAGGCTTGAGCTGTCGAAGTGAAGGTATTGAACAGATTCTTGCGAAGGTGAAGCAAGGGAACGTGGGACATTGCTGGAATCTCTGCGTCATAAGTCTCTTCAATCGCTTTTTTGCCTTTACCTTCTATGCTTTCGATCTCTTCCTTGCTGAGGAGCTTCCATCCCTTGGGAATCGGGAACTCCCACCCAAACCGGTTATTCTTGTAAATCCCTTCAACAATTTGGCCTTCGATCAAGGTGGGCTGTTTGGAAAATGCCACAAGTGGCGTGTTGAGAATGACAAGTATTGCTACCGTTGTTATGTATTTCATATTCGTGCTCCTCAATTAGTCAAAGAAATCCTATTTCTTTAAGAAATAGGATTTCTATAAATATTAATGCTCCCGCGTCGCAAAAAACAGAATTTCAGGCCACCGCTCTTCCATCAACGACAAATTGACCTTCGTAGGCGCAATATAGGTCAAATTATTGGCACCGTCTAAGGCGAGGTTACTAAACGCTTTGCGCTTAAATTCTTCTAATTTTTTCTCATCCTCACAACTCACCCAACGGGCGGTGGCAACTTGCACCGCTTCAAATTGACATTCTACCCCATATTCATTTTTTAAGCGCCACATCACCACATCAAATTGTAATATGCCCACCGCCCCTAAAATTAAATCATTATTGCTCATGGGGCGGAATAATTGCGTTGCCCCTTCTTCACTGAGCTGTTGTAAGCCCTTTAATAGTGCTTTCATCCGCAAAGGATCACGCAAACGGGCGCGGCGGAAAATTTCGGGGGCAAAATGGGGAATGCCTGTAAATTTCAAATCTTCTCCTTGAGTAAAGGTATCACCAATTTGAATGGTGCCATGATTATGCAGCCCGATAATATCACCTGGCCATGCTTTTTCCGTATGTTCGCGCTCTCCCGCCATAAAAGTCAAAGCGTTAGCGATTTGCACATCCCGATTTAAACGCACATGGCGCATTTTCATGCCCTTGCTATATTGCCCAGAACAGATACGCAAAAAGGCAATACGATCACGATGGGCGGGATCCATATTGGCCTGAATTTTAAAAACAAAGCCAGAAAATTTGGCTTCATCGGGCACGACGTGGCGGCTAATGCTTGCGCGTGGCAGTGGGGGCGGTGCAGATTTGATAAAACTATCGAGCAAGGCTTTAACCCCAAAATTATTCAGCGCCGATCCAAAAAACACGGGCGTTAATTCTCCCGCTAAAAAGGCATCTAAATCAAATGGATGACTGGCGCCGTCGACCAATTCAACCTCCTCTTTTAACTCATCAAGCGTGGATTGTCCCAATTTAGCGACCAGTTGGGGATCATCAAGCGTGGTATAAATTTGTCCTTCACTGGCTATCGCGTTTTTGCCTGGCTCAAATAAAGTCACACTGTTTTCTAAAAAATGATAAATGCCCTTAAAATGTTTGCCCATACCGATAGGCCAAGTGATTGGCGCACAGCGGATTTTGAGGACCGTTTCAATTTCATCCAATAAATCAATCGGATCCAATCCATCCCGATCTAATTTATTGATAAAAGTCAAAATGGGCGTATCGCGTAATCGGCACACATCCATTAATTTAATGGTGCGCTGCTCAACCCCTTTTCCCGAATCAATCACCATCAAGGCAGAATCGACGGCAGTTAGGGTACGATAAGTGTCTTCTGAAAAATCCTCGTGCCCGGGCGTATCTAAGAGATTGATGATGATGCCTTGGTAAGGGAATTGCATCACTGATGATGTGACCGAAATGCCGCGTTGTTTTTCCAATTCCATCCAATCGGAGGTGGCATGACGGGCAGCTTTCCGGCCTTTGACGGTGCCAGCTAATTTGATCGCGCCACCAAAGAGCAACAGTTTTTCAGTCACAGTGGTTTTACCCGCGTCGGGGTGAGAGATAATGGCAAAAGTACGGCGTCTTGCGGTTTCTTCGGATAATGTGGACATAGTTAAAATGATTTATTATAAGCCTTTTGGAGATTTTTCTTGTCCTTTTATATTACATTATTTACAATATTACTCATTTAAATAGGAGACTATGAAAATGGCGGGTCAAATCAAAAAAATGATTAATACAATCATTGAACAAAGATCAAAAGGAAGTCCCATCATCGCTGGCACAATCAAAGTTAAATTGATTTTGAAAGGAATCAATCCTGAGACATTTAGTTATCAATCCAAAGATAATCCCATGATCATAAAAAAACTCGAAAAAATTGCCAAAGATTTTGGGGTGAAATTGGATCGTGGCTTAAATAGCTGATGCCTTTTGCAATAAACCAAGTGACTTAGGAGAAAATTAGTGAATATCATTACCGCTGAAAGTACAAAAGACTCAATTGAAGAGCTTGTACAAGATATAAAACAGCAAATAAGCAATTTTGATGCCAAAATTGTGCTTTTTTTTGCATCAGCAAAATTTGATCCGGATAAAATTGCTGAAAAAATGCAAGATGCTTTTGGAGATGCCTTAGTTTTCGGATGTATGACGGCTGGTGAAGTCGTTTCAGGTCAAATGCTGAAAAATTCGTTGGTGGCAATGGCTTTCAATTCAGAAGTCATTGGCAATATTAAAATCGAAGTCGTTGAAAACATCAAAGATGAAAGCGGCACCAAAGGGGTTGATAAGGCATTTGCTGCTTTTGAAAACCACTTTAAAATGCCGATGCAAGCACTAGATTTTGACAAATATGTGGGTATTGTGCTGATTGATGGGCTCAGCAGTGCTGAGGAAAGGATTATGGATCGGGTTGGCGATCTCACCAATGTACTATTTGTGGGTGGCTCTACTGGCGACGATTTGAAATTTGAGAAGACTTATGTTTATGCCAACGGAAAAGCTTATACAAATGCTGCTTTACTCTGCTTAATCGAGCCCAAAGTGAATTTTGGTTTGATCAAAACGCAAAGTTTTTGCACATTGCCTCAAAAATTGGTGGCGACAAAGGTTAATGAAGCCGAAAGGCGGGTTATCGAATTTAACAATAAGCCGGCGGTGGTTGCTTATGCTGAAGCCGTTGGTAGCACTGTAGAAGAGGCTTCAAATCACTTTATGGACAAACCGGTTGGTTTGATGGTAGATGATGATCCTTATGTTCGCAGCCCTCAGCAGATTCAAGGCAATGACATGATATTTTATTGTAATGTCTTGGAAGGGATGGAACTGGCGTTACTTGAATCTCAGGATATTATTGGCGATACCAAAAAGGCTATTGAAGAAAAACAAAAGGAAATGGGCTCGATTTCCGCGATCATCAATTTCCACTGTATTCTGAGAACATTAGAGCTGGAAAAAAAGGGATTAACCGATAATTACGGTAAAGTCTTTTCTGATATTCCAACGATTGGTTTTAGCACTTATGGTGAAGAATACATCGGGCATATTAATCAGACGTCGACAATGTTGGCTTTTGAATAATGGGGGTTTTACTCGACGCGGAGCGCTCATCGAGCCGTTAAAAATCCGATTTTTTCAAAAAATCGGATTTTTTTGAGAGACACAGACACGCGCAAAGAGTCCTGCCATAATTCGCAGGCCATTTTGCCAAAGTTTTTGTGTGTGTACGAAAACAGTCAACAGAAATTTACTTAATAGGCACTAAACGATCCCCAAAAGGCGTATGTACAACGCGCATGCCTGGCGGAACCTCATGCTCCTCAATGACTTTTCTATTAAATTTTGTTTTGCGTTGATTGCCTCCTTTACGTGCGTTTTCGCCTCCTTTAGGTGGTTTTTGCCTCACGGATGGGCGTGATGGTGGTAGGGCTCTACCCTGCGTTAAGGTTAAAATTGCAAACATCTCACCATCATCACACTTAACGCCTTTTTTCTCATTGGAGGTACGACACGGAGCATCTTCCGGATATTCTATTTGTATCTCTCGCCCCTTGACGCTCAACAAATAATAACCCTCATAACCTTCAATGGCTGTACGTCTGTTATTCTTAAAGCGTTGGAGAAATTCTTTATTATCAGGACCTTTTAATATCGCTACCCGTTTATCCCCAATACGGCTTGTACCCTGTAGTGTAAAATCTTTTTGCGGTTTTTTGGAGGCCGTTTTAGAGCGAGTTGGGCGCGAGGGTGGCTTGGTAGATTGCCTAAATGGAACAGGGAGTGTTTTTGGTGGTTTTTGAACAACGGGCGCAGGTGGCGGCTTGCCACGATCTGGATCGAATAGATCAAAACCATAACTGTTGCCACTCAAAAAAATTAATATCAAGGTGACAGCTAAGTTCATTCTCATGTTAAATTCTCCTCAAAGTATAATAAACGTCCAAGATAAATCTTGGACTCCTTTAAACAAGTCGATCAATTTTTCCTAAATGACTATAATCAAACGTTATTTGATAGCGACTTATGCCGGCTTTTGGGCACCCTTTCAAGCCGCCTATACACATCGTTACCTCTTATTTTTATTATTCAAGCGCGATATAACGACACGCACCTCAGGCACTTTACTAGGAGATGCTTGGTTACTCGTTCAACCAGGATTGCAAATCCTTGCCTTTTGGTTTCTACTTGACATTGTACTAAAAATCAAATTTCCAAGTCGAGTCAGCTTTGTCGATTATTTTTTAGTTGGCATGTTATCTTGGTTATTTATCTCAGAAGTTTTGTCGCGTAGTTTAAATGTATTAAGCGAATTTGGTGGCTTATATCGGCGAGCCGTATTTCCAGTTCTCATTTTACCATTATTACCCTTACTCTTGTCTGCCCTACTCTATATCATCGTGATGGGCGTGACAGTGGGATTATTAGAAGGGATTAATAGTATCCCCATTGCGATACTGACAATTTTATTATTATCAATCTGGCTAATACCCTTTTGTTATATATTAGCCATTATTGGATTATTTATCAAAGATATAGGACAATTTTTTCCATTTTTGATTAGTGTCAGCTTATATTTAAGCCCAATATTATATATGCCCTCTCAGATGCCAGAGTCTATGCAATGGGTCTTAATTATGAACCCAATAGCTGACTTAATGGCCTTGATTCATGCGGGCATACAAGAATTATCTTGGACATGGGGTAATATTTGGCGCCCCCTAATGCTGTGGTTATTGTTATTAGGACCAGGCTGGGTATTGTTTCGGCGGGCAGAGCCGCATATACGAGAAATGCTATAAATTTTTAAAAATCCTATTTCTTCAAGAAATAGGATTTTTTATAGTATTTCAGAAAATAGGAGTCCAAGATTTATCTTGGCTGTCCCAAGATAAATCTTGGACTCCTAGCAAAATCTTTATCTGAAAAGCTATAGCAAAATCCTATTTCTTCAAGAAATAGGATTTTTTATAGTATTTCAGAAAATAGGAGTCCAAGATTTATCTTGGCTGTCCCAAGATAAATCTTGGACTCCTAGCAAAATCTTTATCTGAAAAGCTATAGCAAAATCCTATTTCTTCAAGAAATAGGATTTTTTATAGTATTTCAGAAAATAGGAGTCCAAGATTTATCTTGGCTGTCCCAAGATAAATCTTGGACTCCTAGCAAAATCTTTATCTGAAAAGCTATAGCATAATAAACCAAATAGGAAAAAAAAATGCAACCCATTGATTATGACGTACTCATTGTAGGCAGTGGCATTATCGGCGCCACTTATGCCTGTGCCTTACTACAAGGGGGTATGCGAATAGCACTTGTCGAAGCCAAGCCCAAATCAAATGATAAAAAAGAAGAGTTTGATTTACGGACCTATGCCCTCACCCGTGCCTCTGAGCGTATTTTTACCAATTTAGGCGTTTGGGACAAAATCGCCGCCCAACGGATCAGTCCATTTCGAGAAATGCACGTTTGGGATGCCGGCGGCGAAATTCATTTTAATAGCACCATGCTAAATGAAGCCACTTTAGGCCATATTGTTGAACAAACAGTGATACAAGCCGCCTTAACAGCCCGACTCGCAGAATTTGAAACACTCACCAATTATCGCCCTGCTAAAGTGCAAACTTTCAATCTCACCAAAGATGAAAGCGCCATGCAAGTCCATTTAGATAATGGACAAAGTTTAACAACTCGCCTTTTAATCAGTGCCGAAGGAGCAAACTCCTCTATCCGTACCAATGCCGGCATTCCTTACCAAATACGCGAACACGGACAACAAGCCATTGTTGCCACCGTACAAACCGCCCACCCTCATCAACAAACGGCTTGGCAACGTTTTTTACCAACCGGACCATTAGCCTTTTTGCCCTTATCAGAGCCACAGACTTGTTCGATTGTCTGGAGCATTGACACGCCACTGGCTCAACGCTTGATGACTTTAGACAAACAAGCATTTCAACAAGCACTTGAAAAAGCCTTTGCATTAAAACTAGGCACAGTGACAGATTGTGGACAACGTGCTACATTTCCCTTACAAAGCCGCCACGCGCTTCAATATGTACAACCCAGACTGGCACTAATAGGCGACGCTGCCCATACCGTTCTACCCTTAGCTGGACAAGGACTTAATTTAGGATTACTAGATGCAGCCGCTTTAAGTGAGATCGTCCTAAACGCCCATGCCAAAAGGCAAGATTTTGGAAGCTATCGAGAATTGCGCCGCTATGAACGCTGGCGCAAAGGCGAAAATTTGATAATGTTGAAAGTCATGGATGGATTTAAATATTTATTTGCTAAGCCTCCACTGAAATGGGCGCGTAACCTTGGATTGAGCCTAACAAATACCACTGTGCCACTCAAACAACTCATCATACAATATGCGATGGGCTTAAAAGGAGATTTGCCACGTCTGGCAAATATAAATACATAGCAGGTATTTTGGAGTCCAAGATTTATCTTGGGAGTGCGACCGTCCAAGATAAATCTTGGACTCCTTTCCAATCCTCACGAAATCCCCTCCTTATATTCAGGCAACTGATTCAACTGAATAAAATTTTCAAGACTTGATTCCGTTTGTAATTGGGGAATATCGCTGGCATTGATGACAGAGACTTCTCCCCCTTTTCTCGTGACTAATTTCCAACTCTTGTTAGAAATATGATTGATAATATAAGGATGATGAGAGGTTAGGATCACTTGCAAATATTCTGCCTTTTTTAAAATAAAATCCATTAAGCCCGGCATACAATTATTTCCCAAACCGTTTTCCAATTCATCAATCACTATCGCACTACCCGCAGGCGCCAAAGAAATTTCAAATAAATAAACCAAAGTACGAAACATGCCGGCTGACATATCCCATTGATATATCCATTTGTGAGCACTCTTTTCTTTGAGGATAAAATAAAACTCATAAACGCCAATCCCTTCTTTCTTGAGACTCACCTGAATATCCTCAACTGACGAAAAAATTTCAGTAAATACTTGCTTTACCTTCTCAAATTCATCAGGATATCGCTGTTGCAACCGATAGGCTTTGACAACTGTTGGCAATTGTCTGGATTCATCTTGAAATTGTTCCAAAGGGATCGACAGATCCTCATCACTTTCTGCCGGATTGAGGAGATAAGGAAAATGCTGTTCTTGCAAAATTTCACTAAATACAACCCTTTGAAACCCCTCATAAATGCTTGTCACTGCTTGTATGTTTGAAAGTACATGAATGGCACTTTCTGTATTTTTGAAGAATCTTGGAATTTCGTCCTTGTTAACTAAAACAGAAGATTCTGTGCGTTTCAACAGCATAATGTTTTGATCTTTAACAATCTCTTCATAAAAAATAGTTGAAACCTTAGATATCGGAATACTTGAAAATTTTGGGTTGACGAAGCCACTTTTGAATGTCCATTCATATTCATGATTGGCATATTTCAAACCTATTTTCCAATCCTCGCCATTGAGTTTATAATAACCCCCTGTCGCAACACGACAAACTAACTCAAGTGCTTTAAGGATTTTAGTTTTGCCGACACCAGAGACACCCACTAAGAGATTGAGCTTATCAAATGAAATTTCCTCTAGGTGCCAATTTTTTTTATTGTCATTGAAGCTAAAATGGGTTATTGGCATAATTAATAAATTAATAGAATAGTTGAATAGAATTAGATGGCATTGCTTCCAAATATCAAAAAGCCTTTAAAAAAAATGTTCATAAAATACCATCCTCATATTCGGGCAGATTAGCTAATTGAACAAACTTATTCAATCTTGAGCCTGTTTGCAATTGAGGAATATCAGTGGCATTGATGACACTGACACATCCTCCTTTTCTTCTGACTATCTTCCATGTTTTATAAGGAATTTTACTGATAATATAGGGATGATGACTGAATGGCATAAACGGCGCCTTACTCATAACAAAATCTGTCAATTCAGGCATACAATTAATCCCTAAACTGTTTTCAAATTCATCAATCAATATCACACTCCCCTGTGGCGCAAGAGAAATGTCTACTAAATGTACCAAGCTACGAAACATACCCGATGACATTCGCGATTGAGATACCCACTCGTTATTTTCTTTTATATTAAAAGAAAGTTCAGATCCTTCCTCATATCCTTCTTCATATCCTTCTTTTTCTTTTTTTTGAACAAGACTGACTTTTATATCTTCAACAGACGTAAAAATCTCTGTAAAATCCATCTTGAGTTGACTAAAGGCTTCTGGATAGAATTTGGCAAGTTGATATGCCTTAACAACGCTTGCTTGCTGTACTGAATCCTCTTTAAATTGCTCCAAAGACATCTCTACAATCAAGTCTTCTGGACTTAGCGGATAAAAATATTCCCGTTGCCGGGTTTGACTAAAGATAATTTTTTTAAATGCCTCATAAATTGGAGCAATCGTAGGCTCTTCAGAAAGTAAGGTAATTGCACTTTCAGTTTTTTTGAGTTTTGGCATCGGATTGCCATTAAGTAAAAAGGCGTTTTCAGAACGCTCCACAAGTGGAACTTCTTTATGCTTCATAACAATTTTTTCATCAAAAATTGATGATTGAGCGGGCTGCTTTGAAAATTTTACTTTTGCGCTTTTTAACGTCCATTCATATTCATGGGCGGCATGTTCAAAGCTAATTTGCCACTTAACCCCATTCAGTTTATAGTCACTATCCGTCGCAACATCACAAACGAGTTCAAGTGCTTTAAGAATCCTAGTTTTACCGACACCAGAGACACCCACTAATAAATTAAAGTTATCAAAAACAGTTTTCTCAAGATGCCAATTATCATAGCCGAATTTAAAACTTGTTATTTTCATAAAAATATCGGCAAGGAAACCACTGAGTCTTTAGCTCAGTGGAGGAATTGCCGATCCTCAGTTAAATAACTGTAACCATCAACTGCTTGGATTCTTTGGCAATATTTCCAACTAATTCCTTGCGTTGTTCCATTTTTAGTAGATATATTGAAAGACCCGCTTGCTCTAACAGCAACTCGTCCAATGTAAGTCCCTATCTTCTTGCCGCGAGTAACAACGGCTTTTACTATATCGCCGGTTTGAAACCCCTTAACGACTTTTTGTTTTTTAGCAGTTGTTCTTGGGAATCCGTATTGATCAACCCGACACATCTGTCGTGAGCCATGTCCAACGGCTGTAACGCTCAATGGTTTCAATGTTTTTGGTATAAGTACATGTTCACCGGTTTCGCCCACACAAGCCGCATCAATCCAATGATCTTTTGGATATTTC
The DNA here is from genome assembly GCA_000785145.2 of Candidatus Thiomargarita nelsonii. GTDB lineage: Bacteria > Pseudomonadota > Gammaproteobacteria > Beggiatoales > Beggiatoaceae > Thiomargarita > Thiomargarita nelsonii_B. The sequence goes on from JSZA02000001.1 coordinate 38,853, forward strand.
TGTTGAGTACGATTAAACTTTGTACGCCCACCGCTCCAAAAGGTCACTGGTAAACCAAATTGTTTTAAGGCATTACCAATAGCGTAGCGCGTCACGTTGACTGCTGCTGTGTCCTTCAAGGATTTTTTAGTTTGTGCCTTAATCCTTTTTAGGACTGTTGGCTTACGTTTTAAAAAATCCTCAATTGACCTGTTGCCTTTTTTCTGGTTGCATTTTCGACAAGCAATAGTCAAATTGAACACGCGATTGCTACCACCTTTACTTTTTGGCTGAATATGTTCAATTTCTAACGGCACCTTTTCAGCCCCACAGTAGGCACATTGACGCCCCCATTTTTCTAGCAAATATTCACGGACTTCGTAGCCAGCTAATTCGCCTTGTTGATATTCCACATCAGATACTTCAGGATTTTGCATTTTTTGTGTATCAAACCGGACCGTTTCAACAGCAATACTGGTAATAGGAATTAGTCCCTGTAATCGTTTAGCCCAAGTTTCAACATTAAAAACACGAGACATTAAAGACGGTGGTAACCAACCTTCAGTCCGACGACGGTTGTTAAAACGAGCTGGACGATAACGAGTTTTGCGGTTACGTCTTCCTCGCCTATTGGCCCGCCGGCTTTCTAAGTCCTTTTTAATCTTTTGCCCCCGATGATTTAAATTGGCACCAAAAACAATTTCCAAGCCACGTTCAAAATGCCCAACAAGAGCAATGCCCGTGGTTTTGCTGCCAGGGTCAAACTTTAATTCAACGGGTTGCACATCACCACCAATCTTATCTTTTAAAATAAGGGTGAACGGATAACGCTTATAAACAGCCGCACGGCCTTTGTTTAATAGCTCCCGTGCCCTTGCTGGATGGCAAGGCATCAAGGGTTTTTTTTCTAAATCTAAAACAAATACTCTTTGCATAATAATTAACCTGTTACCAAACTCCGCTTGCGCGGGTAAAATTCACCTCGGCAATGTTATAAGACGGTTTGTATGTAAGCCACACTAGCTTTAAACCCTTATGCTTGTTTAATGACTTACCGCAGAGTCCGCAACTGGTGAAGCATCGACGGAGTGCCTATATATTCGTCCCTAACGTAGCTCGTTCCCACCTAACCTGGTCAACTGGGCTTATAAGGTTGCCCTTACAAGCCCCTCGGTCTTTAGCCGAGGGGTTGTTGACGTTGCCATTCTCACTCAGCAGATTTAAAAAATCCTATTTCTTAAAGAAATAGGATTTTTAGATTACTCTCACTCGTCCGTCACACACCCCTCAGACGCATTTTTGACATTTTTAATATATTTATACAACGTCCCCCGCGTCGCCTTAAAAGGCGGCATTGTCCACTGTGTCCGACGTTGCGCCATTTCTTCATCACTCATCGCCACACTTAAACGCTTGTTTTCTGCATCAATAGTGATGACATCGCCATTTTTAATCAAAGCAATTGCCCCACCTTCTTGGGCTTCAGGCACAATATGCCCAACAATAAAACCATGTGAACCACCCGAAAACCGTCCGTCCGTTAATAGTGCAACATCCATGCCTAAACCAGCCCCGACAATTGCAGAGGTCGGTGTTAACATCTCAGGCATCCCAGGTCCCCCTTTGGGACCCTCATAACGAATCACCACCACATCGCCTTTAACAATCTCCTTACGCTCTAGCGCACTCAGCATATCTTCTTCACAGTCATAAACTTTTGCCGGCCCGGAAAAACTTAAACCCTCCTTGCCAGTGATTTTTGCGACAGCACCGCCAGGGGCTAAATTGCCTTTCAATATTTGAATATGCCCCGTCGCTTTGATCGGATTTTCTAAAGGCCGGATAACATCTTGACCCGCCTTAAGCCCGGGTAAATCTGCTAAATTCTCCGCCACCGTTTTACCCGTGACCGTCAAACAATCCCCATTAAGCAAACCCTTTTCCAACAAATATTTCATCACCGCTGGCGTGCCACCAATATTGTGGATATCCTCCATCACATACTGTCCACTCGGCTTGAGATCAGCCAAAAAGGGGACCCGATCACTGATCGTCTGAAAATCATCAATCGTTAAATCAACCTCAACCGCCCTTGCCATTGCAATCAAATGCAACACCGCATTAGTCGAACCACCTAAAGCCATGACCATCACCATTGCATTTTCAAAAGCAGCGCGAGTCATAATATCACGGGGCCTGATATTCTTTTCCAACAAAAGGCGGATAGCCGCACCCGCCCGAAAACACTCATCCAATTTAGCCTCATATTCAGCGGGCGTAGAAGAACTATAAGGCAAACTCATACCCAAAGCCTCAATCGCAGAAGCCATCGTATTTGCAGTGTACATACCACCACAAGCACCCGCCCCGGGGCAAGCATGTCTCACCACCTCCTGACGATCTTCTTCGCTTAAAGTCCCAGCAATGTATTGCCCATAAGATTGAAAAGCTGATACAATATCTAATGTTTTACCCTGTTTATCATGTCCGGGTTTAATAGTGCCCCCATAAATCATTAGGGCAGGGCGATTAAGCCGTCCCATTGCTATAAGACAACCAGGCATGTTTTTATCACAACCGGGTAGCGAAATATTAGCATCATACCATTGTGCGGCCATCATCGTTTCAATGGAATCGGCAATTAAATCACGGGATTGCAATGAAAAACTCATGCCGGAGGTGCCCATTGAAATGCCATCACTAACACCAATGGTATTAAAACGCATACCCACTAGATCGGCGGCTGTCACGCCTTCTTTGACTTTTGTGGCGAAATCTAGCAAATGCATATTACAAGTGTTACCATCATACCAAACACTGGCAATGCCCACTTGGGCTTTATTCATATCATCTTGACTCATGCCAGTGCCATAAAGCATCGCTTGAGAGGCGCCCTGTGATTTAGGCTGGGTTATTTTTGAACTGACTTCATTAATTGCCATTTAAATCTCCGGATTATAAAAGGAGTCCAAGATTTATCTTGGACGGTTGACTTATGATAAAGGTATTTTATGAAAATTCATCACCGACTGCGAACAAAATTAATCATCCTATTTTCCATTGTCACATTCATTCCAGCGCTCGTGACTGGCATTTACGCGATACAAGTATCGAGCAAAAGCTTACGGAGCCAAGCACTGACGACACAAACAATGCAAGCTAAAACACTTGCTAATAATATAACCTCATTTTTGACAAACGTAAAAGGTGATCTCATGTTTCTGAGTCAGTCACCTGTCATGAAAGATTACCTGCGTGCCAACGCTTCAGAGGCTGAGTCAAAGAGACAAGCCTTAGAACAAGAATTTCTGGCCTTTTCTCGTAACCGTCGTATTTATTACCAAATTCGCTATCTCGACGAAACGGGGCAAGAAATTGCCCGGGTAGATTCAAACAGCTTGACAAGCAGAATTATTGAACGCGATAAGTTACAAGACAAATCACAGCGTTACTACTTTAAAGAAACAATACGCCTATTGGCTAACGAAATTTTTGTATCGCCCCTCGATTTGAACCGTGAACGGGGGCAGATAGAAAGACCTTTTAAACCAGTCATCCGCTACGCCGTTAATATTTATGATAACAAAAACAACAAAGCTGGGATTGTGATTATCAATGTTGATGCGAATCAATTTATCAAACCACTCGGTAATAGACGATTGGTTAATCACGACGGCTATTTTATAAATCATCCCTCATCAGAAAAAAGTTGGGGAGGACCTATTGATTTAGACACGGGTTATAACTTGCAAAGTGAATACCCTCAGTGGAATCTAAGAATCTTAGGTCAAGACGGTACCCTCAGCACTAAGAGACTCACCCTCTCTCACAAACGTGTGATTGTACCTGGCACTTTTCATAACTGGACGCTGATTATTCAACGTGATACCCAAGACATTCTCAAAAGTGTGATAGCATTTCGCCTCATGTTTAGCCTCATTCTTATCATAGCTGTCTTGATAGCTTTGATTGTTGGCTGGTTGTTGAGCGCGAGAATCACCCGTCCGATTGAGCACTTAACCCGCATGGCCAATGCCATTAGCAAGGGTGAAATGATTTCTAAGAGTGTGGAAATCCAAGATAAAGGTGAAATCGGTCAACTGGCGCATGCCTTTGAACGGATGCGAATCAGCATGCTCAAAGCTTTTGATAGAATACGCCAAAAATCCACATAAATAAAAACCTCCTAAGGGCAACCACTAGGGTGTTGCCCCTACCTTCAATGCCGTTTTCGTAGGGGCAATCCTTTATGGTTGCCCCTTAATGGCATTGACCTTGCGAAGGATTTTTTAGATTTGAAAGGTTTTATGAAAAGCACATCCACGTTATTAGCGTATCCTCAATTAATAGCCGAAATACATCGTTTGTCTCAAGAAGGGCAAAGCGGTACGATATTTATCACATCAGATGATGGCCATTTAGTGCGAATCATATTAAATGATGGACGTATAACTTATTTAGCCTTTGATGCTAAGTACTACCGCGATGATGCCATTCCATTCATTAAGAACATCAAGTTTGGCCGATTGCAGTTTACTGAGGGGCTCATTGAAACCGTTCAAAAAGCAGCGTTGCCAAACAGTTCGGAAATTTTCCAACTATTGATGAATAGTCCAGAACCAATTAACGCACCCAGACAAGCAATTTCATTGAATATCAATCAAGCCGTAGAACAGATCAAAAATGCTTTAGCCGTCTATATTGGCCCATTTGCTCTCATTGTATGTGAAGAATATATCGACAAAGTCGGTTCTATCAATACAACAGATGATATTTGGAGCATGATTAATGTTGTCGCTTCTGAAATCGAAAACACCGATGATAGACGACTATTTCAAACGCAGATCAAGACAGAAATGAAGATTTTGGACTGATTGACATTAACCGACGAGGTTTTGGCAACCTCCTAGTACGCTGTAACATAAGTTTTTTGGGTAATGTAGGGTGCGTCCTACGCACCTTTAGCGTCAGGGTGCGTAGGACGCACCCTACAAAACATATATGACAGCGTACTAGGTTTGTCTTAACTTAATGTTTAAAGCCATTTACTATGAAAAGCCGCACAACACTATTAGCACAGCCTGAATTGATAGCCGAAATACGTCGTTTATCATACAAGGAGCGAACCGGTACGATATTTATCACATCTGATGAGAATCAGTTAGCGCGAATCGTATTAAATAAAGGACAAATCACTTATTTGACCTTTGGTAGCAGGTACCACAGCTTGGATGCTATTTCATTCATTCAAACGATCAAATTTGGCCGACTACAGTTTTCCGACGGTATCTTTGAAACGGCTCAAGAAGTACCATTGCCAGACACATCGGAAATTTTTCGCAAATTTGAACAAGATGTGACACCCAATCTGCCAACATCATCTAAGAATTTTAGGGGGGTTGAAGAGATTATCAAAAATACATTGGCAAATTACATAGGACCCTTTGCCATGATCGTGTGTGAGGAATATATCGAAAAATTTGGTGTTCTCAATACAAAAGATGAAATTCTTACCATGATTGCTATTGTAGCAGCAGAAATTGAAAAAGAAGATGAAATAGAGAGTTTTAAAAAAGAACTCAAGCAAAAAATACTTGAATATTCTTGAATAACCAAGGGCAACCACAAGGGATTGCCCCTACATGCGAATATTGTTAAATTTTTGGAGTTGCCTAATGTTAGATAAGGAGTGCTAGCTTGTGACTGACAAAATTGCTGAAATGCCCCCCAAACTGGCAACGGTAAAAATTACTGACATGCCGCTGGAAGAGCGCCCACGCGAGAAATTAATGCAGCGTGGCGCGACAGCCTTGACCAATGTTGAATTATTAGCCATTTTCTTGCGTACCGGTGTTCGGGGGAAAAGCGCTTTAGATTTAGCCAGAGATTTATTAGATGAATTTGGTGATTTACGCAGTTTATTGGGGGCAGATCATACCCTCTTTTGCCAAGCCAAAGGGCTAGGTGATGCCAAATACGTCCTATTAAAAGCCAGCGTCGAAATGAGCCGTCGCTATTTACGCGAATGTTTAGAACGCGGCAATGCCTTGACGAGCCCTGATGATACACGCAATTTCTTAATGTCAGAACTCAGCGGTCGAGATTATGAAGTCTTTGCCTGTTTATTTTTAGATAATAAACATAGAGTTATACAATTTGAAGAACTATTTTATGGTACCATAGACAGTGCCAGTGTTTATCCACGTGAAGTTGTCAAACGTGCCTTAAAACATAACGCTGCTGCCTTGATTTTGACACACAACCACCCATCAGGCATTGCCGAACCGAGTGAGGCCGATATCGCCATCACGAAACGGCTTATTGAGGCATTAAAATTAATAGATGTACGAATATTAGATCATTTTGTAATTGGGGATGGAACGAGCGTATCTCTTACAGAGCAGGGATTGATGTAAGAAAGAGAGAACTGCAATGATAAAAGAGAAAACAACACGAAACACCGATAAAGCCTTCTTACAATTGATGAAAATAAGCGGCAAGAGTTTCCTCAAACTTCTGGGGGTTTCCCCAGAAAAAGCGGAACGATACCACTTTCAGACAGTCACATTTCAGGAAAAACCAGAGATAGAATGCATTGTGATGCTGGTGAGCGAAAACCAACTTGTCTTTATCGAATTCCAAGCTTACCCAGAACCCTTTAGTCGCTATCGCTTAGCCGCAGCTATTTTCCAAGGCTGTGCCCAGCAAAAACATAAAGGCGAAGTGATAGCCGGTATTATTTACACGGCACCCGAATGCCAAGCCGCCGCTTTGCCTTTTGAAACCCTGAAAATAGGAGACACTCAATGCTTAAAGGGCTGGTTTCGGGAAATTGTCCTAAGCGATTATACGGAAGATGATCTGCGAACAATGGACCCTAAATTGCTCGTTTTGGCACCCTTTACATTATCTGCCAAAGATGAAAAGACGAACCTATTGATGATGTTGATGAAAGGGCGGGAATGGCGCGAACAAGTGAGGCAAACTTTTCCATCAAACCAACAGCAGGAAATCTTGGATATTTTGGCTTTTTTTGTACTCAAGAGATTTCGTCAAATCAAACGTGAGGAAGTGAATGCTATGTTGAATTTTGATATGATGGAGACTGTGGTAGGCAAACAACTTTATAATCAGGGAGTCCAGAAAGGATTTCAAACAGGACTTCAAGAAGGCTCACTCGAAGAAATGCGAGAAAATGTTCTTGAAGTCCTAGACGCACGATTTGGCGTTGTAGCCTTTGAATTGATTGAGCAAATTCGCACCATTTCACAGCGAACTGATTTGAAATCCATTCTCAGACAGGCAACCCTGTGCCCAGATTGGGAGAGTTTCAAGGAAATACTGTCGAAAACAGCACACTCATAATCAGGAGTCCAAGATTTATCTTGGACGTAGTTCACCGCCTAATGAGGCGAAACCCCACACCATTATAGCGAAAATTGAGCAAGCCCCAACTACGATTTGCTGCCCGCACCTGCTTTGGAGTATTATACCAAGAACCACCACGAATCACTTGACGGCGATTGTCATCAAGCTGACAGCCTTGTTCTGCGCCTTCATATTGAGATTGATATGCAGAACAAGTCCATTCCCGCACATTGCCCGCCATATCATATAAACCAAAAGCATTCGGCGCGAAAGAGCCAACCGGTGCTGTTTTTGTATTATCCCATTCACTACCACAACCATCACAATTAGCTTGATTAGACTCAATATCATTGCCCCAAGGATAGTTGGTTGACGTTCCCGCCGCATATTCCCATTCGGCTTCAGTTGGCAAGCGATAATCTTGTTGAGTTTGTTGACTTAACCATTCAGCATAAAGCCTCGCCTCATTCCACGAAACATTAATCACAGGGCGCTCACCACGCCCCCAACCCAGATCATCCGGTTTCGGGTAGCCAGTCGCTTGAGCAAATCGATCATATTCGGCAAAGGTAATTTCATAGCGACTCATCGCAAAACTGCCCACAGAAACTTCATGTACTGGCTGTTCGTTGTTATAACCTGCCCCTTGAATATCTCCCATCATAAAATCACCAGCGGGAATGATCACCATTTCTGGTCCATCACTGCCATCACGAAAATCATTGATGACAACCCATTCCTGCTGTTCTAAGCCTATTAACACAGATTGAGTGACTTTTATCCGATCTTCTTCAAGTTCTAAAGAGATAAACACAGGTTTTTGTTGGCCAGATTGCCACAAGCGTTTGGCATCCTCTCGCGGGGCGAAAATGTAACTTTTTTCAGGCAAATCAAGTGATTTAGCCCAGTCTTTCCATTCGATACGCACTGGAAATATCTCACTCTCAATGTCATAAGCTTCCTTATCCAAATAAGCGACACCCGCTGCGTGCTCATGTTCTGCTTTATTAAAAACCTCTAGCAAAGTTTGACGATTTTCCAATATCTGCTGGCGGCGTTGTTCAAATTCTTGCTCTGTTTCAAAACCATCCTGTTTTGGATTGAGTATTTCAGAAATACTCACTTCTTTGCCCTTGAATAACAAAGAGGGGGGAGAGTCAAGCAGCACGATTTTCTTAGACACCACAGCACCATCCGTTATCAACACGTCTAATGTAACACGTTGAGCGTCTTTTATCGCCTCAATCCTGTGGGTGCCAACAGGCAGCGGCAGCATGACTGGGGTAGTATTTGCCTTCAATTGACAATTGACATAAATCTTGGCATCTTGAGGAACCGTCGTTAATGCTAACATACCTTCAGCCGCATGGACTGAGAAAGAGAGGCACAATAAGGCGGCGTATAAACATCGATTTTTCATTTATTTTATATCCTTTGGTTTCAAGGCGAATATTTTTTCTTGTTGCTGCTTAATCGACAATGGTGCCACTACATAAACCATTATCAAACTCCTCTCAAAAAAAATTGTCTTATCTTGTTCAGCCAATTGTGCCACAAAACGATTATAGTTAGCAATCACCTCATCTAACTTTTGAGATTGATCAACAATTGGGGCTTTCAAATGTTGCGTTTGCCATTGGATCGCTTTGATCAAGCTATATTTCATCTCATTCAAGCTATTATCAATGGCAGCCTGTTGGCTTTCCAACCATTGCTCATATTCACGAGTACTTTTTTGTCTCAATTCCTCAGTCACTGTCTCAGTCTGCTTAAATATCTCCAACCGCAATAAACGGTATTGACGTACCGCGACTAAGTCATTGTTTCTCCTAAATGCCAACTCTGCCTCATTCACCAAATCACGCGCTTTATCTTCAAGCATCCAACCGATAAAAGTGTCAACGGGCGTTGTGCCTATATAATTCTTTTTAAAATCTTCTTCCCATCCCTTAACCTCTTTTTCAATCAACTGTTGTTCAGCCTGAAAAGCGAGATCAATAGCCTCTGGAATTTGCTTTGCCCCCGGAAAAGTTGTCACAAAGGCATCATAAACCAATGCTTCATGGGCTTTTTTAGCCCGTTCAAATGCAAGTCCTTGAATTTTCAATAAAGCTTCAACGGACTCGATAGCATCAGGAAAATCTTTCATAAAGCGTACATAATCTGTCATAGTATGAGACGCTTTGATGAGCTCAAAGATAGCATGAATCGCTTGAATATTCAGCAAAGCATTTGGCCGGATTTTTAAAAAATCCTTGTAGGTGGATTCTTGATTGAGTGCCTGCGCCTGTCGCCAAGCTTGCAAAAAAGCTTTACCTTTGGTATCAGAATTAGCATATTTAGCGGCCACATCACGCCATACTGAATAGGTGTTTTTTTGTTGAGCGATCTGATAGGCAAAGGGATAAGCCGCATCATATTCGCCCAAGGCTTCTAAACCTTGCACGATTTTCTCATGATCGATACTCCACGCCGGTGATGATAAAAAAATGGCGATGAGTAATAATGGGTATTTCATTTTTTTTTTTGGGGCTCCTCAATTGTTGTGTTAAGTGATTGGCTCTTTGTTGATAATTCAGGCATGATGACATCCCATAACAGGGAGTATTCTACTACACCGACACCCTATTTACAAGGTCAATGCCATATCGTATCGGGCAACCATAAAGGATTGCCCCTACGTGAACCGTGATTTTTTGTAGGGGCGGGTGCCCGATACGATATGGCATTGATTTACAAGGTGGGACTTTCCTACACAGAAGTAAAATTTCAAGAAAAACATTAGTATCAACTAGAAACATTAGCGCCACTCCAATGATTTTTTCTGAAGAGAAACACCATCATACTCAGATTTGAGTTCAGACAAGCCGCCTTCCCTCGTTTTCATGTTTGAATAACCTCTTACATAGCAATCTTTGGTACTTGGAAATGATATTCAAACGAGCATTATAGTGCAGGAGAGCGGAAATATCCAGATCATGCTCAGCTCGTCCAAGATAAATCTTGGACTCCTTTCATACCACGCCCTACGTGACAGTTAAAGCAAGTTGCTATCTAATAAAAAAATAGGATTTCTTTGACAGTTTCTAATATTATAGAAATCCTATTTTTTTAAAAATAGGATTTCTTTGACAGTTAAAAAAGGGGAATATATGTCATTAAAAAAAACGATACCAGATATTAACAAACTAGACAAGGTTGTCGCTGAGGCTCGGCACAACCAGACGCTCAGGGAGCAGGGCTATCGGGAACAAGCACTAAAGCTCTATCCCTGGGTATGTGGGCGTTGTGAACGCGAATTTTCCAGGACAAATCTTCGTGAACTCACGGTCCATCACAAGGACCACAATCACGACAATAATCCGCCCGATGGCAGCAACTGGGAGCTGCTGTGTCTCTATTGTCACGACAATGAGCATTCGCGGTATATTGAAGAGGCTGAATATGGTAATGGGGTGACAGCGGAGGGCGAGCGAGATATACCTTCTACCTATCAGCCGTTTGCTGATATTGAGAGTTTGTTAAAGAAGAAAAAGTAGCGGAATAAACGGCAAGGATGTCCAAGATAAATCTTGGACTCCTCATAAACGAAGTAATGCCTCACGCCGGGTTACAACCATTGAACTGGCTGCCTTAGCAATGGCAGAAAGAATCTGTGCTGGTAGCATTGATAAAAATCTATCAGGCTGCAACTTTTCATCAAAATTTGACTCATTGTTCCTACCAATTGCTAAAAGTTTGAGCTAAGGCTTCAAGAATCGCCATAGCCAGCAGTTTGACACTAATATTCGTCTCTGCTCGCTCAAGCATTTGCCGAAATTCTTTATCCGGTGGCACACCTTTATATTGAAAAAAAACTTGGGAAGCTTTCAGATCAACAAAGAAATTTATCATTTTTTCCAGCGCCCTTCTTTACTCCTTAATTGAGTAAGCGGCTTTGAAGCGCAAAGACATATTGGTTTCAGGCAGGAGTTTCCAAGTGTTATCCAAAAACAGTCCTGCGTCCAGAACCGAGAAATTTTCAATATCTTTATTCGCCAAAACAACGGCTAATCTGACAATATCTTCTATTTCTGCTTGGCTTCTAAAGGGAATGGTCGCTTCTATACAGGTGGTTATCTTTAATAACTCTTTTTCCAAGAGAATGCCTTCAAGGACTTTATTCTATTCATCACCAGTGCGCTCATAAATTCATTCATGCCACCAAAGGTCCGTCTGATTGAGCGATCATCTGGCGCGACGCCCACAAATATTTTTTCCTCTTTTTCTTGGATGTAAGGCGCAATCAGCGCATCAATTTCAGGCAAAAAGCCCAGATCTACCTGGTATTTCTGCCTTGCCCAGTCATGGCTTTATGAACCAAAATGGTCATAGATTCTACTTTTTTTGAAGAAACCGTCACTTCCAACGCTTTAAAAGATTCTTGAAACAGATTGATTATTTTTTGGAGCGTTCCAATTTTCATTTTTTTATCTCCAAGTTTAGTCTAATCTAAAAATCCTATTTCTTGAAGAAATAGGATTTTTTAAATCGCGTTAGTTCAGTACGGTAACTCCAAAAATTTTAAGCATTCTCCGCTTTGCAAATGAATCTCATTGGAGTCAGCACTACTTATTTTAATCACAGCTAATACAATAGCACCGCCATCAGGATGTTTCGCGGCATTCACAATTTTTCCCACATTCTCTTCACTGAGATAAAGCGCATCACCCGGTTGCGGTAGATTTGTCGTCTCTATTTTTGCGAGATACATGCGGCGTTTTAAGGTGCCAAGATATTGCAGACGGGCGACGATTTCTTGTCCTGTATAACAGCCCTTTTTAAAATTCACTCCTCCGAGCGCTTCATAGTTCACCATTTGCGGTACAAAGCTATCGCTTGTTGCTGGTATGATTTGTGGCAAGCCGGCGAGTATATCTAATAATTGCCAAGCTGCCGCTCCAGCAGGTTGCGCCGATTGCAACAGATTTTGTGGATTTTCAGTGAACACGAGATAACGTGCTTGTATGCCGGGAATTTGTAATACCGTGATTTGTTCCTGCGTTAAACTGCCATTGATTTCGGTTGGAGGCGCAAAGCCTAAACAATCCGTCAAAATCTGTGTACTATTGCTACCCGCAATCCCAATGCAGACTAGACTCTCACTCACTTCTTCAAGTTTGACTGCCGCACGTAGGACATACATTTGTAAACGTTTGAGTGTTGCAGCTAGGCTCTCTTGTGGTAAGAATAAATAATAAGCCTTATCGCGTTTAAATAGACGAAAATTGACAATGATACGCCCTTTGATACTACACCAGGCACTTAATTGGCTCTGATTGTCAGTGACTTGACGTACATCATTGGTAAATTGTCCCTGTAAAAATTTTTCAGCTTCATCGCCGCTGACTTTGATTAAGCCAAAATGCGATAAGTCAGTGATAATGTCAAAACGCGATTCTTTCGTCATAGTATATATATATATTATGTTTAAAGGCGTCCAAGATAAATCTTGGACTCCGACAAAAAGTTTTGAAGACAAAGCCAATACAGAAATTTAAGTGTCGTTTTTCCCTCTATTTCCATTTTTTTGGAGTCTTTAGAAGAATTTCTTTGGTTGGATAAATCCTATTTCTTGAAGAAATAGGATTTTTTATCTCGCGTATCAATCCTCAGCAGGCTGAATAAAAGGCTGAATATTATTCAGCTCTTTTTCGTCGGATTTTTGAATCCTATATAAGTCCCATCTCATCTGTAAATTTAGCCAAAAAACCTCTGACATTCCAAAGACTTTAGCCAAACGTAATGCTAGGCTTGCTGTGAGAGGTCTTTTCTTATTAACAATTTCATTGAGTCGCTGATAGGGTACCTGAATTGCCGTCGCCAATTCTCTTTGCGTAATCCCCATTGGCATTAAAAATTCTTCCAGTAACATTTCTCCTGGATGCGTTGGTTCTCTCTGTGTTGGAACTCGCGTTGTTATTATCACTTTTAATGATAATCGGTCGAGTATTTCGACTTCATCAGGACCAGATTCAGTCCATTTAAAGCAAATTGTGTATTGCTGGTTGATGCTAATACTATATTGACCGTCTCTATCACCGGTTAATAATTCAAGATGATTACCAGGCAGTCTCGTTAATTCATACAAAACCTGAACAGAATTAACTTGATATAACTTTCTGGATGCCAGTTTCCATATCGTGCGAGGACAAATTTTTCTGGCTTCTTTGGTATTTTTACCATTGAAAATATCCTCGGTACCTTGGTTTTTGAATGAAACTATCAATTTAATACCTCAAAAATCGTAAAATTGGAGTCCAAGATTTATCTTGGACGGATGCTATTAGATCACAATTCTGTTGTTAAGTATCAACATGTATATACATGTCGGATAAATCCGAACACGGGAGTGATCAACCCATTATCCCCTCGCCGAAGCTTAGGGTTACTTGGTTACAAAAATGAACGTCCCGTTACTTCGTATCGTTTGATTGGATGTAACCATTCTTTTATCGAGGTTCCAACTTTTTCTAGCAGTTTTTCAAACGAAAATTCACAATCATTTTTGATTAAAATATTATAGGCCCCGTTGGTATCGGCATTTAAGAGCGTCCCATCGCTTGACTTGTACAAGCCTCGTTTAACTCGTGTACCCGAAAAAGTTGGTTTCTTTTTTGCCTTTGGGTTGTACTTCTTGGGCATTTTATCCCCATCCACAAAACTTGCTTTTGAAGTATAACTCTCGTCTGTCACCACCAGTTCGATACCGTGTGACCCAAGTTTGTAACCTAATTTGTCTACAAACTGGCCCAGAGATAAATTCACAAAATTTTGATTGGTTCTTTTCCCCAAGTTGATGCCGTTTAGCGATTGAGTCACATCACCCACAACCACTTTGGAAATACTATTTTCCACACAAGTTTTTACCACAAAATGGGTGGCTCGATGTATATAGTCATTCACGACAGCATTACGCCAATTGGTGAGATTTTGAAGTTGACGCGACCACTTCCTCCCTCTCGTTTTTTCGAGTGTTGATTGTATTTTTGCTTTGCGTTTATTGTAATAAGCATTTACCGATTTCAGCCGCCTACCATCAATAATAAATGCTTTAACGACTCCATTGGTGACACAAGTAGCAAGGTTGTTGAGTCCTAAATCAATAGACATGACCGATTCATGAAGCAAAACTTCCTTGGACTGAAATTCGCCTTTCTGGTCTAGTTTATCAAATTCGACTTGGCAGACGGTCTTTGCTTGTTTAACTATTTGATAAATATCAGTTTGTTCATCATCATAAACCAAAACCGCATGAGACGAAGTAACGGAACGTTCAAAGACTTGTATTTTGGAATAACCTCAACTTGCTTGATAGCTTTACCTATCAATTGTTTAGGCAGTTTGATTTCCAAGCCTTTCTCTAATACAACAAAAGCGTCTCTAACAAGGACTTCTGCTGACTTAATGACTTTACCACTCTGCATTTTGAACGACTTGATTTCAAAGTTCTCGCCCAAAACCACCAATTTGTATTTTATTTTAAAAGCTTGATAATTAAAAATAAAGTTATCATGCTTTTTCTGTTTAAACCGAGGAGGCCTTGGTTGCCCTTTATACTTGCTAGGATTCTTTTTAAAATCCTCATTGACTTTGAAGAACGATTTAAAATTCTGATCAACACGTCTAAGGATTTGTTGAGCCATCTTGGCCTTGAGAAGCCGGTAATTAACTTCACCCTCAAGATTCTCAACTTGTTTCATGGCTTTATCCATTTGAGGATAGCTAAAGTATTTACCTGTTGCCACAAAAGCTTGTCGCAGAGTCCATAATGTTTGATTATAGAGGTTTTTTGCATGAGAGGTTAAGTCTCTAAGTCGCTCAAATTGAGCCTTTTTCAAACCTCTAATTTTTATTTTCAGTGCTCGAATAATGTACCTCAATTGTGCATTTAATGCACCGTTTGGAATAGATTATATTGCTATAAACAATATTTCAGAAAGTATTTTAAAATATCAGTAGCAATTATGCAATATAAACGTACAATATATACTTATGGATAGTTATCAATATTTTTATGTACTATACACATCAAACCGCGTTTTTTCACTTTCAATACAAAAATTTGGCTTTTCCAAGCTGGGTGCCCACTTTGGTCGTTTGACGACAACCCGTTGATGGGCACAAGCTAAAGCGGCTTTTAATAAGGCGGGCGCATCCAAGTCTTCGCCGACTATGGCACGAAATAGTCGCATTTCTTTTTTGACTAATGCCGATTTTTGGCGGTGGGGATACATGGGATCTAAGTAAATCACATCAGGTTGTGGTTTTTTTGAGAGCAGCCACTGTTGTGCGTCGTGGTGAATTAGTTGTAAGCGTTCTTTTATCAAAGGGCCTATTTTTGTATCTTGTTCTGCCCGTTGTAAGCCATCCTGTAAGAGGGCGGCAACAACAGGGGAGCGTTCTATCATTTGTACATGACAGCCTAAATGCGCCAAGATAAAAGCGTCACGCCCTAATCCTGCCGTCGCGTCTAAAACGGTCGGATTGCTCGCGTGTTTTAAGCCGATGGCTTTGGCTAAAGCTTGATTGCGCCCTCCGCCATAGCGGCGACGATAGGCTAAGGCACCGCTTACAAAATCCACATAAACCGCTCCCATCTTTTTCGTCATGTCACGTAATTCTAAACGTTTTGTTGTTAAATATAATAAAAGTGGTAAATCTGGCGGTGGAGTGTCAACAATGGGTAAATGAAACGTCGCTGCTAATTCAAGTGCGGCTTCGTGAACAATAGGATTTGTAGGTAAAATAGGAATCGTTGTCAAATTGTCGATAGGAGTCCAAAATTTATTTTGGGCTTGTCCAAAATAAATTTTGGACTCCTAAATTTTAGTAGCTAGGAATGCCTATCTTCGATACACGTATCGTCTCGTAGTTATTTATGATATTCACGCGCTCGCCCCGTCGAAACAGGACATCGGCTTCTTGCACAATCACTATTTTTCGACCGGTGTCCAGTCTAACGACAATTTTCAAAGCATCTCTATCAGTAATACCTTGTTCAAAGAGGGAGCCAAGTGCGCCACCTATAATAACACCAACCGCTGTGGCAAGATCCTGACCTCTACCGCCGCCGACAGTATTTCCCGCAATAGCTCCAATAACCGCACCTCCAACTGTGCCAACAATGGTACCATCTTTCCTGATAATAGCGGGTTGGACACTTTCCACGATGCCTTCTTCAACTTCTTGAGCTTGAAGGGCTTCGCTTTCTGTAAAAACTTTCGTTGATTTACCTGGCGAACAGGCGCCGAGTAAGAGTAGGGATATGGCTAGGATGATTTTTGTTTGCATGTTGATTGTCTCCTTTGTATATAGTTTTTAAAACCTCTGAGGTTTGGGACAAAATTTATCTGGAGGTTATATGATTTTATCATCAAAAAGGTGCATAATTATAATATCTCCTCCATTACTGAGAAAACAATTATGATTAAAATACATCTATTATTATTGTTAGCCTTACTGACTGGCTGGTTACAGCCAACTTGGGCGGCTGATTCTGGCTTGCCATTAAAAATAACAAGAATAACGCCAAGCGGCACCGATGTGTACGCAGGACGACAAATTGTCATTACTTTTAATCAGGCTGTTGTACCCCTGGGCAAAATGGAACGTGAGGCTGCTGATATTCCTATCACGATTACGCCTGCTTTGCAATGTGAATGGCGTTGGCTTAATACGACTAGCTTGGCATGTCAATTAAATCATAACAGCGCATTAAAGCTAGCGACGCGCTATGATATGCAGATCATGCCGGGCATTATGACAGAAAATAAACAAACGTTAAAAGCGGCGTATCATCATCAGTTTATCACTAAACGACCCGCAGTCCGTTATACCTCATTTCAAACCTGGCGAGCACCCGGGATGCCTAAAATTAGGGTTTATTTTAATCAACCCGTCACCCGTGACTCGGTAGCCAAGCATTTGTATATGCAAACAAGCCAAAGTGTGCCAGTGATGGTTGAACCGCGATACCGTGATGAACCCTCAGTGTCATCTGTTTGGCTGGTGTCGCCTAAACAGTTGTTGCCTTTGGATACTCAGGCGATGTTAGTCGTTAAACCCGGGATTCAATCAGATTTGGGTCCTGAGACGGGTAATGAATCTCGCACAGTTGTGACATTTCACACTTTTCCTGAGTTTAAATTTCTTGGCGTGAAGTGTACTACTTTAGACGATAAATCTATTTTTATTCTCCCCCACTCTGATGAAAAACGTTGCAATCCTTTGCGAGCTGTGTCTTTGCAATTTTCTAGCCCGGTGATTAGGGAAGTCGTCAAGGAAAATATGTTTTTTATCCCAGATTTGGCGGGCGGGCGCACCGATTATGATCCTTGGGAAAATATTTCTAGTTATTCTCAACTGGATCAGTCTCATAGTAAAGGTGAGACTTATAGTATCTGGTTGCCCGGCATCTTAAAAGCCTATCACAATTATCGGTTGTCAGTTATCAATCCTTATATGTTTAAGGATGAATTTGGGCGCTCTTTGTCGGCTCCTATTGATATGCAATTTGCGACTGATCATCGCCTCCCTCGTCATGTTTTTGAGCATGACATATCGGTGCTGGAAAAAGGCGTTGATAGCGAACTGCCTGTTGTTGTTACTAATTTGGAGCAAATTTCTCTTTTTTATCGTCTCTTGACGCCGCAAGGTTGGACGGATCAAAAACAGCGAGTGTTGCCCGTGCCTCAAGTGGAAGACATCGCTTTTAAAATGCCTTTGGGTATTCGTGATTTGATGCCTAATGGCATAGCGCAGGGCTATTTTACAAGCAAGCCGGATGTCAATAATAAACAGGCTTCAAAGTATAACTGGTTTTTTACCCAAATCACACCTTTTCATATACAAGCCAAATTAGGACATCATAATACTTTGGTGTGGGTGACAGATTTTGCCACTGGTTTGCCCGTCAGTGGTGTCGATGTGTCAGTGTATCTTGATACTTATAATTCGGTGTCCAAAGCCTTGGCGGTTGGGGTGACGGATGCCAATGGGATTGCTCTGTTGCCCGGCACAAAAAGCCTCGATCCCAATTTAGAATATAACTACGTGTATGGCGATTATCAGAAAGATCAGCGCTTTTTTGTCCATTGTCAAAAAGATCAAGATATTGCCTTGTTGCCACTGGATTCCGATTTCCGCGTGTCTTTATATGATTTAAGTGATGTTTATCCCCATATGCGTCAAAAATATGATCATATCCGCACTTGGGGCACGACAGCGCAAGGGGTGTATAAAGTAGGCGATACGGTGCAATACAAATTTTTTGTGCGCGATGAAGGTAACGAGCGCTTGGTGCCTGCACCACGAGAGGGCTACTCCTTAGAGGTTACTGATCCCATGGGCAAAGTGGCGCACGAGGTGAAGAATTTAAGCCTTTCTGAGTTTGGTGCCTTTCATGGTGAGTTTACTCTCCCGAAAAATGCCCCTGTTGGTTGGTATGACTTTGAATTAAGTGCTAAATTCAAAAAACGTGGTCGATGGTATCCACTGCGCGTCTTAGTCAGCGATTTTACGCCGTCACCGTTTCGGGTGCGTACCGAGTTAAATGGTGAACTGTTCCATCTGGGTGACAAGGTGACTGTGAATACGGCTGCCACTTTACATGCAGGTGGTCCTTATGTGAATGCACAAACCCGCATTAATGCCATCCTAAGTCAGCAAGATTTGCAGCCTTCTCATCCACAAGCCAAAGGTTTTTGGTTTGATGTTTATGTTGATAAGGTTGGTTATCAAACGGTATTTAGTGCCGATGATAAAAAAGTCGATGATAAGGGGCTGTTGCAAACTTCATTTACTTTATCTGAGGACTCAAAAGTCCTTTATGGCAAGTTGATGGTAGAAAGTGCGGTACGCGATGATCGCGGTAAACAGGTTGCTAATAGTACCACCGCTCGTTATGTTGGGCGAGATCGCTTTGTTGGTTTGAAAGAAACCAGTTGGCTACTCACAGCCGGACAAGAAGCCAAGGTGCTGTTGTTAGTCGTTGATGAACATGGCAATCCCATCGCGGATACTGATATTGATGTCAATATAGAACGCCGCATCACTAAAGCGTCTCGCGTCAAAGGTGCCGGTAATGCCTATTTAACGCATTATGATCATCAATGGATTAATGCCGCTAACTGTCAGGCAAAATCTGAGGTGAGTGCCGGTTCTTGTACTTTTGTGCCAGCCAATGCAGGCATTTATAAAATCACGGCGACTATTAAGGATAGCAAAGGGCGTTCACATAGTACAGAATTGCGCCAATGGGCGGTGGGTAAAGGCTATGTGATGTGGGAAACTGCGCCTGGGCATGGCTTGGAAATTGTGCCAGAACAGGAAAATTATAAGGTAGGTGAAACGGCTCGTTATTTGGTCAAAAATCCGTATCCGGGGGCTAAAGCCTTAATCACGGTGGAACGCCTTGGCACGATAAAAAGTTGGGTGCAAAGCTTAGAAAATAGTATGGAGATTATTGAAATCCCCGTCGAACCGGATTATGTGCCCGGCTTTTTTGTCTCTGTCACGGTGATGTCGCCGCGTGTCGATAAGCCAATTGATAAAAATCAGGTAGATTTAGGCAAACCTGCTTTCCGCATGGGTTATGTCCAAACTGATGTGAAAGAGCCCTATAAAGAATTAGTGGTGGACATCAAAACGGATAAACCGGTGTATAAACCTGGTGAACAAGTCACCATTGATTTACAGGCATCACCGCGCCACGACGGGGGGCAACCCATAGAATTAGCTGTCACCGTGCTCGATGAATCGGTATTTGATTTATTAGCCAAAGGGCGGGCTTACTTTGATCCATATAAAGGCTTTTATAGTTTGTCTGATTTGGATATGGCGAATTTTAGTATGCTGATGCGCCTTGTCGGACGGATCAAGTTTGAGAAAAAAGGGGCAAATGCTGGCGGTGATGGTGGCGCTAATTTGAGTATGCGTTCTTTGTTTAAATATGTCAGCTATTGGAATCCATCCATTAAAACGGATGCAGCCGGCAAAGCACAAATTCAATTTACGGTGCCCGATAATTTGACAGGCTGGCGAGTATTAGTCATGGCAGTGACGCCGGGTGATCTCATGGGCTTAGGGGATGCTAATTTCAAAGTCAATCTACCGATTGAAATTCGTTCTGCCTTGCCTAACCAAGTACTGAGCGGTGATCATTTCCAAGCGGGCTTTACGGTGATGAATCGTACTGATAAAGTGCGCGAATTGAAGATTGCCTTAGAAGCCAAACTTGTCAATGGCACAGTACGGCATACTGATACGCTTCAAGCGCAACCCTATAAACGTTATCTCCAATGGTTGCCAGTCAAAACGACGGCGGCGGGTACGATTCAATTCGCTGCCACTGCGACTGATGGTGAAGAAAGTGATGGCTTACGCAAAACTTTAAAAGTACTGCCACGCCGTCCATCAACAACGGTGGCGACTTATGGTACGACGGTAGCCAATGAAGTCACAGAATCGGTGCTATTCCCGACGGATATTCATAGCGATGTGGGCGGATTAAGTGTGATTGCTTCGCCAACCGTGATCGGTGGAGTTGATGGCGCGTTTGAATATATGCGTGATTATCCTTATGCCTGCTGGGAACAAAAACTCAGCAAAGCGACGATGGCATCGCATTATAACAATCTGCGTCCCTACTTAGCCGATAGCTTAACTTGGGAAGACAGTCAAAGCTTACCTGAGAAAACCATCGCATTAGCTAAAGAATACCAAGCACCCAATGGTGGGATGGCTTATTATATTGCTAAAAATAAATATGTCAGTCCCTATTTAAGTGCTTATACGGCTTTAGCATTCAATTGGTTACGCGATAGTGGTTATGAGATTCCAGAATTGGTGGAAAATAAGTTGCATGATTACTTGCTGACGTTGTTACGGAAAAATGTTATGCCTGATTTTTATTCCCAAGGCATGGCTTCATCAGTACGCGCCGTGGCATTGGCTGCCTTAGCAAAACATGAAAAAATCAGTCGTGAAGACCTTTTCCGCTATAAACGGCATGTCGAACGCATGGACTTATTTGGCAAGTCGCAGTTTTTAGCAGCAGCATTACAGGTGCGGGAAACGGACAGAATCCGTAATGATGTTATCGATATGATTCTGGCACATGCGGATCAAACGCCTGGAAAAGTCTCTTTCACTGAAAGCTTAGATGCGAATTATAAATTGATGCTGTCATCCTCGTTGCGTACAGAATGTGCGGTACTCAGTAGCCTGGTTAAACAGGGCAATGTGGGCGATATTTCTTTTAAATTGGTGCGTAACATCACGCAAAAGCGGAAAAATCGGGGACATTGGGAAAATACTCAAGAAAATATGTTCTGCATGAATGCGCTGATAGATTATGCTCGCGTGTATGAAAAGGATGCGCCTTTGATGACGGTGCGAAGTTGGCTAGAGATGGAAAATCCAGTTGAGCGCAACTTTTTTAATCGGTTTAAACGCTTTTTTTCAGACAACCAAGAGAAATTGGGTGAAACGAGATTTGACGATGTGAAAAATCCGCCGGTGACGTTTAGCCATGATATGAGGGCTTCTGATCCGGGCAAAAAAGCGACGGTTAAGTTGGAACGCGAAGGCAAGGGACGCTTGTATTATACGGTTCGCTTAGCTTATTCAGAAAAGGGAGAAAAAGCGACAAGCGTTAA
Source organism: Candidatus Thiomargarita nelsonii (assembly GCA_000785145.2). Classification (GTDB taxonomy): domain Bacteria; phylum Pseudomonadota; class Gammaproteobacteria; order Beggiatoales; family Beggiatoaceae; genus Thiomargarita; species Thiomargarita nelsonii_B. Next base: position 60,899 of record JSZA02000001.1, read on the forward strand.
TGCGGGTATCGAAGTCAAACGCGAATATCATGTCGAACGTGCTGGCAAATGGATACTGCTGAAAAGTCCGATGGAAATTAAGACAGGAGAATTAGTGCGTGTAGATTTGTATGTGTCTTTACCAGCACCGCGTTATTTTGTGGTAGTCGATGATCCAGTACCGGGTGGATTAGAGCCGGTAAACCGTGATTTAGCGACAAGCTCAAAGGTGGATGCAGACAAAGCACAAGGACAATATGCAGGTGGCTCGCTGTGGTTTAGGCATAACGATTGGAAAGAATATGCCCTATCTTCGTGGAATTTCTATCATAAAGAACTGCGCCATCATGCTGCGATTTTCTATTCGGACTATCTGCCGGCGGGGAATTATCATTTGTCTTATGTAGCACAAGCGATTGCGCCCGGAGAATTTGGGGTGATGGCGACACATGCGGAGGAGATGTATGAGCCTGAAGTGTTTGGTAAAGGAATGCCTGCGATCTTGAAAGTTGTGCGTGATTAATTGGCGCCCAAGATAAATCTTGGACTCCAGAGCCTTTCTCGTTCCCACGCTCTGCGTGGGAATGCATGCCTGGACGCTCCGCGTCCTACCCGGTGCAAACTAGAATGATTTAATATAAGAATGGATAAACCTTGACTTATCCTTTTAAGTAAAAGGAGTAACGACATGAGTGAAAATATCGACTTTGAAGATAATATTTTTAACGAAGGGAAAGAAGATATGGGCTCATATAACCATAGCTTATTACAATCCAAGTTGAATTACTTACTTGGCAATGATGAAAGGTTCACGGCATTCACAGAATTGAGTCTGGATACATAAGTTATTGGAGTACAAAGCTTTAGCTTTGTCAGACAGTACAAAGCTAAAGCTTTGTACTCCAACACGTCAAGATAACTTTGACAATGTTGGTGGTAGCGAAAAAAATCGCAATCATATCATAGAAGCGATTGTAAGCAATTATGAGGTTTCGTTGTATGAGCCTGATGAAAAAAAAAGCAAGAACAATTGAGACTCCTATAAACGTCCAAGATAAATCTTGGACTCCTCTAAAATCTAAAAATCCTATTTCTTAAAGAAATAGGATTTTTTAAATGGATTTCATCAAACCCATCCAATAGCAACAACACTCACCTCTACCCCATTAACCACTTCAATTGTTGACAGTTTTTCAAGCACAGCTTCTTCAAGCACCGGAATAAAAAGCGCAATGGTAACGCTATCAAACCCTAAATTCTTAGCATAATCAGCCGCTTGTTCTTTATCCGATTTGATTTGATAACTATCATATAAAAAGACAGTACTCTTCGTATGGACATCAACCATTACATGATATTCTCACCGAAGGAGCAAAGACATGAGCGATCCGTTTGAAAACAACGCGATTGATGGAGAATTGGGCTATCTGCTGCTGATGGCGAACAAAAACCTGTCTGTTATAAGCGAACTGAGTCTGGATATTAGTCAACATGATCTTTATAGAAAAAATGAATATATCAATCAATTCACTTGGGAGCCAGTTTGATATTCTTACCCGCGAACATTTTTATCATGTTGGTGGTAGCGAAAAAAATCGTAATCATATCATAGACCAAAAGCGATTTTGGCATTTCACCATCTACAATTAATACGTTGCGTGACTTAGGCACTGCCCATTTGATGGCGTCAATGCCATTAAGTTAAGCTCATGTAGGGTGGATTAAGCGGCAGCGTATCCACCGATATTTATATATAAATCAGGTGGATACGCTATCGCTTAATCCACCCTACATGTCAATGCCATTAAGTTAAGCATAAATACGTTTTTTTTGTAGGGTGGGTAGGGGCAATCCCTACAAAAAACCTTAACTTAATGGCATTGACCCTACATGTATGGGCTAATCTGCCCACTTAATGGCATTGATTTGATGGCGTGCCCACCGCAGGCGATGGCAAAAGCTAAGTCAGTGATAAATAGCGTTTTGCCTACACCCGCCCCTACGATAAATCACGGTCCATGTAGGGGCAATCCTTTATGGTTGCCCGATACGATATGGCATTGAGGCTCAGCATAGACGATGGTTTCACTGTGTGGAGCAAGAATAATCTCGCGTGGCATGATTTCTTGTTGTCTAAATTCGGTTAATGGCATAGATTTGTCGCCACCGTCTGGGTTTTCAAATAAAAATATCATCCCAAACAATTCGCTTTGTCGTATTACGTTATTTAAAACACTTCTTTAATTGTCTTTCTCATAGCCGCTCAATTTTGCCCATATCAAATTTTGCGTAAATGGACAAAATTCCAAACCGAGTTTATCTTTGACTCAAATTTTTAAGGTTTTACTTGAAAATGCGCGGTCAATTATATCCCGTAAAATGCGGAAATTAGTCTCTAAATGGGGTTGATACAGCATATAATTATGGTCACCAACACCTTCATAAGTTTTGAAGGAGCCACGAGTGACTTCAGCCCAGCCCGGCAGACTGACTATAACACGTCCAGTACCTTCCTGAGATAGCTGCTGTGAATTTTCACCGCTCAAAAGTTCCAAAAACTCAGGATCAGTATCACGAAAAATACTTTTTGAATTTTCGCTTCTTAGCACATGAATATTAGCGTTTACAATATGCCTATCCACCGAATTAGAAATATAGTCATGATAACGTTTGATGATTCTGAACGCTTTTTCCCATAGAATAGGGCTAGTCAGGTAAGGGGCAATACTTTCATGACTCAAAAATTGTTCAGCACGTTTTTTGACTTCACTATCAGTAAAATGCACTTTTTCCTTAAATTGCGCTGAATCAACCATCACAATATCAGAAACGGACTTTCCTCGCTTTTCTAACTCTTTGGTGACATGGTAGGCGAGATTACCGCCGGCGGAATAACCAAAAAGCAAATAGGGACCTTCGGGATCAACACTCATAATTAGATCAGCGTAATCTTTTAGGCGCGTTTCAGCAGCGATAAAATTAAATCCGTAAAAATCATAAGGTTTAAACAACTCCGCCAACTGAAGATAGCCTATAGCATCGCCTGTGCCGGGTGGTAAGGCAAAAATATTAGGCCCCATCGTTTTCCCGCTCAAGTGTACCATCGCTTCATCCACTTCTTTTATACCAAATTGCACAAAATCTAAAAGATGCTGAGCCAGTTCACGGATAGTGGACGCTTTGAAAACAGTAGCCAAAGGAATTTCGATTCCCATTTGTTTGTGAATTAGCGCAATAAGCTTGGTCACCTTTAAACTATGACCACCAATATCAAAAAAATCGTCCTCAACACTAATACCTTTATGACCAAGCACTTGTTCCCAAATCAAAACCAGTTGTTTTTCGGTTTCGGTTTCAGGGGCCTCATAGTGACTATCCGCCATTTGATGGCCCATATCAGGCGCAGGTAAAGCCCTTTTATTGACTTTACCATTAGGCGTGAGCGGCAAATTTTCCAATTTGGTGAAATACGCAGGGAGCATGTAATCGGGCAGACGTGCTTTGAGATACTCGCGTAACTTATCGACATCCAAATTATCTTCTTGCAGCGTAACATAAGCCAATAATTCCTTACTGTCTGGGCCAAAATCCTTGGCAATCACAACAGTTTCTTTTACCGCTTCATGTTGCAAAAGATGGTTTTCAATTTCACCTAGTTCAATGCGATAACCACGAATTTTAACCTGATCGTCCTTACGTCCTAAAAACTCAATTGTACCGTCAAACAACCAACGACCCAAGTCACCAGTGCGATAGATATATTCACCCGCTTGAAAAGGATGAGATACAAATTTTTCTTTTGTTAATATTGGATCATTTAAATAGCCTCTGGCAAGTCCATCACCTCCCGTACAAATTTCTCCTGCCACGCCAATTGGTACCAGTTCACCATTACTGTCCAGAATATAGACAGTTGTATTAGCAATGGGAGTACCGATAGGAATGTCTTTATCAAATGTTTTATCAACTGTATAACAAGTTGTAAACGTCGTGTTTTCGGTTGGTCCATACACATGTTTGAGTGCTAATAATGGATATAGCTTTCGTACCTGATTGAAATGACGAACCGAAACATTTTCGCCACCTGATAACACGGTTTTCAAACCTTGAAACAGGTTAATATTCATACCAACTAACAGATTGAAAAGGCTAGTCGTCAGGAATATGGTTGTAATTTCATGCTGCTGTATTAATTGTCCGAGTTTATTGGGATTTAACAAATCATCTTCTTGAGGAAAACACACAGCTCCACCATTGATCAACGCGCCCCATATTTCAAAAGTTGAGGCATCAAAGGCGAGCGAACCTGTCTGTAAAATTCTGTCATCAGCATCTAGTTGGATATAATTCGTGTTGACAACCAACCGCGATATCGAATGGTGTTCAACCATCACACCCTTGGGCAACCCAGTAGTGCCTGATGTGTAAATAACATAAGCTAGAGCGTCACCATGGCTCTGCTCTTCCACTGCATCATCAGTGTAGGCATTTAAGATGCGACGGTCAAATTGGTACTTTTGTTGGGGTTTCTCAGGCTGGTGGTCCACACTTTTGTTTATGTAAATGATGGCATCATAGCCATATTCGGAGAGTTCACTTTTGCTCTTGCCCAACATGGTAGAATATTCGATCTTCGCAATTTCAGGCAAATCATAGCGCAGTTCTTCAAGGAAGGCTTTAGAGATAAATAGCTCCTCAAAACGGTCTATTTTGGTGACAAGTCCCTCGCCTGCATGTTGTTTCTCAAAAACTTTTAATGACCGAACAAAATCCTCATGCAATTCCTGATCCCAAACATTGCCGAGAAAAATAAACCCGTTGTCTTTCATCAACGCAATAGATTTTCGCAACACGTCACGCAGATAGTTATGCCCACTGAAACATTGGATAACGCTGTTAAAAATGACGACATCAAAATCGCGTTGGTCCAAACGGTCGATTTCGTGAGCCGCCAAGTGCGCCAGTTGAATATTTTTCAGTTCTCTGCTTTTAATTTGATCTGCTACCCAATCCAGGATGTTTCCAGATAGTTCTGTACCATAATAGAGCCCTACCAGCGGTGCGAGACGAAACAGACTGATGCCAGAGGCACAACCAATTTCAAGAATGCGTGAACTCTTATCAAGAAGGGGTTCCAATTTGAGACGAATATTGTCACCATATTCATCCATGACTTCCCGACTTAACCATTCGCCCGTATAACTGCTTTTCCAACCGCCGCCGGAAATGTCATCAAAAAAATCTCGGCGAATGTAATCCCACATATCCTCTTTCATCATTTCGCCAACGGCTTCAGGCTCAGCATGTACATTAGTGCTGTCTATACAAAAGAGTGTACCCAAATCAGGGCATTCCCACTGCAATTTATTGACAATTCTTATATATTTCTTTGAAGAAATGAGGAAACGAGCTTGTGTGTCCTTCAACATATATTCGACACGTTTGAAGGGCAAGTCAGGATTTATCGGCAAATAAGCACCACCCGCTTTCAGAATACCTAGTAGAGCAACAATCATCTCATGAGAACGGTCAAGCATGATTCCCACAATGGATTCGTGTGACAATCCCCTGCTTATCAAAAATAGAGCCAGTTGATTTGAACGATGCTCTAATTCTCCATAAGTTTTACTATTTTCACCACATATCACCGCTATGGCATCAGGCGTTTTTGCGGCTTGTTCCGCAAAAAGTGTATGAACGGTTTTTTTGCGTGGATAATCAGTTTGAGTCTGATTAAAGCCTTGGATGATAGCATTCAGGCTCTCTTTTTCTTTCTCATCGCCTAGAAGGTTGAAGTCGCTTAATTTCATTGTTTATTTTTTGATAAGTACTGAACCATGAATTATCGGAAATATTGGAGTCCAAAGCTTTAGCTTTGGACGTGGGTTTCCAAAGCTAAAGCTTTGGACTCCAAAATACAAATTAAAATTAGTTTAACACCATACCTGCAAACTGCTGCAAAATGGCAAGATAGCGTTGAATCGTGCCGGGTAAAAATAACCCCGTGTCATATTCTAAATCAAAATGCAATGTATCCCCATAATCGGATACAAACAGCGTTAAGTCAAATTTGGAAGTCTTGAAAGAAACATCCAAGCCTTTTGGATTATTTAAGTCGTTCACCTTTTCTTCCACCGCTTTGTCATCCCCAATATCAATATGCACATCAAGAAAGTTCTGAAATCCATAAATGACGTTCAGAAGCGGTTGGCGATTGCTCTCTCTGGTTGGATTAAGCTTTTGAATCATCAAATCAAAGGGATAATCCTGATGTTCAAACGCTTTTTGGGTATTTTGGATAACCTGTTGTAACAGTTCCTCAAACTCCATATCTTCCGATAATTGTGTTCGGATGGGGAGAATATTGACGAAAAAGCCTAAGAGATTCTCTATATCCGGGTGATTTCTGTTAGCAATGCTCACGCCCACACAAAAGTCTTCCTGTTTAGTAAACTGAAACAGCAGGAGTTTGAACAGAGCAAGTATGACATTGGAAATCGTCGTCTGCTTTTCCACAGCCAGTTTCCGTAATCCTTGCGTCATTTCGGTATCCAGCGTCAATGACTCCACATCACCGCGAAAATCCCGTTCAGTCGCAGAAAAATCATAAGGCAAACGCAACTGTTGTGGAACACCCGCAAGTTTAGTGAGCCAGTATTGTTCCTCCTGCTCAAAACCCTTGGTATTTTGCCACACGGCAAAATCCTTATATTGGATTCTCAGTTGCTCAAGTGGATTCGGCATTCCCTGATGATAAGCATTATATAAGGTACTGACTTCCCGATACAAAATATTTTTAGACCAACCATCACCAATGATATGATGTATCGTCAAAATAAACACATACCGATTTTCACCCAATGTAATCAGTGTCGCTCTGAACAAGGGGGGCTTGGTGAGATCAAAGGCAGTGTTGGCATCCTTATCAATCAATTGTTGTGCCTTTTCATCAACGTTTGCCTCATTGCTAATATTTATTTCATTGATGGCAAAATCAACCTGAGGATAAATCTTTTGTTTAGGCTCACCCTCAATTTCAAAAAAAGCGGTGCGTAACGCTTCATGCCGTTCTACTAACGTGACAAATGCCTTTTTTAACGCCTCAGTATCCAGTTTTTCTTCAAATAGAAAAGCCGATGGCATATTGTAAGCCACATTTGCAGCGCCACCCATTTTATGCAATAACCATAAACGTTGTTGAGCATAAGAAAGTTCATAATCAGCTTGAGTGGGGGCAGGCTCAATACCAGAAAAAACAGAACTTTCCGTTTTTCTGATCTGCATGGACTGTTCAGCAATAGTGGGCAAACCGAATAAATCCCGTAAAGCAATCTTTATCCCCAGCGTTTTATGTATCCTTGAAACCATCTGCATCGCTTTTAGGCTATGTCCACCCAGTTCAAAGAAATTATCAAAAATGCCAATGTTTTCAATCTGAAAAACATCTTGCCAAATGTGAACTAATTGTGCTTCTATCTCATTACGTGGTGCAGTGTATATTGTTGTCCTTTCAGTTTCTGTAGGAGCTGGTAATGCTTTTTGATCTACTTTACCATTAGGCGTGAGGGGAAGTTCATCCAATTTGATAAAAAAACTAGGCACCATGTAATCTGGGAGAGTGGCTTGCAGATATTCACGGGTATTGGCAGTATCCCATTCACCTGATACTATCACATAAGCGACAAGTATTGGTGCATTGTTATTTTCTAGCCAGCTCACAACCACCGCTTGGTTCACTGAAGGATGAAGTAAAAGTTTATTTTCAATTTCCTCCAATTCAACTCGATAACCACGAATCTTGACTTGATTATCGTTGCGACCCAGATATTCAATGTTGCCATCTGGCAGCCAACGAGCCACGTCGCCGGTTTTGTAGAGACGCTCCGATTTTAATTCAAAATCTACCAAGGGGTTAGGAATAAAATTCTTCTCTGTCAATTCTGGACGTTGGAGATAACCCCGTGAGACACCCAAACCACCAATATACATTTCTCCATGAACTCCGACCGGCACTGGCATCATATTGTGATCAAAAATATAAATCTGCATGTTATCAATAGGTTTACCAATTAAAACCCGTTGTTCATCAGATTGAATATGTTTGACGACACATCCCACGGTGGTTTCCGTCGGCCCATATTCGTTATAAATTTTTAGGTGAGGATTGATACTTTGTAACAAACGCGCTTGTTCAATTAACAAGGCTTCGCCACCGACAATAGCAAGATGGATATTCGTTGTTGAAATATCCAACTGTTTTAGTAATGAAATATGAGCCGGGGTCAACTTGATGCTATCGATTGCCGTGTTTTCACTGAATGATTCTAACAAAATATCAATTATTTCAGCGTTTTGTGGAAAAACGTGTAATGTTTTACCTCTGATAAGAGACAGAAAAAGACTGGTCACCGTCAAATCAAATGACAGGGAAGAGTAAAGGCCAAAATACCCACTGTCATTGTCTGCAAAATAATAACCGTTTGTCCAATGGATATAATGATACAGATTGGCATGAGTCATTTGACAGCCTTTGGGTTTTCCGGTGGAGCCCGAGGTATAAATCACATAAGCGAGACTGTCAGGAAAAACGGTCGAAACCGGATTATCGCTTTTTAACAGATTAATATTTCTTAAATCAATCAGTTGTATATTTTTTGGAGACTTAATAAGTATCTCAAGGTGTTTTTCTTCAGACAAAATGATGGAACATCCGCTATCCTTGACAATATAGCGAATTCTTTCATCCGGATAGTTGACATCTATCGGCACATAAGCACCACCGGCTTTCAAAATGCCCAACACACCTATAACCATCCATTCTGATCGATCCAGTAACAATCCTACTCGATCATCGGGCCGAATATGATGGGTTTCGCGTAAATAATGAGCGAGTTGATTAATCCGTTCATTCAATTGATGATAAGTCAACTGCACTTCTTGGAAAATCACTGCCACGTCATTTGGCACTGTTTTCACTTGCACTTCAAATAAGTCGATGATGGTTTGGTCTTGAGCAAACGCCTTTGCCGTTTTATTGAAATCATAAATAACTTGCCTTTTTTCCCATTCAGGCAAAATACAAATATTGCTAATGGGTTGCTCCGGTGATTGGATAACGTGACCAAGCGCAGTCTGTAGATGTGCCGCTATTCGTGCTATCTGATCATCAGAATAAATATTAGCATTATAACTGCATCTGATTTCAATCGTGTCGCCCGGCATAACAATCAAATTGAAGTCATAATGGGTTTGATCATGAACTTGTACACTATCTATATCAAAATCAGAGCGGTACGAGTTTTCTTGCATTAATTCTTCTGCCACCGCATAATTTTGAAAAATCAGCAAATGGTCAAAAATGTTCCGCCCCACCAGATTTGCCTGAATTTCCGCAAGTGGAACATAATGATAAGGCTCGCTTTCCAAGGCAGCCTTTTGCACTGCTTGCAAAACGTCTGAAAAAGTCTGATCAACTTGCCATTGAATACGCACCGGAATGGCGTTAATAAATAACCCCACCATCTCTTCTACGCCACTCAATGTGGCTGGTCTGCCTGACACAATTGCCCCTAAGATGACATCGTCAACATTATTATAGCGTGATAGAAGTAAGCCCCATAAGCTCTGAATAACGGTATTGATTGTCACGCTTTGTCGGGTTGCCAACATCTTTAATCCCACTGTATCTTCAAACGCGAATGTCATTTCTTTCAGAGCGTAATCATGCTCATGGCGCGTCAATTTTGGCAGTGTGGCAAGGTTTTCGTAGCTTGATAAATAACGTAACCAATACGCCTTCGCCTCTTCTTTGTCTTGTTGCTCCAGCCAATGGATATATTCGGAGTAGGGTGGCGTGATCGGTAATTTTAAAGTTTCACCATTATTTAGAGCAGTATAGATTTGCATGAAATCTTGATAAATGATGCCAAGACACCAGCCATCCAATAAAATGTGATGGTAACTCCAAACAATTTGGTATTGAGACTCGGACAGTTTAAATATCGTGATTCGCATCAAGGTGTCATGCTGAAAATCAAAGCCCCGATTCATATCCTCTTTAAGATAGGCTTCAACACGCGCCGATTGCTCTGCCAAATCACACAATTCTATCACCCGTATTTCCGGCAATCTGTTTTTAAAAACGACTTGTAACGGACGAGCGACGTTTTCATGGACAAAAGCCGTCCTCAACACAGCATGGCGACGACTCAATTCATACCAACTTTGCTTAAATTGTTCTAATTGTAAAGTATTATTCAGACGATAGCTGGTTTGGATAAAATAAGCACTAGAATCCGCATTATAAAGTGATTCAAACAGCAAACCTTCCTGCATCGGTGACAGCGGATAAATGTCGTCAATTTGTGAAGCTGCCCAACTGTTCGCTTTGAGGAAAAGCTTATATTCATCAAGCGAAAAAATTGGGACCGTAAAATCGCTTGGTGTCTTTTCACCCGTTTTTTTGTGTTGACAGTGTTCAACAACGGCTAACAATTCTTGTTTAAAATCTGCCAGCAATTTATCAATGGTTGCTGCTTGATGCCGTTTCAAATTAAAGACGATAGACAAATTTAATTGATCGCGCACAATGAGGCCACCCACATCTAAATCGTGGTGACGCTGCAAACGGTGGCTTATCACTTCTCCCGATGACTCATCGGCAAATCCAAATAAACCGCTATTTTCATCAAATTGCCCCAAATAATTAAAGCTTAATTGCGACTTTATCCCAGTGGAAAGAACAGCAGACTTAATGTAGCTCAGAATGCCAAAACCAATGCCCTTGTTTGGAATGTGTCGCAACGCCTCTTTCACAGACCTGATTTGATGACCAATATCATCTCCCGATGTTTTCAGCAAAAAGGGATACATACTGGTAAACCAGCCTACGGTGCGACTAATATCTAACGACTTATCTAAGGCTTCGCGCCCATGCCCTTCCATCGTCACCCATGTCATGTCACCACCGTGCCAGCATTTTAGGGCACGTCCCAAGGCCGTCAGCAAAATATCATTGATTTCCGTGTAATAGGCGTGATGGGTATTCGTCAATAAAGATTGCGTTTCGCTTTCAGAAAAACGGATTGAGGCTGATTGGCAATCCCCGTAAAGATTCTCTTCTGACTCAAAATCTCTAGGCAAAGGGGTAGCCTCTAATACTGATGACCAATAGGTACTTTCTTGCAAGAGTGCCTCACAAGTAGCATAGCGTTGTACTTCTTCAGCCCAGTGTTTGAATGAGACGGTTTTGGCACCCAAGTGAATTTCATCGCCATCAAGTGTTTGGCGGTAGGCTTGTTCAATGTCCTCAATGATAATACGCCATGACACACCATCAACAATCAGATGATGAATAACTAATAATAGTCGATCACCCGCCGTTAATCGGTACAACACAGCCTTCATTAACGGCCCTTTTTCAAGAACAAAACGGCTTTGTACACTGTCCGCGTGCGTTTCCAAAGCAGTTATCTCATCTTCTTTTCCGGTTAATTGAACGACTTCAAAATTTAAGGCTTGTTCGAGTCCAGCATTGATTTGCAAAATACCTTGGTAAGTCATCCGCAGCGCATCATGGTGTTCTTGCAATTTTTGCAAAACTTTCCGGATTTTGTTTTCATCAAGTCGCTCTTGGCAGCGTAGCAACACTGCTTGATTGAAATGGTGTAAATCGCCGCTATGATTATCAAAAAACCAACGCTGAATAGCGGTTAACGGCACTTGACCAACAACAACTTCTTGTTTTCCTTCTTTATTTTCTGTTTTACGCAACTGTGGCGCAAGTTCGGCAATGGTGGGGTTATGGAACAAATCCCTCACTTCCATTTTCCAGCCCTCGCGCATCAAGCGGCTCGCCACTTGGATGGCTTTGATAGAATCGCCACCCAACTCAAAATAGTTATCGTGAATGCCAATCGGCTTTTGGCCCAGCACATTTTCCCAAATCTTAGCTAAGATTTTTTCTTCATCGCTGTTCGGGGCAATGTATGTGGTGCTTAATTCGGTGGGTGCCGGTAATGCCCGTTTGTCCACTTTGCCATTAACGGTCAAAGGTAATTTTTCCAGCCGCATGATATGGGCCGGTATCATATAATTGGGTAAAGTTTCGGCCAGATGCGAGCGTAATTCAGCCGCACTCAATGGTTCATCGCTTGAGACGTAAGCAATAAGTTCTTTAGTCCCTACAGTCGTCTCCCTAGCAATCACCACGGCTTCCTTCACTTTGCCATGTCGCAGAAATCTATCTTCAATCTCACCCGGCTCGATGCGGAAACCACGCACCTTGACTTGATTATCAATGCGCCCGACAAAGGCGATGTTGCCATCTGATAACCAATATCCCAAGTCACCCGTTCGGTAAAGTTGCTCGCCAGCTTTGAAAGGATTGGGCACAAACTTTTTAGCTGTCAATTCAGCTTGGTTTAAGTAACCTCGCGCCAAACCATCCCCGCCCGTGCAAATTTCACCCTGCACCCCGATAGGCACCGGTTGATTATGCGCGTCTATGATGTAAATTGTTGAATTGGCAAGAGGCGTACCAATAGGCACATCCTTTTCACAGCGTCCTTTAACCGGATAATAAGTGGTAAAAGTTGTATTTTCTGTGGGGCCATAGACATGCTTTAGTCCCACCGTTGGATAAGTTTCCCGTAACCAGTTGACATGACGGACTGACACTTTTTCCCCACCCATCAGCAGTGTTTTCAAGTTTTTGAAAAGACTTATATCCGCTTCCACAAATTGGTTAAACAGTCCAGTGGTAAGGAATATAGTGGTAATGTCGTGGCGCGTCATCAAGTGCTTCAATTCCCCTGCTTCTAACAAAACCTCGTCAGAGGGCAGACATAAACAAGCCCCGTTTAGTAGCGATCCCCATATTTCAAAAGTTGATGCATCGAAAGCCACTGATCCCGTTTGTAAAATTCGGTCATTTTCTTTAATGTCTATATAATTAGTCTCTAACACCAAACGCAACACCGATTTTTGCTCAATAAGTGAACCTTTTGGAATGCCAGTTGAGCCTGACGTATAAATAATGTAGGCGAGACTAGAAGCATTGCCTACCGGATCAAGATTTGATGTCGTTATCTCCTCAATGAGTTCTAGCGTCAAAATATCTGAAAAATCCGATAACACACCGCTAATATGTTTTTGTTCTGAAAGCACGACACGGCAACCCGTATCCTTCAAAATATATGCGATGCGGTTGTGTGGATAAGCAGGGTCAATAGGCACATAAGCGCCCCCTGCTTTCAGGATACTGACTAATGCCACCACCGTCCATTCTGAGCGATCTAAAAGCACACCAACACATTCTTCAGACTCTATCCGGTATTTTTCTCGCAGCAACCGCGCAATGCCATTAGCTCGTTGGTTCAATGCCTGATAACTCAGTATCGTCTCTCCACAAATCACGGCAGGATTATCGGGCGTTTTTTCAACCTGCGCTTCAAATACCTCAGCAATGCTTTTATCGCGTGGATAGTCAGAATAAGTGTCGTTAAATTCGACGACCACTTTTTGCCGTTCCCATGCAGGTAGGATATTAAGATTTTTCAAGGAGCGGTGTGGCGTGTCGATAACGCTGTTGACCAATTCTTGAAAATGCTCTGCCATCCGTTCTATACGTTTTGGCTCGAATAAATCCGTATTATATTCAATGCCCACTTCACAATCGCCATTCGCCAATTCAGCAAAGAAAAAGGTTAAATCAAATTTACTGATCAGACTTTGAAATTCAAAAGGCAATACTCTGATAGACGATAATGCCGAATTTTGATCACTCATGACATTCTGCATCATGGTAACAGCCACATCAAACAGCGGATTACGCCCCATATCCCGCTTGAGTTCTAATTCTTCAACTAAACGGTCAAACGGATAAATTTGGTAATCAAAAGCGTTGGTGACGGTATTATTGACTTTTTCCAGTACACGCACAAAGGTATCTTGCGGTTGAATGGTGTCTCGCAACGCCAGCATATTGACGTAAAAACCGATTTGGTTGGCTAAATCAGGATGATCCCGGCCCGCAACGGTGGAGCCAACAATAATATCTTCTTGTCCGGTGTAGCGGTATAAAAGTATCTTTACAAGAGAAAGTAGCGTCATAAAAAAACTTGCCCCCTGTGAGCGGCCAAGTTTTCTTAGGTTGTCGGAAATTTGCAGCGGCAGGGAAAACACCAATGCATTACCCCGGAAGGTTTGCACTGTGGGGCGTGGATAATCGGCAGGCAAGTTTAAAACCGGAATTTCTCCCGATAATTGCCCAAGCCAGTAATCGCGATGGCTATTGGCATCCACTAGAAGATTATTTTGCCAGTGAGCATAATCCTTGTATTGAATCCGTAGTGGTGGCAGTGGATTTTTTTGATTATTTACAAAAGCATTATATAACGCCAACAGTTCCTTGATGAAAATTTCCAATGACCATCCATCACTGATGATATGATGCATACCAAACAGAAAGACATAGCGTTCATCGTCAAGATAGTAAAGTTTTACCTTGAACAGTGGCCCATTTTTCAAGTCATAAGGCTTAGCGGCCTCTTTATTCACTAATAATTGTGCCGATTTTTCAGAGTTTTCCTCTGTGGTTAAATCTATTAATTTTAGATTAAATTCAATGGCTTGATTAATTTTTTGTTGGGGTTCTTCATTTAATGCTATAAACGTAGTTCGCAACGATTCATGCCGGCGCACTAGCGTTTGCAAGGATTTTTCGAGAGCATCAATATTCAATTGGCCTTCCAATAAGTTGACACCGGTTATATTATACGCAGCGATGTCGGCCCCCATTCGCTCTAAAACCCAGAGGCGACGCTGGGCATTGGAAACGGCATAATGTTCCGCTGCCGGCACCGGGTCAATCTGAATCACAGCAGTGGATTGTCGGCTTTGTATCACTTCCACCAGTTCAGCGACTATCGGAAATTGAAAAATATCCCGTAAACCGATTTTTATCTCCATTTCGGTGTGAATTTTCGACACCATTTGGGTAGCTTTAAGGCTGTGACCACCCAGTTCAAAGAAATTATCATAGACACCGACTTGCTCAATACCCAATACTTCTGCCCAAATACCAGCTAACAATTTTTCTTCATCTGTTCGAGGAGCCACAAAGTTATCACTTGACACATGATGACCCTCCACTGATAACATTGACAATGCACGACGGTCTATCTTGCCGTTAGGAGTCAATGGCAAATTATCGAGAACAATGAAATGACTAGGCATCATATAATCAGGCAAATTTTTACCCAAATGATGGCGTAAGCTCTGTACATTAAGCGTCTCATGTGCAACAAGGTAAGCGATCAATTCCTGTATACTGTCGCTAGAATCCCGCGCTAACACCACGGCTTTTTCTATTGCTTCATGGTGTAACAAACATTGCTCGATCTCGCCCAATTCAATACGGAAACCCCGTACCTGTACTTGATCGTCATTGCGCCCTAAGTGTTCTAATGTGCCATCTCCCAGCCAACGGCCTAAATCTCCAGTTCGATAAAGCCGTTCTCCTTTACGATAAATATTACTAATGAAGCGTTCTGCCGTCAACTCGGGTTTATTCAAATAACCTCGACTTACGCCAGAGCCACCCACATACAATTCACCGATTATCCCTATCGGCTGCAACGCCATTTGTTCATTGCACACATAGACACAAGTTTCAGGTAATGGCACACCCAGGGGACTTTTACCTGCCACTCCTGAAATATCTTCTTCCTTGAGTTGGCAATAAGTCACATGCACGGTGGTTTCCGTAATGCCATACATATTGATAAGTTTAATTTTATCAAGTGGATAGCGTTCTATCCAAGAACGCAGATAGGTTGGCTCCAAGCGGTCTCCACCAAAAATAATATAACGTAGATGTTCGTCAAGCTTATGTTGTGCATAAGTGCTTTCCGCTGCAATCAGATTGTAGAAAGCTGCGGGGGTTTGGTTTAAAACGGTGACATGATGGCGTTTTAACAGTTCAAGGAAAACTTCAACATCCTGCACTTCCTCCCGTTTTGCCACCACAGCTCTACCACCGTACAACAGTGCGCCATACATTTCCCAGACGGAAAAATCAAAACAGAAAGAATGTGCCACCACCCATACATCATCTTGATTAAAATCAAAACGATTTTGCTCATTTTTTATCAATCTCACCACATTGCGGTGAGTGACCATGCAACCTTTGGGTTTGCCCGTTGATCCTGATGTGTAGATCACATAAGCGGTGTGATCGGGTTGAGCGAGCATGGGCGGATTTGCGAAATGTTCCGTTTGCAAGGCGTGGAGGTCTAGCAGAACTGAGGCTGTCAATAGTACGCGGCAACCACTGTCCTCAAGCATATAGGAAATACGTTCATCAGGATAAGTGGGATCAACCGGCACATACGCGCCACCTGCTTTCAAAATACCCAACAGTCCCACTACCATCCAATCCGAACGCTCCAGTAAAACTGCAATTCTTTCATCCGGCTTAACATCGTGTTGTTTAATTAAATGCCATGCCACGCGGTTAGCCCGATTATTCAATTCACGATAGCTAAGTGTTTTATAGGGCGCCTCTTCAAAGATAATAGCAATATTATCGGGTGTTTTTTCAACTTGTTCCTCAAAGAGTGCCACGATGGTTTTATTGTGCGGATAATCAGTTGCCGTCTCATTAAATTCGACAAGTAAACGTTGTTTTTCTATTTCAGAAAGAATATTCAAAATTGAAATAGGAGTATTGACATTCTCAAGAATGCTTTGCATCAGTTGCTTGAGATGCCCCGCCATATTTACAATTTTTTCTTCGCTAAAGAGGTTTATATTGTAGCTAATACCCAAATTGAGTCCATCTTTTATTTCCGCAAATTCAAAGGTTAGATCGAACTTGGCTACGCTAAAACCGCTGTCAAATTCAGAAATTTTGACCTCACCTAAATTTAAATCAGTCGTCTCAATATTTTGAAGGACCACCATCACATCGAAAATGGGCGAGCGGCTCATGTCGCGATCCAAATTCAACTCATTTACCAATTGGTCAAAGGGATAGATTTGATGCTCATAAGCCTCTTCAGCCGTTTGCTTGACGGACTTGAGCACCTGGACAAAACTATTTTCTCCGGTGAGTGTGTCCATGAGGGCGAGAGTATTCACAAAAAAGCCAATCTGATCTTCAATGTCTGGGTGATCTCGCCCCGCAATGGGTGTACCAATAATAATGTCTGGTTGTCCCGTATAGCGATACAGCAATACCTTGACCAGTGCGACCAGTGTCATAAACAGACTGGCACCGTGTTCACGGCCCAATTCCCCTAATTTATCCGCCCACGGGCGGTCAAAATTGAAACTTAAAGTTTTTCCGGTAAAAGTCAGTACCGGCGGACGAGGATAATCCGTCGGCAGATTTAATGCAGGTAACTGACCCGATAGCTTGTGGTGCCAATAGCGATGGTGCTGCATGGACTCGCTGCTATCAAGCTGTGCATTTTGCCAAGCAGCGAAGTCCTTGTACTGAATTTTTAAAGGTAGCAGGGGATTTTCCTGTCCCTTTAAATAGGCAGCATAAAGTGTCATCACTTCACGCACTAGCACTTCCATAGACCAAGCATCACACACAATATGGTGGATATTGAACAGAAAAACGTGTCGGTTTTGAGCTAGTTTGAGCAGTTTGGCTCGCAGTAATGGACCGGTTTTGAGATCAAATGAACTCACCGCATCTTGGTATGCGTATTTTCGCGCAATTTTTTCAGCTTCGCTCTCAAGGCAAAGATCAAATTCTTCAAGCCGAAAAGGGCTTATCTCATGAATGAGTTGCCGGGGTTCATTGTTGATGCTAACAAAAGTTGTGCGTAACGATTCGTGCCGCGCCACCACCGTTTCCAATGCACTTCCGAAAGCCTTGGTATCTAGTGACCCATCCAGCCTGATCGCGCCTGAGATATTATAGGCAGCCGAATTGTCCTCCATTTGGTCTAAAATCCAAAGACGCTTTTGGGCATGAGAAACGGCATACCCCTCTTTGGCGGCTTTCTTTTTCTTAAAAAAACCGCTATCCCGCAGTTTTTGCAAAGCTTCCAAGTCGCCGGCTTTGACACGGCGTTTGAGTTCTTCCAGTGTTGTCATAATCAGTTTAATCCTCTAATAACATTTCCAGTTCTTCATCCGTCATCTGTACAATGTTGTCTTGTGTCGATGGTAACGATTCTTCCACTGGTAGAATCTCAGCATATACGGATTGGCCTCTATCCTTAACCAATTCCGCCAATTCCGCGACAGTAGGTTTGCGAAATATATCAAGCAATTTAACATTGATACCCAGCTCCCGCTGCATTAGGGAAATGGCTTTAGTAGCTTTCAGACTATGCCCGCCTAATTCAAAAAAGTTATCATAAATGCCTACTGTTTCGACATTTAACACAGTTTGCCACACAGAAACTATATTTTGCTCCATCTCATTACGGGGCGGCGTATATGTAATTTCTAACTCTGGTCTGGTTTGATCCGGTGCTGCTAATGCCCGGCGATTCACCTTGCCATTGGGGGTTAAAGGAAAAGCTTCCAATGGCATAAAAACTTCTGGCAACATATAATCTGGTAACTTTTCTTTGAGAAAGTTGCGTAGCTCGCTAGGGGTATTTTGCTGCGTTTTATCAGAATAAACAACATAAGCGACTAAACGCTTATCTTCTGGTGTATCTTCTCTGATAATCACCACGCTTTCACGCACCGATGGATGCTCATGTAGCACCGCCTCAATTTCTCCCAACTCAATCCGAAAGCCACGAAGTTTGACTTGGTGATCTATGCGACCTAAATATTCAATGTTGCCATCGGGAAGATAGCGGGCTAAATCACCCGTTTTATAGAGGCGACCGCCAATATCTTGATTTATAAATTTCTCCGCTGTCAATTCAGGCCGGTTGAGATAGCCTCTAGCTAAACCATCCCCGCCAATATATAACTCACCTGCTACCCCAATAGGAACCGGCTTTAGTGCATTATCTAAAATATAAATTTGCGTATTGGCGATTGGACGACCAATAGACACCATTTCAAGATTACCATTACCATCATCAGCTTGCACACAATGAATTGTTGACCAAATAGTCGTTTCAGTTGGTCCATACATATTCCAAACAGCTTGGCCTTTTTCTAACAATCGCGTCGCAAGTTCACGAGATAAAGCTTCTCCACCGCAAAGAATTTTTAATTGTGGACTGCCTTTCCATTCGGCAGCCAGCAATAAACGCCACGTAGCGGGCGTGGCTTGCATAACTGTTATGCCAGAATTTTCTAATTTGTCTAACAATTGTAAGCCATCACTGGCAATTTCACGACTGGCTAACACAATTTGTGCCCCGGTAATCAGTGGCAAATACAGTTCCAGTGCGCCAATATC
This sequence comes from Candidatus Thiomargarita nelsonii, assembly GCA_000785145.2. Lineage (GTDB taxonomy): Bacteria > Pseudomonadota > Gammaproteobacteria > Beggiatoales > Beggiatoaceae > Thiomargarita > Thiomargarita nelsonii_B. The sequence continues at coordinate 80,268 of JSZA02000001.1, forward strand.
AAAAGAAAGCGTGGTGACAGCCAAAAGTATATCTTGTGCTGTCAAGCCCGGTTGTTGGCGCATGGAGATTAAGAAATTGCACAGCGATTGATGGCTAATTTGTACGCCTTTAGGCTTACCGGTAGAGCCAGATGTGTAAATCACATAAGCTACATTATCAGGCTTGATAGTTGGTAATTGGTAATCGTTGCTTATCTGTGTCCAATTGGTCTCCAAATAAACGATTTTCACCTTTTCATTAATTTTCAACGCCCAATCATCAATACCCAATTTTTTTTGCGTCAATAACACCGATACTTGAGAATCTTCCAACATAAAAGCTAAGCGTTCTTGGGGATAGATAGGATCTAATGGCACATAAGCGCCACCCGCTTTGAGAATGCCTAGCAATCCTACCAGCATCTCATTGCTGCGTTCTACACAAATCCCTACTAAAATATTCGCTGCCACGCCTAAATTTTGCAAGTAATGCGCGAGTTGATTAGCACGAATGTTTAAGTCTTTGTAGCTCAGTTTTTGATTTTCAAATTCTATAGCTACCGCATCCGGTGTTTTTTCTACCTGAATTTCAAACAAATCAATCAGTGTTTTTTCATGAGGACATGCTGTGTCATTAAATTGGTAAAAAAGTTGTTTTTGCTCAGCCTCCGTCAGGATGTTCAATTGACTTATGGATTGACGAGCATCCGCTAAAATACTCTCAACCAACACCTTAATATGGTTGCCCATCCTTTTTATGCGATCCTCTAAAAAAAGATCGGTATTATATTCAATACTGAAATATAAACCTTTTTCATCTTCCTTAAAATGGAAAGTCATATCCAGTTTACTGGTTTTTGTTTCCAGGATAACAGGGCGCATAAGGAGACCTTCAACAGACTGTTCTAATTCACCACTGGCATTTTGAAGAATCACCATGACATCGAACAGTGGGGAGCGACTCATATCCTTGTGTAAATTTAATTCGTTTACCAAGCGATCAAAGGGATAAATTTGATGATCGTAGGCAGCTATCGCCGTTTGTTTGACTTGTTGTAAAAACGTCTCAAAAGATTGTTCCCCATTGATCTGACCTCGTAAAACCAGTGTGCTGAGGTAACAGCCAATTTGATTTTCCAAATCGGTATGAGTTCTAGCCGCAATGGGGCAGCCGATGATAATATCTTCTTGAGCGGTGTATCGGTAGAGCAACACTTTGACGACGGCTACCAATATCATAAACAAGCTCACCTTTTGTTGACGACAGAACACCAGTAGCGAATTTTTTTGTTCCGCCAACAGTGCAAAAGTGAGTTCATTACCGTTGAATGTTTGAAGCGATGGGCGCGGAAAATCGGTGGGCAAGTTTAAGACAGGTATGTCTCCGGCGAGTTGTTTATGCCAATAGTCACGATGAGGCGCAAGGCTCTCGCTTTCCAACTGCTGGTTTTGCCAATAGGCATAGTCACGATATTGAATACGCAAGGGGGGGAGTGAAACAGTCTCCCGACGATGAAAGGTTTCGTAAAATTGGGTAAATTCCCTCATTATCACGTTAACGCTCCACCCATCGGCAATAATATGGTGCAGAGTAAAAAGCATAACATGATGTTTTGCAGACAGTTTCAGCAAAGATACCCTTAGCAATGGCCCTTTTTCCAAGTCAAAAGGTTTTAGTGCCTCCTCGTATGCTTGTTGTTGGGCAACGGTTTCTGCTTGATCGGTCAAATCTTTGACACAAACTTTAAAACCAATGTCATCGTGAATTTTTTGGCGTGGTTCACCATCAACTGTGATAAAAGTGGTGCGTAAAGATTCATGGCGTTCTATTAATTGGCGTAGTGCTTTTTCAAAAGCCTCCCGATCCAGCACACCTTCTAACAAAAAATATAATGGCAGATTGTAAGCGACAGAACCTTCGGCAAGTTGAGCGAGTATCCATAAACGTTGTTGCGCGTGTGACAGTGCGTAATGTGCTTGTTTTTCAATGGGTTGAATATTTTTTGTGAGCGTAGATTTTGCGAGAAAGCTTAAAATATCTGATTTTCGCTCTTTTAATTCCGCAGTCAATGCGCCTGTCAATGCGCCTTTTGGGGCACGATAGCGCAAACGATCTCCCTCAACCCAAAGCTTTATATTAAGGCTGTGCAAGTCAGATAATAGTTCATCAAGCGGTTTCATTTATATTTCCCCCTCTTCTTCGCTGGCAGCATTCGGATGCGCTTGTAGTTCTTGTGCTGTTTGACAAATTTTATTAATGCGCTGTGCCAATCTGCTCACCGTAGGTTCATCAAACAGGAGACTTAGGGTGATTTCTACCTGAAATATTTGGCGCAGCCGTGAAAGAACCTGGACTGCCAGCAGAGAATCGCCACCTAATTCAAAAAAGTCGTCGTCAATGCCGATCTGAGCAATACCAAGCAGTTTTTGCCAAATCTCGGTAAGTGTTTGCTCTATCTCATTGCGAGGTGCCGTATAATCAGTGCCGATTGCCGGTCGTTGATGGGTCGATTCATCTTTTAACTGTTTAATGTTAAAAGCATTATTTTGTTCAAACCGCTTTAAAAAATCATGGCTTGATACAATAATTTGAGGTTGTTCAGTACCTAAAATGTGGTTAAATACCTCTATGCCTTCAGTGGGTAATAGTCCATCCTTAAGGGAACTTTTTTCAGTAGAAGATTTATCCGCTATCGAAACCACAATTTTGCCGATATGTTTGGCTTGTGCCATATATTCAAAAGCATCAACTACCTTGGTAATGGGGAATACTTGATGTTCAATAGGACTAAAATGTCCACGATTAAAATGTTCTACCACTTCACGCAGTATAGAGTTAAAGTGAGGAAGTTCAGGTCCCACGCCTATCACTGTAAATGATAAGTTTTTCTCAAAAGGCTGCAAGCCTAATTGAGTGTTGTTGTATATGTCTCGAATACCGAGTTCTAAAAAGCGTCCAAACTGGGCGAGTGTCTCTAGGCTTTTTGAGATAAATTCTCCCCCTAATGAGTTTAAAACGACATCTACACCCTGACCCCCGGTGTATTCCATCACTTCCTCAACAAAAGCGAGTGACCTTGAATCCATGACATATTTAATGCCTTGCGAATGCAAAAATGCTCGCTTTTCGGGATTCCCAGCGGTCGCAAAAATTTCCGCACCTACCCATTGGGCAATTTTGACTGCCGCCATGCCCACACCACCCGCAGCAGCATGGATCAGCACACGCTCACCTTTAGACAGTTGGCCTTTTATGATTAAAGCGTAATAGGCAGTCATAAAAGCGGCTGGAATTGTTGCGGCTTCTTCAAAACTGAGGTTGTCAGGTTTAGGGGCTACTGATGCAGCCGATGTTGTGGTAAATGCGCTAAAAGTGGCCGGCGCAAAGGCAATGATTTCATCACCTTTCTGAAAATCCTTAACATTTTTGCCAACCGTGACTATTTTGCCCACACACTCTAAACCAAACTTGACACGAGAATCTGGCGAACTCGGCAACAGTCCCAAAGCATAGAGTACTTCCTTGAAATTAAGACCTGTCGCGTAAACTTCAATTTCCACTTCATCGGGGCCGGGTACCTGGCGCAAAGCAGGTTTTAATGTCAAAGTCTCCAAAAAGCCGGGGGAGTCAATTTCCAAACAAAAGTTCCTGCTTTCAGAAAACGGCTTATCAATAGTCACTTGCCGCAGGGTATATTCTTCGATTTCAACCAGTTCCCTGCCCTGCTCATCCATGATTGTGACATTAAATTTGAGCGTCTGTGCGACCTGCGTATCGGCATATCTCACGTAGCTGTATATTTTAGCTGGCAACGGGGCTTTGATTGTCAAGCCTTTATACGAAAAGGGTAAACCGTTATAGTCCGGGTTATAAAGTGCCATAAACCCAGTGGCAATATCCAATAAGGCGGGATGCAATGAATAGGCGGTGAGATCAGTGGTAAAGTCATTTGGCAATTCAAGAACAGCTAAACCTTGATTGACACCTAAATTAACGCGCTGCAAATTGTACCAGCGGGGACCAAAGTCTTTCAGTCGCGCTTCAAACTCGGTGAGTTCAGCTTGTGGTTTTTGTGCTAATCCGCTAATGATGATCTGTTGATGACATTGACGTTCAATGGCCTTTATATCACGTTTTTTAATGGGTTGTGTTGGTACACACGCAATGATGCCCCTTGTATGCTCTGTTTGGCTACTAATCACAAACTCAAAACTATCGCCCTGTTTTTTCAAAACTGTATGAACTTCTTTGTCCTCATTGTCTTCGACTATCAAGGGATTGAGGAAATAGATTTCTCTGATTTCAATCTGTCCTGACTTAGCGTGAGGTTCAAAAGCGGCTCTGGCTAATTCCAAATAAGCGGTACCCGGCAATGTCGCTTTTCCGTTAACTATATGCTCATGCAGGACCCAGTGCTTGCTTACGTTCAAATGGCTGATGTATTTTTCTTGAGTCTTATCCTCAATGATACATTCATCAAATAAGGGATGATAAACCGTTCTGGTCTGTAATTTGTTGCTCATTCCAGCCCGCCAGTTAGCCGTCTCGACAGCCATTCCCACTTTTTGCCAAGCATCCCAGTTGATAGCAACGGTAAACGTGTTTCCGTTGGTCGCCTTGAAATGTGCAAAAGCGTCAAGAAAGGCATTAGCGGCACAATAGCCGATTTGCCCAAATGTCCCCAAAATTGAAGTCAGGGCGGAACAGAGAACAAAAAAATCCAATTCAACATCCTGTAAAAGACTGTCAAGCACCAAGGTGCCCTTTATTTTCGGGGCAAGGACCGTTTCTGTCATGTCTCGTGTTTGGCGTAGAATCAAGGCACCATCAGGCACACCGGCTGCGTGAATAACGCCATTGATTGAACCAAATCGCTTTTTGCTCTCCGTGATCACTGTTTGCATTTGTTGCCGGTTAGCCACATTGGCAGTGGCGACGAAAATTTCGGCACCCAATGCTTCAATTTCTTGTAATTTATGGATTTTTTTGCTAACGCGATCAGAGGTGTTATGCGTACTAAGCCACTGATTCCAGTCTTTTTTACGCGGAAAGGCGGACCGCCCTATGAGTATTAGTTTAGCTTGAACAGTCTTTGCAAGATGTGCTGCCAATACCAATCCAATGCCGCCAAGTCCGCCAGTGATAAGATAAACGCCCCCGTTCCTTAAACGGGGTATTGTTTTGTCCTGTTTATCCAATCGTAGTGGCTCGAAAGTTTGCACCCAACGTTGATTATCACGGTAGGCAATCACAGGAAAAGAGTCTTTAGCTGTGAGTTCTGCTATTAATACCGCGCTCTCCTTTGAGGTGTCTTGTGAGGGTAATAAATTAATATCAATACTGCGACAATGTATATTGGGATATTCTTGCCCAATGACTTTAATTGGTCCCAGCACACTTGCCTTTTCGGGAAACAGCACTGTGTCACCAGCCACAGTTTGCATATTATTTGATATGACGGAGAGTTGGATATCATCACTGATACCTTGTTCTCCAATAGCTTGTGCTAAAAAGAGTAGACTATAAAACCCTAAAAATTGTGCTTTATCCAGTGCTTCAAGCGCCGTTTCAGTGCGCGTTGTGACATTCCACAAGTGCACAATGCTTTTCGGCAATTTTTCCTGTGCGTGAAGTTCACGAAATAAGGTTTTGTAGTCATTAGCATTTTCAGGATTTAGGCTAAAGGTATTTTTGCCTAATTGTGTAAATGCGGTGCCGACTTGCACGGTAATGATTTTTTGTCCCGCTTGTTGCAGCCGTTGTGCTAATTGAGTGCCTAAGTTGCATTCATCAATAAAGAGTAGCCAGTTAAAAATTTCCGAGGTTTTTAAAACATCGGAAGTTTGTTGTGGTAATAAAGAAGGTTTCCATGAGGGAATGTAAAACCAGTCTGCTATATCTGATTTTTTTCTTGGCAGGGCGGAAACCTGGGAGGATTCAATCCAATAACGCTGCCGCTCAAAAGGATAAGTCGGCAAGGGCAGACGGTGACGTTGCTCGTTGGCATAGAATCTAGCCCAGTCGATTTTTACGCCAGCCAGCCAAAGTTTGCCCAATGTCGTCAGCAAAAATGCCACATCGGACTGATTATCTTCTTGTGGATGCCGTATTGAAGATAATATGATTTGTTCAGACTGTTTATCTGGATGACGTTGAGCAAAGGTTGTTAATGTTCGCCCGGGACCGACTTCTAATAAAATTCTATTGGGCTCTTGCAATAATTGTTGTATACCATATGCAAAACGTACTGTTTGACGCAGGTGTTGTGCATAATAATTTGGATCGGTGGCTTGTTCTGCTGTAATCCAAGTACCACTGACATTGGAAATGTAAGGTATTTTAGGCGGTTGTAATTGAATTTGTTTGATACGCTGTGCAAAAGATTCCAAAATGGGTGTCATCATTTCAGAATGAAATGCATGAGAGGTATGCAGACGGCGACACTCTATTTTTTTATTTTTTAAATTTTTTTCAAATGCGTTTATCGCTTCTAGGGTGCCCGAAACCACACAACGAGCCGGTTCGTTGACTGTTGCTATCTCCAGCCCTTTATCCAAGAGAGGTTGCACTTCTACCGGTGAGAGTGGTACAGCGAGCATAGCACCGTGAGGCAATTGTTGCATCATTTTTCCGCGTATTGCTACCAATGCTAAAGCATCTTCTAAAGAAAATACGCCTGCCAAACAGGCAGCCACATATTCACCAATACTATGCCCTATCATCGCTTGAGGGTTTATTCCATAAGACATCCATAATTTAGCCAGCGCATATTCAATGACAAACAACGCTGGCTGAGCGAGGGCGGTTTGTTCAAGTGATGCTGTTTCCTTAGCATAGCAGAGTTGACGCAAATCAATTTTTAAATGTGGCTTCAGAATCTCAGCGCAAATATCAATCTGTTCCCGAAAAGTGGATTCCGTTTGGTAAAGTTCCAAACCCATATTGACATATTGCGTTCCTTGCCCAGAAAACATAAACGCAATCGGACGCTCTTTTGGCTCACAGTAGTCAGTAAAAACTTTTTTTGTATCGAATGATACCGCTTGGCAAAGTATGATGCTTCTATAATTGAAGGCTTTGCGCCCAAGCTGTAGTGTGTAAGCAACATCAGCCAAATTGGTACTCGGATGTTGTTTTAAGTGTGTCACCAAATTGGTCGTTGCGGTATCCAGTGCTGAGCGCGTCTTGGCAGACAAAATGAGTAATTGCCATGAGCGAGAATTGCTTGATTTCTCACGAGGCGGCGCTTCTTCAAGAATCAGATGTGCATTAGTCCCACCGATGCCAAAGGAACTCACACCAGCACGACGGGGGGCGCCGTCAGTTTTCCAATCGGACAAGGTGTTATTGACAAAAAAGGGACTGTTGGCAAAATCAATCTCTGGATTAGCTTGCTCAAAATGTAAACTGGGTGGAATCTGACGATGTTTAAGTGCTAACACCGTTTTAATCAAACCAGCAATACCCGCCGCCTCATCCAAATGTCCAAAATTGCTTTTCACTGAACCAATGGCACAAAAACCTTTTTTCTGGGTATGGAGGCGAAATGCTTGGGTTAAGGCTTCTATTTCAATGGGATCACCCAAGGCAGTGCCGGTGCCGTGCGTCTCAATATAAGATATTGTTTCAGGATCAACCTTGGCAACGGCTTGTGCTTCGGCAATAACTTCGGTTTGGCCTTCAACGCTGGGTGCTGTGTAACCGACTTTGGCGGCACCATCATTATTGATAGCGGAGCCGGTGATGACGGCATGAATATAATCACCGTCCTCAATGGCATCCTCTAAACGCTTGAGTACTACAATGCCAACACCGTTACCGCCGACTGTGCCTTTTGCCTTTGCATCAAAAGCACGACAATGACCGTCTGGCGAATTTATACCGCTTTCTTGATATAAGTATCCTTGTTTTTGTGGTACTTGTATGCCGACACCACCCGCTAAAACCATATCGCAGTGATAATCTAGTAAACTTTGACAAGCCATTTGCACTGCGACTAAAGAAGTAGAACAAGCAGTGCTGACATTGACACTTGGCCCCTTTAGGTTCAATTTATAAGAAACGCGGGTGGGCATAAAATCTTTGTTATTGCCCATTAAGAGTTGAAAACGGCTAACGGCTTGAAGAATATCAGGATTAGATAGCAAGTTGTGCAGTAAATAGCTACTCATACCCGCACCCGCATAAACGCCAATTTTTCCAGCATAAGTATCAGGGTTATAGCCGCTACTTTCCAAAACCTCGGCAGCACATTCCAAAAACAGACGATGTTGTGGATCCGTCACTTCCACTTCTCTAGGTGTCAAATCAAAAAATGATGCATCAAACCGGTCGATGTCTTCTAATACGGCATTGGCTTTGACATAGCTTGGATCATTTAATAAAGCGGAATCAATACCTTGAGCGATTAATTCCTCATTGGTGAAAACTGAAACAGACTCAATACCCTCATGGAGATTTTGCCAAAATTCCTCAATATTTTTTGCTTTAGGAAAACGACAGGTCATGCCGATAATGGCAATGTGTTCTGAAATATCAGTCATGGTGTGTTTATTTGTAGTAAAATTATTATTAGTGTTATTAGGTAGTTGTATAGTTTAGTAGCAAACCGCTGGCGTATTATAGCACTTTCTCAGAAAAAAAAAACAGACGCTGCACCTTAATAATCGCTCGCGGGCACCTCAGTCTCGTCAACTGCGTGCCCGGCTCCCCAATCGACTGAGCCGCCACCACGCCCCAATGCCATATCATGCCGGAAAATGTGTTATACTTAGCCACTTTCAAATCAAAGGAAAAATAAAAACATGGAAAAAAACACTTGAGTCGCAGATAATTTTACAAAATAGCATCAAGCCGATGCAACTAGTATCAGAGCACAATCAAAAAAAATTGATACCATCATAACCCTACAATGGAACAAACATTGAACACAATATAGTACTACTTGATGAGATGATCTAGAAAGTTGATCAAACTAGTACATCGTCAAGGTTGTTTTGATGGGTAATGTAGGGTGCGTCCTACGCACCGTGACTCTTAATTTGTGCGGAGTACGCACCCTACAACACCCATCAATTTAACATTGACAGAGTACTAGTGCAGGAGGGCGGAAATTTCGAGACCATAAAGGGCAACCATAAAGGATTGCCCCTACGTGAACCGTGATTTTTTTTGTAGGGGCAATGCCCTAGTGGTTGCCCGACATGATATGGCAGTGGGATTACAAGTCTATTAATATTTATATTTGCACAAGACACATGAAAGTTACCATACTAAGCTTAGGTACAAGAGGTGATGTACAAGCTTTTCTTGCCTTATCAACGGCCCTGCAAGCGGTCGGTTACGATGTCACATTCGGCGCGGATACTGAGTTCGAGGCGATGATCGTAAACAGGAATATCCGATATGCCCCCTTACGGCTTAACATTAAAGATTATCTCAATTCGGATGAAGGCCGAGCAGCGATGGCGGGTATGAAGGGAGAGGAGCAGGCGGACACTTTTGATACTATGGTGCGCCCGATGTTAGACAATTGTTGGGAGGCGGCGCAAGGGGCACAAGGTATCATCTATGATACAATGCTTTTTCCTGCTTACCACATTGCTGATAAACTCGGTATTCCGTCGATAATGGCCTCAGTTATGCCGAATATGTCGCCTACCCGCGAATTTTCCCTGATCGGTGCGCCCAATATTGGTTTCGGTAAATTAGGCAACCGGCTGAGCTATCTCTTATACCGCCTCTCGTGGTTTCAAGGATATTCAAAAATGCAACGGTGGTGTCGAGATTCGCTGAACATGGCGTTACCATCACGTTTTATTCATTATGGTTACCGAAACGGAAAACCAGTACCCACCTTGTATTGTTACAGCCAGTTACTAATGCCCTCACCCAAAGACTGGCATGATGCGGTTTTGGCTTCTGGGTACTGGTTTCTTGAGGGTGAAAAAGACTGGCAGCCGCCGGTTGCTCTGGAAAAATTTGTGACCGCTGGCCCAGCACCTATCAGTATCGGCTTTGGCAGCATGGTGGGTATGGATCCAGATCGTTTGACAGATATTGTTTTGTCAGCCGTGGAAAAAACAGGGGAGCGGGCGGTTTTAGGCACTAGCTGGGGAGGGCTTGTAGAAAAGAAAGCGTCTGATTCAGTGTTTTTTCTGACCAATGTGCAACATGACTGGTTATTTCCCCGAATGAAAGCTGTAATTCATCACGGTGGTGCAGGCACGACTGCGGCAGGATTAAAATTTGGCAAACCTACTGTGATCTGCCCGTTTGTCACTGATCAATTTTTCTGGGGCGACCTCATTTACCAGCGTGGGTTTGGACCTAAACCCATTCCTCAGAAAAAGCTCACGGTAGATAAGCTGGCTTTGGCTATCGATACCGCGATCACAGACACCACCATGCAGAGACGTGTTGTCGAACTAAGCAAGGGTTTGCGTTGCGAGGATGGCATTGGCAAAGCAGTGGCGTTTATTAACAAGCATTTTTCAAATACATGAATTACAAGGAAAAAAATATAATATGAGTCATCGGAATGAACTTTTGGCTAAATTGTCACCGGAAAAGCGTAAACTGGTACTGCAAAAATTACAACAGCAAGTTGCGACAATGCCTTCAATTGTTCCTGTTAGCAAGGATCAAGCTATTCCTTTATCTTTTGCCCAACAACGGTTATGGTTTTTGGATCAATTAGAAGGTGGTAGTTCACATTATAACGAATTTGGTGCTTCGACTATTGAAGGTCAACTGGATGTCTCAGCCTGGCAGAAAAGCCTGACTGAAATTGTGAGGCGTCACGAGATATTGCGTACTATTTTTTCGACCGTCAATGGTTCGCCTGTTCAGACAGTCATGCCACTCGCTTCAAACGTAGGCATGCCAATCATAGACTTACAAGCATTGTCAGCTACCGAACAATCTGAAAAAGTACAGTGTTTGGCTTTTGAAGAATCGCAAGAGGCCTTTGATCTGGCAAATGGTCCACTCGTCCGTTTTACTTTGTTGCGCTTAGGGGCAGAGTCCCATGTATTCTTTCTGAATATGCACCATATGGTTTGTGATAACTGGTCAGGGAATATATTCAACCGCGAGATGCTTGCCCTCTATCAAGCTTTCTCAAGCAATGCACTTTCTCCTTTACCTGCATTACCTGTTCAGTATGCCGACTTCGCACATTGGCAACGTCAGTGGTTGAACGGGGAAGTGCTAGAAAAGCAACTTCAATATTGGCGACAAAAGTTGGCAGATGCACCAGCCCTGTTGGAATTGCCAACAGATAAGCTACGTCCACACGTACAGGCTTTTAAGGGTAAGCATCAACATTTTCAACTCAATCAGGAATTGGCGCAGTCATTGAAAACACAATGCCAAAAATCCGGCATAACTCTGTTCATGGCACTTTTGACGGCCTTTGTGATTTTGCTTTATCGCTATAGTGGTCAAGAAGATGTGGTGATTGGCACTCCCGTTGCGAACCGTAACCGGCGTGAATTAGAAAATTTGATAGGATTGTTTATCAATACCTTGGTTTTACGGACGGATTTGTTGGGTAATCCCACTGTCCAAGAATTACTTGCCCGGGTACGGCAAATAACTTTGGAGGCTTATGCCAATCAGGATATACCGTTTGAACGTTTAGTGGAGAGTTTGCAGCCAAAACGGAATTTAAGTCATACGCCGTTATTTCAGGTGATGTTTGGTTTGCATAATGCGCCAGCGGAGAACCGAGAATTGTCAGGACTGACTTTCACACCCCTGGATGTGGAGAACATTACTGCAAAGTTTGACATAACGTTGCTGATGAAAGAGACTGACCAAGGATTGGTTGGGGTTTGGGAATACAATACCGATTTATTTGAGGCTGCCACAATTACGCGGATGATAGGGCATTTTCAAACCATTATTGAAGGTATGGTTAGTCATCCAGAACAACGTATTTCTGAATTAGGATTATTGAGCAAATCCGAGCAGCAACAAATTTTGGTAGAGTGGAACAAGACAGTTACACCGTATCCACAAGATAAGTGCATCCATCAATTGTTTGAGGCACAGGTGGAGCGTACTCCGAATGCCGTCGCACTCATATTTGAAAATCAACAACTCACTTACCAAGAATTAAATAGCCACGCTAATAAACTTGCACACTACTTACAAACATTAGGTATAAAACCAGAAGTGCTGGTAGGTATTTATATTGAGCGCTCTTTGGAAATGGTCATAGGACTTTTTGGCATTCTCAAAGCCGGCGGTGCGTATATCCCAATTGATCCAAGTTATCCTCAAGAGCGTGTGGCTTTCATGTTGGAAGATGCTGGAGTGTCAGTGCTGTTGACACAAAATGGATTAGTGGCTCCAAACTCTAAAATTCCTAAAAATAGGCGGGTTTATTTGGATCGCGACTGGGCCATTATTTCTCAAGCCAGTGATAACAATCCTGTGAGCGGGATCAAGCCAGAAAATATTGCTTATGTGATTTACACATCAGGCTCCACCGGTCAGCCTAAAGGGGCGATGAATAGTCACTTGGGGATTTGCAATCGCTTGCTTTGGATGCAGGATGCTTACCAATTAACTGCCAGTGATCGGGTGTTACAAAAAACTCCTTTTAGTTTTGATGTCTCGGTATGGGAATTCTTTTGGCCTCTCTTAACGGGTGCAGGTTTGGTTGTGGCTAAACCGGGCGGTCATCAAGAAAGTGATTATTTGGTTAACTTGATTGCTAAGCAAAAAATTACTCTTCTGCATTTTGTCCCATCCATGCTTCGAGTGTTTCTTGAAGCGCCAGATGTTGAGAACTGCAATTCTCTGAGACAGGTGATATGTAGTGGCGAAGAACTCCCGTTTGAACTTCAAAAGCGTTTTTTTGCGCGTCTGGACGCACAATTGCACAATCTCTACGGCCCCACGGAAGCCGCTGTTGATGTCACCTTTTGGCATTGTGATAGAAACAGTACTTTGTGGCGTGTACCCATTGGCCGTCCTATTGCCAACATCCAAATCTACATTCTGGATAATCATCTTTTGCCTGTTCCTATCGGTGTGTCCGGTGAACTGCACATTGGCGGTGTTGGTTTAGCGCGAGGCTATCTTAATCGCTCAGAATTAACCCAAGAAAAATTTATTGAAAACCCATTCGGCGAGGAACCCGGTTCACGTCTCTATAAAACAGGTGACTTAGCCCGTTATCTGCCCGATGGCAATATTGAATATTTGGGTCGCATAGATAACCAAGTCAAGCTGCGCGGTTTCCGTATTGAGTTGGGCGAAATTGAAGCGGCACTGGCACAACATGATGCTGTCAGGGAAACTGTGGTCATCGTCCAGACAGATCAAAGTGGCGATAAACGTTTGGTGGCTTATATCGTTTCCATCCAAGAGGAGACTACTCCCAGTGAATGGCGTCAATTTCTGAAGGCACATTTGCCTGAGTACATGGTGCCATCACATTTTGTCACGCTAGAGGCATTGCCCCTGACACCCAATGGCAAAATAGATCGCCGCGCTCTTGCTCAGTTATCAGTGAACAGTTATCAGGGAGAAAGTTTTGTCGCGCCTCGTCATCCAGAAGAAGAATTGTTGGCGGGTATTTGGGCTTCGGTTTTGGGTCTTAAACAGCCAGTGGGTATCTACGACAATTTCTTTGAACTCGGTGGACATTCCTTGTTGGTAACACAAGTGGTTTCTCGACTGCGCGATACATTTTCTATAGAATTACCGATGCGTCGATTGTTCGAGTCACCTACCATAGCTGAGTTGGTTCTACATATTGAAACCGCTCGCAGCGAGACAGAGATTCAAGCCCCGCCAATAATCCCCGTTGCCAGAAATGGAAAATTGCCTCTCTCCTTTACTCAAGAACGCTTGTGGTTTTTGGATCAATTGGAAGGTCAAAATGCCATTTATAATATACCAGCCGCTTTACGTTTAAATGGTGAACTCAATCTAGCCGCATTGGAACAGAGTTTTAATGAGATTATTCGCCGCCATGAAGTATTGCGTACGACGGTTTCGATGGTCAATGGACAGCCAGTACAAGTTATTGCCCCTTCATTAACTTTACAAGTAGCCATGGTGGATTTGTTGCCAGAACTTGAACAATCCATTGAGGTGCAACGCTTAGTCACAGCAGAAGCTCAGCGTCCTTTTGATCTTGCTAAAGGACCTTTATTGCGTGTCACTTTACTGCGATTGCGTCAAGATGAGCATGTCATTTGCGTCGTTATGCACCACATCGTTTCCGATGCTTGGTCAACTTGGATATTTATCAAGGAAATTACCGCTCTCTACGAGGCTTTCTCAAAGGGACAGCCTTCACCTTTACCAGAATTGCTCATCCAATATGGAGACTTTACTCTCTGGCAGCGTCAATGGTTGAGCGGGGATGTGCTGGATCAGCAAATTAACTATTGGCAACAACAGTTAGCTGATGTGCCATCCGTGCTGGAATTGCCCGCTGATCATTCGCGCCCATCGGCACTCACTTTCCGAGGGCATCTCACGCCGTTTACTCTCAATGAGGAGCTCACCAAGCAGTTAAAGGCTCTGAGTCAGCGATCTGAAACGACTTTGTTTATGGTGTTATTGGCGGCTTATGCCGTTTTACTTTTTCGCTATAGTGGTCAAGAAGATATTGTTATTGGTTCTCCTATTGCTAACCGTAACCGCAAAGAAATTGAGTCGCTAATCGGCTTTTTTGTCAACACTTTGACATTACGCATTGATTTGTCCGGGCAGCCTGCTTTCCTTGAATTACTCAAGCGGGTACAAAAAATCGCTTTAGATGCTTATACCCATCAAGACACGCCTTTTGAACAAGTTGTGGAAGCCGTGCAGCCAGAGAGAAATCTGAGCCATACGCCGTTGTTTCAAGTGATGTTTGGCTTGCAAAATGTACCCGCCGATACGCTCAAACTGCCAGAACTGACTGTCACGCCCTTATCCGTAGAAAGCGGCACGGCGCGGTGTGATTTGACTTTATTAATGGAAGAGACTGAGCAGGGGCTAACTGGTGTATTGGAATACAGTACCGATTTATTTGATGCAAACACGATAGATCGAATGATAGGGCATTTTCAGGCCTTATTGTCTGCTATCGTCGTTCAGCCACAACAATTGATTACTCAATTACAATTATTGACTGACGCGGAACAACATCAATTACTGGTGGAGTGGAATAATACTCAAACCGCGTATCCTTATGATCTCTGTATCCATCGGTTATTCGAGGCACAAGTCGAAAAAACGCCAGAGGCGGTGGCAGTGGTGTTTGCCGAGCAGCAACTCACTTATCGAGAATTGAATGTCCGGGCAAATCAATTAGCGCATTATCTGCAAACTTTGGGAATTGGTCCAGATGTTCTGGTGGGTTTGTGTGTGGAACGTTCTTTGGAAATGGTCATAGGAGTGTTGGGCATTCTCAAAGCGGGCGGGGCTTATCTCTCGTTGGATTCGAGTTATCCCAAGGATAATCTTGCCTTCATGTTGGAAGATTCACAAATATCCGTGTTGTTGACTCAGGAAAAGTTAGTCACCCGGCTGCCCTCGCACAATGCGCGTGTTGTTTTATTAGACAGCATTATTATAAATAATAGTCAAGATAATTCTATCAGTGATGTAACCGCCGATAATCTCGCTTATGTCAGTTATACGTCTGGCTCTACTGGCCGGCCTAAAGGGGTTTGCATTAACCAGCGAAGCGTCATACGTTTAGTCAAAAATACTAACTACGCGAGTTTTACGGCTGACCGGGTTTTTCTACAATTTGCGCCTCTCGCTTTTGATGCCTCAACATTGGAATTTTGGGGTGCCCTACTTAATGGCGCGAAATTAGTTGTCATGCCACCTCAAACGCCTTCACTGGAAGAGTTGGGGAGCGTCATTAGACAACATAAAGTGACTACGCTGTGGCTGACATCGGGTTTGTTCAACCAGATGGTTGATGAACGGCTTGAAGATTTAAGCTCCGTGCGTCAACTGTTGGCGGGTGGTGATGTGTTATCAGTGCCACATGTTCGCAAGCTTTTACGAGAACTCAAAGATTGTCAATTGATCAATGGTTATGGACCAACTGAGAATACGACTTTTACTTGTTGTTTTCCCATTACCGAAAGCCAAATCGGGACATCCGTTCCGATTGGTCGTCCCATCGCTAATACCCAAGTTTATATTTTGGACGCTCATCTTCAACCTGTTCCCGTGGGCGTACCCGGCGAACTACACATCGGTGGTGATGGCTTAGCCCAAGGCTACCTTAACCGTCCGGAGTTAACCGCCGAAAAATTTATTCTTAATCCTTTTGGCGAGGCTCCCAACTCTCGCCTTTATAAAACGGGAGACTTAGTTCGCTACCGAGTTGATGGCAACATAGAATTTTTGGGGCGCATTGATAATCAAGTGAAAATTCGCGGTTTTCGCATTGAACTTGGTGAAATCGAAACGGTACTGGCTCAACACTCGACGGTGCAAGAAACCATCGTCGTCGTTAGGGAATACCAAGCCAATGATAAACGTTTGGTAGCATACATTGTTCCTGAGCAAAACGTCGCGGCGCAAAATACGCCAAGTGAATTGCTCAATTTTCTAAAAGAGAAATTACCCAACTACATGGTGCCATCAGCCTTGGTGATGTTGGATGTTTTACCTTTAAACCCTAACGGCAAAGTGGACCGCAATGCTCTGCCAGCACCAGAGAATCTAGTTGATGAGGAAAGTTATGTTGCACCGCGCACACCCACAGAAGAAATATTAGCCAGCCTTTTCGCTAATATCCTTAAACTAGAAAAAGTGGGGATTAACGACGACTTTTTTGAACGGGGTGGGCATTCTTTGTTGGCAACCCAATTGATCTCACGGATACGCAATGCGTTTTCGGTAGAATTGCCGCTGCGTCAATTGTTTGAGTCACCTAGCATAGTGGATTTAGCGGCGCACATTGATGCTGCCTGTCGTGAAGAACTGAGCCAGTCAGCACCCGCTATTCTGCCGATTGCGAGAGATAAAGCGTTGCCGTTATCTTTTGCTCAGGAGCGGCTATGGTTTTTAGACCAGTTGGAGCCGGGGAATCCGTTTTACAATGTGCCAATCGCTTTACGCCTCAAGGGTAGGATGCTTATAACCGCACTGGAGCAAAGCCTGCTCGCTCTTGTGCAGCGTCACGAAGTCTTGCGGACTACCTTTGCTAAGGTGGAGGGCAAGGCTGTGCAGATGATTGCGCCAGATTTTCCGACTTCTCCTATTTTGAAAATCGTTGAGGTTTCAGAACAGCAAGTGCAAAGTTTGGTGATTGAAGAGGCACAACGTACTTTTGATTTGGCTAAAGATGCTTTGTTGCGGGCAAGCTTACTGCGGCTTTCGGAAACGGAGTCTATCCTATTATTGACCATGCACCACACGGTGTCGGATGGATGGTCATTGGGGGTATTGGTTCAAGAATTATTGGCTATTTATCCCGCTTTTTCAAAAGGCGAGCCGTCTCCTTTGCCAAAACTGACTATTCAGTATGCCGATTTTGCCCACTGGCAGCGTCAGTGGTTGAGCGGTGAGGTGCTGGAAACGCAACTCAATTATTGGAAACCACAATTGGCAGGTGCCCCGCCAATGCTGAAACTGCCCACGGATAGACCACATCCAGCAGTACAAAGTTTTCGTGGGAGTAGTGAGCAGTTTTATATCAACGGCGATGTAACTAAACAATTAAAATATTTGACTCAACAGGCTGGCACGACTTTATTTATGACTTTGCTGGCGGCTTTTGCAACTTTACTGTCCCGCTACAGTGATCAGGATGATATGGTTATCGGTGTTCCTATTGCCAACCGTAATCGTGCTGAAATTGAATCATTAATTGGTTTTTTTGTCAATACCTTGGCGTTACGCATTGATTTGTCTGGCAATCCCACTTTTCCCGTTTTATTAGAACGTGTACGGCAGGTTGCTTTGGATGCTTATAGTCATCAGGATTTGCCTTTTGAAAAGTTGGTAGATAAACTCGACATTGAGCGTGATTTGAGTTTTAATCCCTTGTTTCAGGTGATGTTTGCTTTGCAAAACGCGCCGATGGAGACATTGGAGTTGCCCGATCTGAACATAGTCCCCTTAGAGATGAAGCGGACTAGTGCTTTATTTGATATTGTCTTGGATATTTGGGAAGTCGATGACTACTTAGTTGGAGTATGGGAATATAATACTGATATATTTGATACATCTACAATTATCAAAATGGTAGGGCATTTTCAAACCTTGCTGGCTGGCATTGCGGCTAATCCAGAGCAGCCCATTTTTAAATTACCACTACTCACTGACACCGAAAAACATCAGTTGCTTTCTGAAGGGAATGGTATCAGCAAAGATTATCCAGTTCATAATCCCTTATCTAATTTGTTTGAAAAACAGGTTGAAGCGACACCTGATCGGGTGGCTGCCGTTCATGCTAACCAACAAATCAGTTATGCCCAATTGAATGAGCGTGCGAATCAGATAGCTCACTGGCTACGTCGCGTGGGTATAAAGCGCAATGATTTTGTAGGTATTTTAGAAGAGCGTGGCATTGATTTTCTCGCTGCTATGCTGGGTATCTTAAAAGCGGGCGGTGCGTTTTTGCCGATTGATCCGAGCTATCCCGATGATCGGGTGCGGTATATGGTGACGGATAGCCAAATTCATACTCTGATTACTCGTAGCGTGTTGTTTGATAAAATTGCCACCGATGTCGAAAAAAGTGGTTATTTGCGTCATTTATTATTTATTGATAATAAAGACATCGAAACAGAAGTCACAACCAACCTAAGCCATCTTAATGAACCGACAGATATTGCTTATATGTTATATACGTCCGGTTCAACTGGCTTACCAAAAGGGACTATGGTGAGGCACAATGGCGCAGTCAATCATATTTATGCCGAATTTGACGAATTAGCTTTCCATCAAAACTCTGCCTTTTTGCAAAGCGCACCCTCGTCATCGGATATTTCCGTGTGGCAATTTCTCGCGCCGCTACTGATCGGTGGACGCACTGTCATTGTGGACTTTGAAACCGTTTGTGATCCAGTCAAGTTATTTAAGCTTATTAAATTACAACAAGTTACCTTGATTGAGTTGGTGCCAGTTGTCATGCAGGGGGTCCTTGACCATGTTGCACAATTATCACCAGAAGAACGGGTATTGCCAGATTTAGAATGGGCAATGGTTACTGGTGAAGCTGTCTCAGCCGCGCTCGTCAATCAGTGGCTGCATACTTATCCTACTATTAAATTAGTGAATGCTTATGGGCCTACTGAAGCGGCTGATGATATTTGTCAAGCGGTGCTAGATAAGCCCCTGTCAGCAGTTCAACTTAACGTACCTATTGGCAAACCATTAGCAAACTTGAGTCTTTATATCTTGGATCGGCAGTTACAGTTGTTACCTATTGGGGTGTACGGAGAAATCTGTGTATCTGGCATTGGCGTGGGGGCTGGTTATTGGCGTAATGAAGAAAGGACTTGTGCTAGTTTTGTCAAGAATCCTTATGCTGGTGATACTATTTATCGAACCGGTGATTTAGGACGCTGGTTACCTGATGGTTCGCTCGAATTTGTTGGACGACTTGATCATCAAGTGAAGATTCGTGGATTCCGTATTGAATTGGGTGAAATTGAAGGCGTCTTGTCTCAATATCCCGCCGTGCGAGAAACGGTTGTTATTGACAGAGAAGATCAGCCTGGAGATAAACGGTTAGTGGCATACTTGGTTGCGAATATGCAAGACGACGGTTTTCAAGACCAACTCAATGAGTTACATACCGAACAAGTCTCCCTGTGGCAAGATTTACATGAGGATAGCTATAGTGATGCCCCTAGCCATGATGATCCAAGCTTTAATATTATTGGTTGGGATAGTACCTATACTGGACAACAACTGCCTGATGAAGAAATGCATGAGTGCGTTGATACCACGATTGATAGAATTTTGGCTTTACAGCCTCAAAATGTGTTAGAAATTGGTTGTGGCACTGGTTTGTTGATGTATCGCATTGTACCTCACTGCAAAAACTATGTAGGCACCGATTTATCAAGTGTCGCATTAAAACGACTCGAAGACTCAAAGTCTTTTGTCAACGGCATGGAACACGTCACGCTATTGCAAAAAATGGCCGATGATTTTGAGGGCTTTGAGACAGACACTTTTGACACGTTGGTAATCAATTCGGTGTTGCAGTATTTTCCGAGTATTGACTATCTGTTGCAGGTATTGAAAGGCGTATTTAATGTTGTCAAAACTGGGGGGGCTATTTTTATTGGAGATGTGCGTAGTCTGCCCTTATTAGAAAGTTATCATGCTTCGGTGCAATTTTATAAAGCCGAAAATGTTGTCACACGGTTAGAATTAGATCAACGTATTCGTAAACAAACAGTCCAAGAACAAGAACTTGCCATTGCTCCGGCTTTTTTTATCGCCTTGAAAGCACATTTTCCACAAATCAGTCAGGTTGAAATTCAGCCAGAACGCGGCTTTTTTCACAATGAAATGACACGCTTCCGCTACGATGTCATTGTGCGTTTAAAAGAAAAAGTGGAGAGCAAAACCGGGGAAAAGGAGCTTGTTTGGTTGGATTGGCAACAAGAACCATTGGATTTTTCAGCTATTCGGGAGCGATTAGTTAAGACTGAGCCGCCCTATTTGGCATTGCGTCATGTCGCTAATGCGAGGCTGAAAACTGAAACTAAAGTATTGGGATGGCTGGCTAATGCTGCCAATACAGAAACCGTGGGTCAATTGCGGGAGTCTTTGTCGGCTTTTGAAACGAAAAATGTTGATCCAGAGGCACTGTGGCAATTAAGTCAAGAATTGCCTTATGACATTAATATCAATTGCTCGGTAGATAAAACCGATGGTAGTTATGATGTCATTTTCAAACATCATCAGTGGTCAGAAAGTGAACAAGTGCTCACTGATAACTTGTCACTGATAACTGACAAGCCTTGGAGCGAGTACACCAATAATCCGTTGCAAGAGAAATTTACGCGCAAACTCTTGCCACAGTTGCGTAGTTTCCTGAAAGAAAAACTGCCCGCTCACATGCTACCCACTGATTTTGTGGTATTGAAAAATTTTCCACTGATGCCTAATGGTAAAGTGGATCGTGAGGCGTTGCCTGCCCCGGATACGTCCAGAAATATTTTGACCGAAGGCTATGTTGCACCCAGCAATCCCATTGAAGAAGGTTTAGCCACTATCTGGGCTGAGGTACTCGGATTGGAGCAAGTCGGCATTCACGACAATTTCTTTGAATTAGGCGGGCATAGTCTCAAAGCGACACAAGTGATTAGCCGTATTCACAAGGACTTGGGCGTTGAAATGGCGTTGCGCGATATTTTCAACGGTCCCACCATTGCCGAATTAGCCTTCGAACTCAGCACCAAGAGTACCACAATCTATTTTGACATTGAGCGTGTGCCGGATGCGGAACATTATCCAGTCTCTCATGCCCAACGGCGTTTATGGGTGCTGGCGCAGATGGAGGGTGGTAGTGCTGCTTATCATATGGCTTCTGCCATAGTGTTAGAAGGTAATATAGAACGGGCAGCTTTTGAGCAGGCTTTTTCAGCCTTGGTGGAACGCCACGAGTCTTTGCGGACAAACTTTATCAGTGTGGATGGTGAACCTCGGCAACAAATTCACAAGCAAATAGATGCACAAATGGGTTTTATGGATTTGAGCTTTGAGGCTGATCCACAACAACGCGCCCAAGAATTAGCCCTTGAAGATGCCCGCACCGAATTTGATCTGGAAACAGAGCCACTGATTAGAATGTCGGTGTTGAAACTCGCGGATAAGCAATCAGTGCTGCTATTCAATATGCACCACATCATTTCTGATGGTTGGAGCTTGGATGTGTTAGCGCGAGAATTTATTCAACTTTACACCACGCCTTCACTTCCACCGCTGCGTATTCAATATAGAGACTATGCTTTCTGGCAAAATAATTTATTGCAAAGCGAGGCTGTCACTATCCATCGGGATTACTGGCACGAAAAATTGGCGGGCGAAATTCCCGCTCTCAACTTGCCAACCGATTTTCCGCGTCCACCCGTAAAAACTTATAATGGCAAGCAATATTGTCATCTAACAACAGTGCCGATGCCGGATTTACAAAATTTTAGCCGTCAACATAACGTTAGCTTATTTATGACGTTGGTGGCATTGGTGAAAGTGTTATTTTATCGCTACACGGCGCAAGAGGACATTATTATTGGCAGTCCAATGGCAGGACGGGATCATGCTGATTTAGAAAATCAGATCGGTTTTTATGTCAATACACTGGTGTTGCGTGATCATATCTCTGGTGAAATGTCTTTTGCCGATTTTCTACAACAACTTAGAAAAACTACCCTTGAGGCGTATGAACATCAAATCTACCCATTTGATCGCTTAGTGCAAGACTTGAATCTGCACCGTGATGTGAGCCGTTCCCCACTGTTTGATGTCATGGTCGTTATGCAAAACGTTGAAAATGTAGAATTTTCTATCGCAGATGTACAAGTCAGCCCCTTGTTGACAGAATACGGCACGAGCCAATTTGACCTGACTTTAAGTTTTGAAGAGCGGCGCAATGGTTTATACACGACTATTTGGTACAACACCGACTTGTTTTTAGAAGAGCGGATAGTTCGCCTCATTCAACATTTTGAAACATTAGTCACCGATATTTTGGCTGATGCCAATCAACCCATTGCACATTTAAATATTCTGCCAAAATCGGAGCAGCAAAAACTGCTATTTAATCGCACCACAATAGATTGTCCTCGTGATAAGAGCCTAGTCGATTTATTTGAAGAGCAGGTGGAAAAATCACCCACAACAATTGCTGTTACTTTTGAAAATCAACAACTGACTTATAGTGAGTTAAACAGCAAAGCCAACCAAGTTGCCCATCACCTGATCGATTTGGGGATTGGCGCGAATGTGTTAGTAGGCATCTGTGTAGAACGCTCTTTAGAAATGGTGGTGGGCATACTGGGTATTCTCAAGGCTGGTGGTGCTTATGTGCCATTAGATCCCACCTATCCTCAAGAACGCTTGGCTTTTTTGCTGGAAGATTCACAAGTAGCTGTATTGTTGACGCAATCATCTATTAAAATCGCTGCTGCAAAATTGGTTGAGTTAGATACCGATTGGGATATTATCTCTCAAAAAAGTGCCGAAAACCCAAACATAAAGGGCAATCCTGAAAACATTGCTTATGTCATTTACACCTCCGGCTCTACTGGCAAACCCAAGGGTGTGTTAGTAACCCATGCCAATGTGGCGCGTTTGTTTTCAGCGACGCAAGCTTGGTATCAGTTTAATGAACAGGATGTTTGGACGCTATTCCATTCTTATGCGTTTGACTTTTCAGTTTGGGAATTGTGGGGTGCGCTCCTTTATGGGGGTCGTCTTATCGTTGTACCTTATTTGATAAGCCGCTCCCCGGAAGCCTTTTATGATTTACTTAGCAATGAAGGTGTCACCGTGCTCAATCAAACACCATCGGCTTTTGGGCAACTTATTCAAGTTGAAGTTGAAGAAGGTGCTGCTAAGCCACTGAATTTGCGTACTGTCATTTTTGGGGGAGAGGCGTTAGATATACAAAGTTTGCAACCGTGGTTTGAGCGACACGGTGATCAAAAACCGCAATTGGTTAACATGTACGGTATCACGGAAACCACCGTACATGTCACCTATCGCCCATTGACTATAGGCGATTTGAATAGTCAGGGCAGTGTCATTGGTCGTGCTATTCCAGATTTGCAAGTTTATATCTTAGATCAGCATGGACAGCCTGTGCCTCTTGGTGTGCCGGGTGAATTGTACATTGGTGGGGCGGGTTTGGCTAAAGGTTATCTCAATCGTCCTAAATTGACAGCCGAAAAATTTATTTATAATAGATCATTAACAAATGATCGGCGGCTTTATAAAACGGGAGATTTGGGCCGTTATCTCTCAAACGGTGATATTGAATACCTTGGGCGTATTGATAGTCAGATTAAAATTCGTGGATTCCGCATTGAACTGGGTGAAATTGAGTCGGTGCTGGCAACTCATCCTTTTGTGCAAACCGTTATTGTGAGGGCTCAAAAACGAGCGGATGATAATCGCTTAGTAGCCTATATTATCCCCGTTCAGAAAGAGATACCTAATACCAGTGAATTGCGCCATTTTCTCAGGGATAAATTGCCAGACTATATGGTGCCGGCTGCCTTTATAATGTTAGAGGCTTTTCCACTCACACCCAGCGGTAAGGTTGATATCCGTGCGCTACCCACGCCTGATCAAACAAGGCCTAACATGGAAACCACGTATGTTGCTCCGCAAAGTGAGTTAGAACGCACACTTGCAGCAGTGTGGCAAGAAGCTCTTGGCGTGGAAAAGGTTGGCATCCAAGATAATGTGTTTGATTTGGGTGCTCATTCAGTCATGATTATCCAAGTGCGTAAAAAACTAGGGGAAATACTCAACCAAGATATTCCGGTGGTGCAATTGTTTAAATATCCGACCATCGGTGCATTAGCTGAATATTTCAGTCAGACGCAAGATAGTCAAGAAACAAGCACAGCAATGGTGCAGAATATTCAAAATCGAGCTGAAAAACGGAAAGCCGCCCAAAAACGGCGTAAACAGTAGAATTAAATAGCCAATGCCTTTATGGTTGCTCCTTAACTTAATGGCAGTGGTGCTTTTAAGGGCAACCACTAGGGCATTGCCCCTACGAAGTGGTTGCCCGATACGATATGGCAGATAGTTAAATTTTTGAAGGGGGGCAGTTGGCATTAAACACCAAAACCACAAAAATCAAAAAATATCAGCGGGTTCTTGATTTTTTTTGATTAACCCTTATAAAGCATCCAACATGAGTTTATATTCAGGTTTGTGCGACTCTAACCTCGAACAAAAAATCGTCTACATACATAATATAATAAATCAACTGTTTTTTTAGTTAGCTAAGAAGTATTCACTCACATAACAACGTTTAGAATTTTTCAATGCGACTCGTTTGGGCTAATCTGCTATGAAATCCATAGTTAAAACTAAGGGCAACCATAAAGGATTGCCCCTACATGGCCGTGATTTATCGTAGGGGCAATCCCTTGTGGTTGCCCCGTGAGGTTTTGAAGAATTAATAGGACAATATATTGAAGATATTCCAACAGCGAGAATCTGAAGTTCGCTCTTATTCACGCGCTTTTCCTACTATTTTTAGTACTGCTAAAGATGCCTATCTTTACGATACGCATGGCAAACAGTATATTGATTTTTTCAGTGGGGCTGGTGCTGTGAATTATGGGCACAATAATGCGGCAATGAAACAAGCCATTATCGACTATTTACAAGCCGATGGCGTGGTGCATAGTTTAGATATGGCCACAAAAGCCAAACGACAATTTCTGGAAAAATTTGAGTCTATTATCTTGAAACCGCGTTGTTTGGATTATAAAATCCAGTTTTCGGGGCCAACTGGTACCAATGCCGTTGAAGCTGCTCTGAAGTTAGCCCGAAAAGTCAAAAAACGTGCCAATGTGATCGCTTTCACACATAGTTTTCATGGTCTTTCATCAGGCTCGTTGTCTATTACCAGTAATACTTTTTATCGCCATGAGGCCTTTACTAATCGAACCAACGTCTCATTTGTGCCTTATGATGGCTATTTTGGGAAAAATGTTAACACGATTGATTATCTGAGACGGTTTCTTGAAGATAATGGCAGTGGTATTGATTTGCCTGCCGCTATTATTTTAGAAACGGTACAAGCCGATGGGGGCGTAAATGTGGCGACGGTGTCGTGGCTACAACAATTAGAGCAACTTTGTCGAGACTTTGATATCCTACTGATTGTTGACGATATTCAGGTGGGCAATGGACGAACGGGGTCGTTTTTCAGCTTTGAACGGGCGGGCATTCAACCGGATATTGTTACACTGTCCAAATCTATCAGTGGGTTTGGTTTGCCGTTGTCTCTGGTTTTGATGAAACCAGAATGGGATCAATGGCTACCTGGTGAGCATACTGGTACTTTTCGAGGCAATAATCTGGCCCTCGTCACGGCAAATGAAGCTCTTCGCTACTGGGAAACGGATGATTTTTCCAAGTCTGTCAAAGGCAAAAGCCAATTGCTTGAAAAAACATTGCAGGATATTCAGGCGCGTTATCCTGAGCTTAACGCACAAGTAAGAGGTATTGGTTTGATTTATGGGTTGGATATTCCGGTGCCAGAAATGACTCAGGCAATTAGTGCTGAAATGTTTAATCAGGGAGTGATTATAGAATATTGTGGTGTCAAAGATAATGTGTTAAAATTCATTCCACCTTTGATCATTGAAGAAAATATACTCAAAATAGGTATGGAAACGATGAATCAAAGCATCAAAGCAGTCATCAGCCGCCGTTTTAGGTGATGAAAATTTAACTCTTAACGTTGGAGAAATTAATATGAGCATTACATCAACTCGGACAAACGAGCAACCGACAGGAAAAAAAGATACCAGCGATACCACTCGCATGGATGAAAGCCTGCAAAGACGGACTGAGAGAGCTGAACAAGCCCATAATACGGTCAAAAAATACACCTTGATTTCTATGGGAATAGCGGCGGTGCCATTCCCACTGGTAGATTTGGCCGCTGTGACGGGTCTCCAAATCAAAATGGTGCATAGCATTGCTAATCAGTATGAGGTACCATTTTCTCATAATTTGGTAAAATCACTGGTAGCCGCTCTAACCGGTGGTGCGTTAAGTGCCACAACGGCTGTACCAATTGCTAGTTTAGTCAAAGTGGTACCATTCATTGGACAGGTTGCTGGCTTTGTTGGTGGTGCTGTCATGTTTGGTGCAACTTCTTATGCCATTGGTAAGGTATTTATTGAACATTTTGAATCTGGTGGCACTTTCCTTGATTTTGATCCTGAAAACATGAAGGCGCATTTTCAAAAGCTTTTTGAAGAAGGACAAGAGTTGGCAACAGCCAGCAAATAAACGCTTATCCATTCCCTGCTAAATAGTGGGGATAATTGACTTAAAATTTTTAATTATTGTGAAGTTATTCGATTTTTTTAATAAATCCGATGCCCCGAAAACCCAAATCATGTTAATGGGGGCTCTTTCGGGCTTAGCTAATGGCTTGATACTGGCTATCATCAATGTGGCGGCTGAACAAGTTTCACACAAAAGCGCAGAAGCCAAGTTTTTTTTACTCTTTCTGATTGCTTTTGCTTTGTTTATTTATACCCAAAGATATGCTCTTTCTCAGGCAACCATAGCGGTTGAGGAACTGATTCTTCAAATTCGGGTCCGAATCGCTGATAAGATTCGTCGTAGCGAATTGCGTTTTTTAGAAGAAACCGGTTCCGCTAGCATTTACGCGCCACTCACCAGGGATAGCAATTTGATTTCGCAAATGGCTTTAGTCTTAGTGATGACCGGACAATCGGTTATTGTCTTGGTGTTTAGTGCCATTTACCTCGCTTGGTTATCACCACTGAGCTTAGTGATCACAGTGGTTTTTATTGGCAGCACAATAATCGTGTTTTTATCGCATGAGAAAAAGATTTCCCAAGAGCTTCAGAGTGCCTCACAAAAAGAAACCGAATTTTTTGAAACCTTTGGACATATTTTAGAAGGTTTCAAAGAACTCAAAATCAATAGCCGTAAAAATGATGATGTTTTTTGGCATATCGAGCAGGTTTCTAAGGAAACTCAAGAGTTTAAAGTGAGCAGTGGGTTGAGATTAGTGACCACTATAATGTTTAGTCAAGTCAGCTTTTATTTATTACTTGCCATTCTAATTTTTATTATACCATTATTTAGTGAAACCCATAGTGATGTGATTTTCAAAATCACAGCGGCTATTTTATTTATCATGGGTCCGATCAGTCAATTTGCGGGAGCAATACCCATGATTGCTAAAACCAATGTTGCCATCGAGAGTCTTTATCAATTAGAAGCTCAACTGGATGAAGTGAGCATTCATCAGACTGAGCAAGTAAGCACGCCACCTATAGAAAGATTTCAAGAAATTAGACTGGATGACATGACATTTAATTTTAGCGATAAGTTTGGTAAGATCTTGTTTTCGCTAAGTTCTATCAACCTGACTCTCAAGCAGGGAGAAATGTTATTTATTGTTGGTGGTAATGGGAGTGGCAAATCAACCTTATTAAAGCTGTTGATTGGCCTCTACTATCCAACTAGCGGTTCTCTTTATGTTGATGATGAACAAATAGATTCCACTAATTATCAAAGTTATCGTGAATTATTTGCGATTATTTTTACCGATTTCCACTTATTTGATCGACTTTATGGTTTAGGTGAGATTGATGAGTCGCGTTTAAAGTCCTTGTTAGTTTTGATGGAATTAGACAAAAAAACAAAATATATTGATGGCAAGTTCACTAATTTAGAACTATCAACAGGGCAAAAGAAACGATTGGCTTTTATTACAGCGGTTTTGGAGGATAAACCCATCTATATTTTTGACGAACTCGCAGCCGATCAAGATCCTTTATTTAGAAAACGTTTTTACGAGATCATATTACCCGATTTGAAAAAACAAGGCAAAACCATTATTGCAGTGACACATGATGATAAGTATTTCTATACCGCTGATCGTGTAGTGAAAATGGATTCTGGAAAATTAGTCGACTACTATAGCACGCAAAAATGATAAAAATGTGGCGTTCTGGCAAACACTTAGCGACGGCATCGGATCAAATTAGGTTGAAAAACTAAAGCCAGATGAAATTAACTAAATAGGATTCTGGATACGCCGATTAACCTAACGGAATAATTAAGTTATAAATTCAATAAAACAAATTCATTAGGCAACTAATGATGGTAAAAAAGAGATAATCCCTCAAATTATGAAGTGCGACTTTGGCAATATCCAGATTGGGGCTAATAACAGGATGTCGCCATAATTTTTTTAATATAGTTGCTAAAAATATAGTGAAATGTTGACAATATATAAATATTTCTATATTATGTTCACCCATGAAAGCAAAAGAGGTTTTAAAACTAACCAATATTACTCGAAGACACCTATCAAGCCTGATTTAACACGCCAAATTGAAACGCTTGAAGCTTTTTGTTTGGCAAAAGGCATAACAATTGATCAGGTTTTTTCTGATGTTGCCAGTGGCATTAACTTTGAAAAACGAAAAAATTTTTTTTCCCTACTTGATTTAGTGCTCGATGGACAGGTTGAAAAAGTTTTCATAAGCTACAAAGATCGCCTAAGTCGAGTAGGATTTAGCTTATTTAAACAACTATTTCTAAAATTGGGCGTTCCTTAACGATGTTTGGAACCGAAATCATTGTGGCCAATGGCCATTCTAATGAAAAATTAGATAGCGAAGAAATCATAAATGAAATCATTACGTTAATTCATTGTTTTTCACTTCGGACACGACTCAAAAAGGCGCGTAAAACGCGCAATCGAGGTGCTAAATGCTCGCCTTCCGAAAAAAATTAGAGGACTGGATAAAAGACAGTTTAAGCGACTTAGGGAACTCACTTCTCATGCCAAAAACTTGTACAACCAAGGTTTATGGGTACTACGCCAGGCTTGGGAATGTACAGGAATATACTTTCCATATGTACAAATGGATAAGGCCATGAAAAAAGTTGAAAACCTTGAAGGTAAGGTCAACTACAAATTATTAAAGGCCAAGGTTGCTCAACAAACATTGCGACGACTTGATAAAAACTTTTTGGGCTTTTTCCGGGCGAGCGAGGATTTTAAAAAAAATCCAGGCAAGTACAAAGGGCGACCTAGACCTCCTCAGTTTAAGCAGAAAAAACTTGATAATTTGGTTTTCGATTATCAAGCTTTCAAAATCAAAGAAAAATTGGTGATTTTGAAAGAAAACTTTGAAATAAAGTCGTTCAAATTACCAAGTGGCAAAGTTTTTCAATTGGTTGAAGTCCTCACTACTGAAGGTTTGGTTGTCTTAGAAAAAGGCTTGGAAATACAACTACCTAAACAATTGGTAGGCAAAGCCATCAAACAGATTGAGGTGATTCCAAAATACAAATCTTTTCATGCCATTTTTGTTTACGATGATGAACAAAGCGATATTTATCAAATAGTTAAGCCTTTAAAAACGGTAGAACAAGTAAATTTTTACCAACTTGACTCCAAAGGTGAATTTAGTTCCAAAATAGTGAAGTTTCATAACAAGGTGATGTCTATAGATTTAGGACTCAATAACCTTGCGACTTGTGTCACTAATGGCATCGTCAAACCATTTATTATTGATGGTAGGCGGCTTAAATCTGTAAATGCTTATTATAATAAGCGAAAGGCGAAAATACAATCAACACTCGAAAAAACGAGAAGGAGGAAATGGTCGCGGAAACTTCAAAACCTCACAAATCGACGTAATGCCGCTGTAAATGATTATATTCATCGGGCAACGGCTATGGTGGTAAAATCTTGTCTTGAACACAACATTTCAAAAGTTGTTGTGGGTGATGTTGCTAAATCACTTAATAGCATTAATTTGGGCAAAAAAACCAATCAGAACTTCGTAAATATAGCTTTGGGCCAGTTTGTAGACTTGTTGTCGTACAAGCTCGGGTCACACGGTATCTTCCTTATAGTGACAAACGAAAGTTATACTTCAAAAGCGAGTTTTGTTGATGGCGATAAAATGCCTAAGACGTACAATCCGAAAACTAAAAAGAAACGGGTATTTAGTGGTAAACGAGTAAAACGTGGTTTGTATAAATCGGCTGACGGCACACTTTTGAATGCTGATACCAATGGTGCTTATAACATTCTTCGCAAGAATGATTCTAACTTCTCGTTTGAAAAGTTAGTTGAGAAGGTTGGAACTAAGTTCAAAGATTGGCTACATGCAACCAAACGGATTCGTTTCTTTTTGAACAATAATGAGCATAACAAGCAACCCCAAGCTTCGGCGAAGGGATAATGGGTTGATCGTTCCCATGTTCGGAAATAGAAAAATATTTCTATATATTTCTATATTTAACAACAAAATTTCGATCTAGCGAAGGTTTTTGCGGCAGCATAATAAGTAAGAATAAAGTAAAATGATAAAAAAATTCCTCAAATGGCTCAAAGGGAAAATACCCTTATTAATTGTTCTTGCACTTATATTACTGTTATTAATCGTATTTTTTTTTAATCGTATTTTTATCACCATAAACTCGGGTGAAGCAGGTGTATTATACCAACGTTTTTCTGCTGGAACAGTGACTGATTATGTCTATGCTGAGGGCATTCACCTTGTAGCACCTTGGGATACCATGTACATTTATAATGTTAGAATTCAAACCCAGTTGCACGATTTTGAGGTATTAACTAATCGGGGTTTACCGATTAACTTAACCTTGGCAATTCGTTATCGTCCCGAATACGAAACGGTAGGGCTTCTCCATCAACAAGTGGGTCCAAATTATCTCAATACCATCATTGTGCCAGAGATTGAATCGGAATTACGTAAACATATTGGTCATTATAACCCAGAAGATATTTACATCAACAAAGAAAATATTCTCACCGAAATTTTTGTCAGTGCCCTAGACTCACTCGGACAAAAATTTGTTAAAGTTAATGATGTCGTCATTCGAACCGTCACTTTACCAACAGAAATCAAAAAAGCTATTGAAAAAAAGTTAATTGAGGAACAAAGCTATCAAACTTATGATTTTAAACTAAAAATAGAAGAAAAGGAAGCGGAACGGAAGCTAATTGAAGCGCAAGGCATTCGGGATTATCAAGAGATTATTTCTGAAACTTTAAATGAAAAACTGATCAAGTGGCAGGGTATCCAAGCTACCTTACAGTTATCAGAATCTGAAAATACTAAAGTTGTTATCATTGGTGGAGGCAAAGACGGATTGCCTATTATTGGAAATGTTCCTATTTCGTCAAACGAAATGACACAACCAGCATCTCCCTAACTATTTATGTGAATTATGATAAACCAAAAACTCACAATGCTAATAATCGCCTTACTCATCTCGGGATGTCATCAATCTTATGATGATTCTAAAAAGGAAAGAGAGCAAACGCTCCGTGAAAGTAAAGGTAGTATAATCATTGGTGTTGCATGGCCAAATGAGGAGCATAACTTTGTTAAAGGGGCTTTGTTAGCGGCGAAAGAAATCAATCACAATGGGGGAATTTTAAACCAATCACTGAAACTGCTCATAAATGACGGAGAAAAAGCAATTTTTAATTCTTCAGTAAATATTAGAGCAGCACAACATATTGGAATTGGGGTTGCTAACTCTTATGCTAACAATTCTGAGGTGGTTGCTGTTATTGGGCATCAGTTTTCCAAACTGGCTATTTCGGCTTCTATTGTTTATCAAAATCATGGCATTGTTTTCCTCGCTCCGACTGCGACTAATCTCAATTTAACGAATCATAATTTTAATTATATTTTTCGGATGCACCCTAGTAATGCCGAGATGGGAAAGCAGTTAGCGGCCTATTCCCATAAACTAGGCCACAAAAAAATGGTTATTTTGCACGATAGAAGTCGTTATGGTTATGAATTGGCAGATTCATTCCTTCATCACGCTGAAAAAGATGGTATTGAACTGGTGATGCGCCGTTCTTTTTTTGCCAATAGAAACAATTTTATTGATCTCATAGTTGACTTGAGACTGATTCAAAAAGATTTTGAGGCGATTTTTCTCTCAACGAGTAGTGCGGTGGCTAGCAAAATCTATGAAGAAAGCCGTGAGATGAAGATTATGGCCCCCTTTGTAGGGGGAGAGACATTGGATTCACAGCAATTTTGGAACCTTGTTAAAATATGGGAAACTATCGACGAATTGCCTGCAAAGTCTATCGTGCCAACGCTATTCCAAGAATCAGATCCTTTTACACAAACTTTTATCAAAAAATTTAAACAAGAGTATGGTGAGTCTGCCCAAGCTGAGCGTTATGCGGCGTTGGGATATGATGCAATTAAAATTATCGAACATGCGGTAAAAATATCTAAGTCAACCGTACCCATAAAAATTGCCGAAACCTTGCGGTATATGCCACCATGTCGGGGTGTCACTGGTCAATACCAGTTTAAAACTAATGGTAATATTAGAAATAAAAACTTATATTTCAAAATGTTTCGTCAAGGAAAATTTGAATATCAGCGCTTTGAGGATCAAAGTGCTACCAATCAAAAAGTATGGGAATGTGGTAATATCGATAGCGATAAAGACAATATTCCTGATTACATAGATCGTTGTCCAAATAACACTCAAGCAGAAATCTCTAAAGGGGTTTATAATCAAGGTATTTATCAAGGTTGTCCGATTGATACTGATGAGCTTGGCGATTAAAGATTATTTAAATTATTATGTATTACATACTAACGGCTAGTATTGTATTAAGTTTGCTGATTGGTTTATTAGGAGCCAACCGCAAATTTGGGTTTTGGGGATATTTTTTTGGTTCCCTATTTTTGACCCCACTGATTGGTTTACTGTTGCTACTGGCTTCGGATCCACGTCCTAGCCAGAAGACTTAACGTTTAGACTTTCTTTCACTCACTCCTAACAATTGGAGGTTTTTATGGCAATTGAAACTAGCCTTGTTAACAGCATCCCTAGTGGTTTAAGTGCTGGTAGTTTTAAAGCTTTTCTGATGGTTCATCCGGTAGGTGTTGCTGTAGCTGGTGGCGCATTAGTCGGTATGGGGACTTACTACCTGATGAATAAGTTTTTCAAGAAAAAAAAGGAACCAGCTGTAGCTTAAATTTAGGTTAAATGTGTTCCCCTGTCCACGCTTCAATGCCCTTAACTTAAGGGCAATGCCCCTACATGGACCGTGATTTATCGTAGGGGCAATCCCAATATGCGCCAACTTAGAGCCTGTTTGAAATTATTTTTCATCTAGCAAGTGTCGCCTGAATTAATGTAGGGTGCGTCCTACGCACCTATTTTGTTTTAATACATTAATTTATATATATTTTTTTATAATTTATATATATTTTTTTATTTTAGCTTTCTAAAATAAAATCACCTCAAAATACGCCAAACATGATTTTTAGTACCTTCTTACATTTTACCCTCAATTTTCAAATCACCTCAAAAACACACAAGCCCCATGTTAACTATTTTTTCGAGATAATTGAAGGGTGCCAAAAATTTTGACACCAAAAAATTTTTTTGGGCATGACATCAACAGGCGATGGTAACAAAATGTTCAAAGTTCTTAGCAAACAATACCATAAAAATTACAAGTGTATTATTTTTGCCAGCGATGGGATCAATTGCAGGGGCTTGGATTAGAGGGCAGCGGTGAAGTCAATGCCATTGGCGTAGGGGCTACCCTATCGGGTTTGCCCTTAACTTAATGGCAGTCTCTCTTTAAATGCGACAGTCTTGGGACTGTCATTCCCTAAAACGGTCCGAACCATTGTTATTATTTATAATTAAATTGACCATGAAGCATTTGACAAGCCCATTAAATAAAGAAGCCAATACTATCATCAAAAGTTATGTCGTTAGTTCTATGGCTATCGCTTTTATCCCTGTTCCTTTGGTGGATTTTATCGCCATATCGAGCCTTCGGTTAAAAATGCTGCGTGCTTTGGCTAAACTACATAACATTGAATTTTCCAGAAGTCTTGGCAAGTCTCTGATAACAACATTACTGGGCGGTGTGATGCCGCTTTATATATTTAAGCCGGTGGCTAGTATAATTAAAATTATACCAGGCATTGGTCAAGCAACCGCCATAATCAGCATGCCAATACTTGAGGGTGCTGCTACTTACGCGATTGGAAAAGTATTTACACAACATTTTGAATCTGGCGGTACCTTACGTGATTTTGACTCAAAAACAGCAAAAAAAAGTTTTACTTCTGAATTTAAAGAAGGGCAACGTGTGGCTGCCAAAATGAAAAAAAAATAGTAAGTACTCATCCCCTAAAAAAAAAGGTTGCAAAATATCCAATAAACTATATACTGTGACCAGAAAAATCTCCACCTCTACAGGATTAAGCTATCTAACTTTTTGGAGGAAATTATTTTTATGACCCATTTTTTGGCAAAACAAAAATTGCAATTGTTACGCGCCCTTCCATTGGGCTCATTACTCATGGTAATACCACCATACTCCGCTCTTGCCCAGGCAGGTTCTGGAGTTAGCGAGCAATTAAATGCCAATCTCACCACCTTGTCAGGTGGACCACTGAGCTTACAGCAGGTAGCCCTTATTACGCTGAAAAATTCACCTACTCTCATACAGGGAACATTAGGAGTGCAATCCGCTATAGCCGGTGCCCAGATGGCGAGCAGTGAATTTGATATCTACACCTCTGTCGTTGGCACTACCAGTCAAGGCAGACCGGCCTTTACTCCTGATACAGACACACAGAATCTCACTTTTTCGTTAAACAAACGCTTCAGAACGGGTATTAGCACCACAGTGAGTGCTGGTATCTCCCGAGCAGACAATCGTATTATTTCTCAAGACACAACAAATATTTCTCAACTCAATTTGAATATCACTATTCCTTTACTAAAAGGACGGGGTTACGTTTCAGCAGCGGCAAGTGAAAGTTCAGCTCGGCTGCAAAGTCAGGCAGTGGAATTGAATTTTTACCACGGTATTTCAAAATTGTTGCTTGCCAGCACCAATGCTTATTGGGATTACAAAGCCGCAACGAAAAATCTCAAAATCCAGCAAGAGTCTGAGCAAAGGATACGAAATTGGATCAAGACAGCGAAAGAGGGGATTAAGACAAAAAATCAGGGGATTAAATTACGTGCGAGTGTGGGTGCATCTCGCATTAGAGCTTATTTGCTCGATAAGCAGCGAAACACGATTGCCGCTATAGAACAGCTAAATAGCACTAAAGGTGCTTTAGCTGTGAGCACTGGCATTTCTAACAAACAGTTCGCCAACATAGGTGAACCTTCAGAAGACTTTCCTTATGATTGGAGTGGAGTTTTAGCGAGACTTGAACAACAACCGATGCAGCATAAATGGATTGCTAAAGCGAAAGAAAAACGCCTAGATATCCAGGCTGCTAAACTGAAGCAAGAAGCATCAGCCATTTTATTAGCCAAAGCGAGGCGAGATGTGTTACCCCAGCTTAATTTTGGTTTAAATGCCACTCGTAGGGCTTATGAACTAGGCGATGGTTATAATCGTTATATTGATGCTTTGAGCAGTGATACCC
Organism: Candidatus Thiomargarita nelsonii; assembly: GCA_000785145.2. Lineage (GTDB taxonomy): Bacteria > Pseudomonadota > Gammaproteobacteria > Beggiatoales > Beggiatoaceae > Thiomargarita > Thiomargarita nelsonii_B. Next base: position 116,430 of record JSZA02000001.1, read on the forward strand.
GTGGTACGAATACCGGAGTGAGCCTCACGTTTGTTTACCCGTTGGGTAATAATCTTGCCAAAGGCCAACGTGACTTAGCCAATGCCACCTATAATATTAACGTTATTAAGACGAATGACTTGCAGAGGACAGTCAGTATGCAGATCGAAGTTAATACTGGCACACTGATGCGTAGGCTGAAAGAAGCTGTAGAAGCAGTAAAAGCGGTCAAGCTTTATGGCTCTACTTTAGAAACAAGCTATAATAACTCTCGTAACCGTTTGTTAGACAAGCCCCATCTCATCCTTAATTTGATTGATATCGAGGAGAAATTCACACAAGCAAATAATAACCTCGTCACTAGTCTACAAGAGTTGGCTAAAGCGATAGCCAAACTCCGTTATCAAACGGGTACGATTCTCACTGCTGTAAGCATGGACATTGATGAATTGAAATTGGGAGATTTGTCAAAATTACCTCGTATGTAATTGGTTAAGTACTGAACCATGAATTATCGGAGATATTAGAGCCCAAAGCTAAAGCTTTGGACTCCAATTCATTATTAAAAATATTTAAAAAAAATCAATAATAAAAAAGTTGAGCATCAAGTATAATTTAACAATGACAAATAATAACCTTATCAAAAAAAATCCCCTAGAAACCGCATTATTAAAAGAATATTCGGTTGACGAATGTGTGGTACAAAACGGTGCCACTGACAAAAAACTATCTGATAAAGCAACAGAACCCGTCACACTAATTGAATTACTACTTGAAAGAGCGCAAAATCAACCCGATCAATTGGCTTATACTTTTTTGGTTGATGGCGAAACTGAAAAAGCCAGTTTGACTTATGCACAATTAGAGCAACAGGCACGAATTATTGCCACAAAACTTCAAAGCATGGTAGCTGCGGAGGAACGTGTGTTGTTACTTTATCCTAGCGGGTTAGACTATATTGCCGCATTTTTTGGCTGTCTTTATGCTAATGTTATCGCCGTACCCGCTTATCCCCCACGTCGTAATCGCTCTGACTTACGACTGGCTGCGATTGCCACTGACGCACAAGCAGCGGTAATACTGACCACGACTGACATTTTATCAAAGATTACACCGCAACTCACTTATGCCCCAGAGTTGGAAAACTTGCACTGGATAGCCACTGATAATCTAGCTGTGGAATTAGCTGATAGTTGGCAAATGCCGAAAATCAATAGTGATACCTTAGCTTTTCTTCAATATACCTCTGGATCCACCGGAACCCCAAAGGGGGTCATGGTCACCCACAGCAATCTATTACATAACTTAAAAGACCTAAATTTAGGCTGGGGACATACGCAAGATAGCATAATGGTAACTTGGCTACCGATCTTTCACGATATGGGGCTTATTTATGGAATTCTTCTACCTTTATATAAAGGTTTTCCTTGTTACCTTATGGCGGCCAGTGCTTTTTTACAACAACCGTTTCGCTGGCTGCAAGCGATTTCACGCTATGGCGGTACCCACACTGCTGCACCTAATTTTGCTTATGAACTTTGTGTACAACGAATTACGCCCAAACAACGAACCACTTTAAATCTCAGCAAATGGCGTATGGCTTTAAATGGTGCCGAACCAGTCAGAAAAGAAGTACTCAAACATTTTGCCAATACTTTCGCATCTTGTGGTTTTAATCACCTGGCATTATGTCCAGGTTACGGACTTGCCGAAGCCACCTTGAAAGTCACCGCAGTCCGCTATACGGATAAACCGACATTTCTGACACTTCAAAGCGAAGCGTTGGCACAGCATAAGGTAGTCAAAGCAAATCAAGAACAAGCTAATAATCCCCGCAAGTCTCAGACCCTGGTTGGATGTGGTGTCAGTGAGATTGAGACGCAGATTCTCATTGTCAATCCAGATACCTTAAAACCCTGTGCTTATAACGAAATCGGAGAAATTTGGACAAGTGGCACTTCAATGGCACAAGGTTATTGGAACCGTCCTATTGAAACGAAACAAACCTTCCATGCTGTTACTGCCAATGGCGAAGGACCGTTCATGCGAACCGGAGATTTTGGATTTTTGTATAATGATGAATTGTTTGTGACTGGACGGGTAAAAGATATCATCATTATTAGAGGCTTAAACTTTTATCCTCAAGATATTGAATCGACTATAGAACGGAGTCATACAACACTACGAGCCAGTGGCGGAGCAGCATTTTCAACAGAGATAGCTGATGAAGAACGGCTTGTTGTACTACAAGAAGTAGGACGTACCGCACTCAAAAAATTAAAAGTCAATGAAGTCATTAACAGCATTCGTCAAGCAGTCTCCGAACAACATGACTTACAACTCTATGCCGTATTATTACTGAAACCAGCAACGCTCCCAAAAACGTCTAGTGGCAAAGTTCAACGCCGTGCCTGTCGAGATGCTTTTTTAACAGATACTCTTAAGACCGTTGCGAAATGGCAACAAGATATTTCTATCAAAAAATCAGTAACCAACAATGATTATCGCTCGGTGACGGTAGAATCTATTCAAACTTGGTTATTAATCAAACTTTCTGAACAATTGAAAATTGCGGCTTCGGAAATAGATATTCAAGAACCTTTAGCCAGTTATGGGCTAGATTCTATGACAGCAGTGAGCTTATCTGGTGAACTAGAAACTTGGTTAGGGCGCTCTTTATCTCCGACTTTGGTTTATGATTATCCTAACATTCAAGCTATTTCTCAGTATTTAGCAGAAAAACAAAATTATTCTCAATCTCAAAAAAAACAGATATCACTAAAAACGGCCACCGAAGCTATTGCTATTATTGGCATGGGCTGCCGTTTTCCCGGAGCCGAAAATCCCCCAGCTTTTTGGCAACTTTTACATGAAGGAAAAGATGCCATTACAGAAGTTCCAGCTTCACGCTGGGAGATAGACACACCCGGAAAAATGAACCCCCGTTGGGGCGGTTTTTTAACCGATGACGAAATAACGCACTTTGATCCCCAATTTTTTGGAATCGCACCTCGTGAAGCTCAACTGATGGATCCGCAACAACGGCTCTTATTGGAAATTAGTTGGGAGGCACTGGAAAATGCTTACATTGCCCCAGAAAAATTAGCGGGTAGTCAAACCGGTGTCTTTATTGGTATCAGCACCAACGATTATGCCGACTTACAACTCAAATCAGGCATGATGTCTGATGCCTATTCAGGTACTGGCAAAGCATTTAGTATTGCAGCCAACCGTTTATCTTATCTAATGGATTTACGGGGACCAAGTGTTGCGATAGATACAGCCTGTTCCTCTTCGCTGGTTGCCGTTCATCAAGCTTGTCAAAACTTACGTCAAGGAGAATGTAATTTAGCTATAGCAGGGGGCGTTAATCTCATCTTAACCCCCGATTTGACAGTTACCTTTTCACAAGCAGGGATGATAGCAGCGGATGGACGCTGTAAGACCTTTGATGCAAGTGCCGATGGCTATGTGCGGGCCGAAGGTTGTGGTGTCGTAATACTAAAACGTCTTTCTGATGCTGTAAGGGATAAGGATAATATTCTTGCCCTTATTAAAGGTTCAGCCGTTAACCAAGATGGACGCAGCAATGGATTAACCGCACCAAATAGTCTGTCACAACAAGCCGTCATCCGCCAAGCACTAGAAAATGCCAGCGTATTACCTGCTCAAATAAGCTATATCGAAACTCACGGCACGGGCACATCTTTGGGAGATCCCATTGAAGTGAATGCCTTAAAACAAGTGCTTCTGGAAGGGCGTTCCAAAGAGCAACCGGCTTGGATTGGAGCGGTTAAAACTAATATTGGTCATTTAGAAGCAGCCGCAGGGATTGCCGGTTTAATTAAAGTGGTACTATCACTACAGCATAGAGAAATCCCACCACATCTGCACCTAAAACAACTTAATCCGCTTATCTCTTTGGACAACAATCTTTTATCGATTCCAACGGCACCTCAAAAATGGACCAAAGAACAGCGGTTAGCCGGTGTAAGTTCTTTTGGTTTCGGTGGTACGAATGCCCATGTGATTATAGAAGAAGCGCCTCAAATTGATCAGAGTTCCGAAATTTTAAAAACATCAAAAGCCTTACTACGCCCCCTGCATTTGCTAACGCTTTCAGCTAAAAATGAGCAAGCATTAAGTGCATTGGCAGACCAATACCAGAAATTTTTAGCGGATTATTCTGATACCACCGTGGCGGATGTTTGCTTCACGGCAAATACGGGACGCTCCCATTTTGGGAGCCGCCTTGCCATCATTGCTGAATCGACGCAACAATTGCGTGACAAATTGAGTCAGGCAACCAGCAACACTCATCAAATTCAATCTCAAAAACCACCTAAAATTGCCTTTTTATTCACCGGACAAGGATCACAGTATGTAGGCATGGGGCACGAACTTTACTCAACTCAGCCCACTTTTCGACAAACTTTAGAGCAGTGCGAGAAAATATTGCTCCCCTATTTGGAAAAACCTCTGCTTGAAGTTCTGTTTTCATCAGAAAATCCTTTTCTCGATGAGACCGCTTACACACAACCTGCCCTTTTTGCCTTAGAATATGCCCTAGCTAAGTTATGGCAATCTTGGGGCATAAAACCAGCAGCTATGATGGGGCATAGTGTCGGTGAATATGTCGCAGCTTGTATTGCGGGTGTTTTCAGTCTAGAAGATGCTTTAAAATTAATTGCTCAGCGGGGGCGTTTAATGCAAGCGTTGCCCCAAGATGGCATGATGGTCGCAGTGTCAGCAAATGAAACTCGCGTGGCGGCTGCTATTCAGCCATACACAGATGAAGTTTCAATAGCCGCAATCAATGGTCCACAAAGCCTCGTTATTTCGGGAACTCAAAAAGCCATAGAAACTATCATTACGACATTGAATGCAGAGGACATTAAAACTAAACCCTTACAAGTCTCTCACGCCTTTCACTCGCCTCTAATGGAGCCAATGCTTGCAGAGTTTAAACAGATTGCTACTGAAATCAGTTATACCAAACCTCAAATTGCCTTATGTTCCAATATAACCGGTGATTTTGCGACAGATGAAATCGCCACACCTGAGTATTGGTGTCGTCATGTGCGCCAACCAGTGAAATTTGCCGCTAACATGGCAACGCTTAAACAACAAGGTTATGAAGTTTTTATAGAAATTGGCCCCAAACCCACCCTATTAGGTATGAGTAGCCAATATCTACCAGATAACGTGCTTGCACTCCCCAGTCTGCGTCAAGGACAATCAGACTGGCAACAAATATTACAGAGTTTAAGTGAATTATATGTGCGTGGCGTCTCTATAGATTGGACAGGATTTGATCGTGATTATTCGCGTCATCGGATAGCTTTGCCGACTTATCCATTCCAGCGGCAACCTTATTGGTTGGAAAAGGAAACCAAGCCCCTACAAAAAAATCGCAGTCAGTTGACTCATCCTCTGTTAACTCAACAACTCTATGTGGCAGGCTCAAAGTCAATTCGATTTGAAACACAGCTCAGCCAAGCTTCAAAGTCTTATCTTGTACATAAGGTTTTTAATACACCCGTTGTAGCAGCAACCACATACTTAGAAATGGCTTTAGCCGCAGGAACTGCTGTTTTAAAATCTGAGCATTTAGTCTTGGAAGAAGTTAGTTTTCAACAGGCTTTGACTTTGGCAGAAAGCAAAACTGTCCAAATAAAATTGACACCAGCCGATAATGAAACGTATTCTTTTCATATTTTTAGTTTGGTAATGGGTGAGAACAATGAAGAACCCACTTGGCTCTGCCATGTTTCAGGTAAGGTTTTGGTCGACTCCTCTAAAATTCGTTCCTTCGATTTAGCAACATTGCAGGCACAATGTACTGAAGAAATAGCGATTGCCGACAACTCTCAACCGAATAGAGAAGAGCTTATAAAAAAAGTCTGGAACGGCAAAGACAAGGCACTTGGCCAAATTCAGTTACCAAAATCCCTTGTTTTAGAAATGTCAGACTTTTGTCTGCCTCCCATTTTATTGGAAGCTGGCTTTAAACTGTTAGCCACATTTTTCCACAATCAGGAAATAAACGACACATACATACCAGTCGGTTTAGAACAACTGCATTTTTATCATGGTGCAGAAGACTCACTAAACCTTTGGGGAGTCGTGATCATAAAGGACAAAAAGGATTCTAACACGACAGTTGATCTATATTTCTTGACAAATTCAGGTCAATTGATAGCCACCCTTGAAGGACTGACATTTCAAAAAATAAGTCGTGACGCTTTCATATCGACAATACAAAGTGTACAACAAGATTGGCTTTATAAAGTTGAATGGCAACCTCAAGTAGGTTTGGGATTATCACCGAATTATATCCCTGCACCCACCGATATCAGCCAACGTCTCAAGCCTTATGTGGTCGATTCGACCGCCAATATTGAATCTTACGGAAAAATTCTCGAACAATTAGAAATTTTAAGCATAGAATATATATTGAAAGCCTTTGAGCAATTGGAATGGAAGCTGAACCAGCATTTTTCGACTCATGCCATAGCCGAACAATTAGGCGTAGTTAGTCAACATAGGAAACTATTGGATCGTTTGTTAGAAATATTGACGGAAGAAGGACTACTTCGACAAATAGGTGAACGATGGGAAGTGCTCAAGATACCTGACCTTAAAAATCCCGCCATTCAAGTCAATGCGCTGTTAGAGCAAGAACCCACCGCGAATGCAGAGATAACTATGCTGGAACGTTGTGGCAACAAACTGGCAGACGTACTTCGAGGAGAGTGTGATCCACTTAAATTATTATTTCCTGAGGGGAATTTAACGGCATTACGCCAATTTTATCAGAACTCACCGGGTACCTCGGTGATGAATACCATTTTACAAAAAGCCGTTTTATCAGCATTGTCGCGTTTACCTCAAGGACATCGAGTGCGTATATTAGAAATAGGTGCTGGTACTGGAGGAACCACGGCTTATCTTTTACCGCACCTGCCTGCCCACCAAACGGACTATGTTTTTACCGATGTTTCGTCCTTATTTACGACAAAGGCACAAGAGGAATTCATCGATTACCCCTTTGTGCGCTATCAAGTGTTAGATATTGAAAAAGTGCCAACACAACAAGGGTTTGGTGAGCATGAATACGACATCATCATAGCGGCTAATGTGCTACACGCCACTAAAGATTTGGGTGAGACTTTACAACATATACACAGTTTATTAGCCTTTGGTGGCATGTTGATTTTGATGGAAGGTGCTGCTCACCAGCGTTGGTTGGATTTAACCTTTGGTTTAACTGAAGGTTGGTGGCGCTTTACTGACCACCATTTACGTCCATCCTATCCCTTGCTATCAACCACTCAATGGCAGACATTGTTGCAAGATAATGGATTGACACAAGTGGAGAGCATATTACCGGATCATCCCTTGCAACAAGCGGTGATTATGGCTATGTCCCCCAAATATCCTCGTCAAAAACGATCCGCACCAATGGAATCAGAGGGAATGTGGCTCATTTTTACTGATAATCGTCAGAAAATAGGTCAGCAATTAGCGGCACTGCTCCAAGAAAGTGGTGAAGTTTGTCTCATCGTTTTCCAAGGTCAGGCGTATCAACAAGTAGATGAACAAACATTCAAAATAGAACCAAACTGTCCAGAGGATTTTCAACAACTGTTAGCGAGCGTGAGCGCAAAACAACGTCGCTTGCGTGGAGTCATACATTGTTGGAGCCTAGACATAGCATTTGAAAATGCTGACATAGAAAAGGCCCTACTTTACACTTGTGGTAGCACCTTGCACCTAGTTCAAGCTTTGGTCAAGGCAGATTTTTCTGAATTGCAGACTTTCTGCTTAGTGACTCAAGGTGCTATCCCAATTACTGATGACCAATTACCTATAAGCAATATTGCTCAGTCTCCTTTATGGGGCATGGGAAAAGCCATTGCTTTAGAACACCCTGAACTGAACTGTGTGCGAGTGGATTTAGAACCTGAAACTCAAGGTAATGAGGCCCAAATTCTCTTTGAGGAAATTCGCTCAAAAACGCCAGAGGACCAAATTGCATTTCGTGACAACACCCGTTATGTAGCGAGGTTAATGCGCTACCATTTGCAAGATGATGACAAATTACATTTCCACGCAGAGAGTACTTATCTGATAACAGGTGGTTTGGGCGGTTTAGGTTTATTGGTCGCAAGATTTATGATAGAACAAGGAGCGAAACATATTGTTCTAGTAGGGCGTCGTGGTGCTAATCCAGCGGTTAAAAGTCAATTAGATGCATTGCAGCAGCAGAGTGGCGTAAAAGTAGTTGTCAGCCAAGCTGATGTTTCTAACATTCAACAACTCAATAAAGTACTGGTCAATCTTGAGCAATCCTTGCCTCCGTTGCGAGGTATTATCCACGCAGCGGCTGTCCTTGAAGATGGCATGTTATTACAGCAAAATTGGGAAAGTTTTGCGCGGGTTTTTGCACCAAAAATTCAAGGTGCTTGGAATCTACACACCTTGACTCAACATAAACCATTAGATTTTTTCGTGCTATTTTCTAGTGCCGCCACACTCCTTGGTGGGGTAGGGATAGCTAATTATGTGGCAGCGAATACTTTTCTGGACGCTTTGGCTTATTTTCGACAAGCACAAGGATTGCCTGGTATGAGTATTAATTGGGGTATATGGTCAGGAATAGGATTTGCTAACCGAGTGGAACTAGAGAAAATGGAAAGGAATGGTATAAGGAGCCTACCTCCTTCGTCTGGGCTACAAATGTTGGCCACATTATTGTTACAACCAACGCAGCAAGTGGGTGTTATACCCATCGAATGGTCAAAATTTCTACAGCAAGATGGGGTGGTTTCGCCTTTCTTTTCTCACTTCAAACAAGCCAAGCGATCAAAAAAATCAAAGCCTAAGATTGATTTTGTAAAAAAGCTAAAAGAATTAGTGGCAACTAATGAACACCGAGATTACTTGAGCGCACATATTCAAGCTCAATTGACTAAAGTGCTTGGTTTAACGGCATCTCAACCTACACAAAAAGGATTTTTTGAAATGGGGATGGATTCATTAACGGCTACAGAATTGAAACAACTTCTACAAACCAGCTTAGAATGCTCGCTTCCTTCAACCCTGTTATTCAAATATAGCACAATTAATGCACTGGTAGACTACTTAGTGACTGAGGTACTGGCCTTAGATTCCCCGAGTCCTTCTGATAGTATTCAGGAAATTGTACAAGCGTCATCAGTATTGACTGAGGTAGAAAAATACTCGGAAGAAGATTTAGAAGGACTGATTGACAAAGAACTAGATGCCTTGATACAAGGAAAAACATAAATGGCTAATTTTTCAGACAATAGGATTGAACAATTATCACCACTACAACGTGCAGCAGTCGCATTAAAGGAAATGCGAGCAAAGCTGGATGCCATTGAATATACTCAGAGTGAACCTATCGCTATCATTGGTATGAGTTGTAGAGTCCCAGGAGCAAAGAACCCAGAGGAATTTTGGGAACTCTTGCACAATGGGGTAGATATGAGCAGCGAAGTGCCGCCAACACGCTGGGACGTTAATGCTTATTATGATCCAGAACCTAATGCTGCGGGAAAAATTTACACTCGCTCTGGTAGTTTTTTACCGCAGATAGATCAGTTTGATCCACATTTTTTTGGGATATCTTCGCGAGAAGCAATCAATATGGATCCCCAACAACGTTTGCTCTTAGAAGTCACTTGGGAAGCCTTGGAAAATGCTGGACAATCCCCAAAAGAATTAATTGGCAAATTAGCGGGGGTTTTTATCGGTATTGGTCAAATGGATTATGGGCTTTTGCAACTCACTGGGGACCTGACAGACATCACTGCCTATACAGCCACGGGTACTGGTTTGTGCTTTGCCGCTGGTCGCTTGTCTTATGTGCTTGGTATCCAAGGACCTGTATTATCAATAGATACCGCCTGTTCTTCTTCATTGGTGGCGACTCATCTCGCCTGTCAAAGTTTGCGCTTACAAGAATCTCATTTAGCTATTGTGGGTGGGGTACATCTGAACTTATCGCCTGCCATAAACGTTTGTTTATCGAAAATTAAAGCACTTTCTCCTGACGGACGTTGCAAGACTTTTGATGCTACTGCCAATGGTATGGGTCGTGGTGAAGGATGTGGCGTTATTATACTCAAACGACTATCGGATGCGATTGCTAATAAGGATAATATCCTAGCACTCATCAAAGGTTCAGCTATCAACCACGATGGTGCAAGTAGTGGTTTCACGGTGCCAAATGAATTGGCTCAAGAAAAAGTTATTCGTCAAGCACTCCAAAATGCTAAAATAAAACCAGCGGATGTGAGCTATATAGAAGCGCATGGTACCGGCACCTCATTGGGAGACCCGATTGAAGTGGGCGCACTGAGTGCCGTATTTAGTGAAAATAGGCCCAAAAATTCTCCGCTAGTCATAGGAACGGTTAAAACGAACTTGGGCCATTTGGAAGCGGCAGCAGGTATAATAGGTTTAATAAAGGTTCTGCTTGCGATACAGCATGAGGAAATTCCGCCCAATTTACATTTTAAACAGCCAAGTTCCCACATTGCTTGGAAGGCATTCCCCATGCTAGTTCCTACTGAGCGACGAGCTTGGACTCGTGGAGAATCCTCACGAATTGCAGGTCTGAGTTCATTTGGGATGAGTGGCACCAACGTTCATATGCTGTTGGAAGAAGCCCCCGCTTTTAAATTCCAAGAGAACAATAGTTTAGAAGTTATAAATCAAAAAGAACGTCCACTCCATTTATTAGCACTTTCTGCTAAAAGTGATAAGGCACTGTATGAATTGGTACAAGCTTATCTTAAATCTCATACAACCGCACGACTAGCTGATATTTGCTTTACCGCCAATACTGGCCGAGCGCACTTTGACTATCGCCTTGCTCTTTTTGCAGATTCCACTAAAAAATTATATAAGCATTTGGCTCAATTTGGAAAATCGGGAATAGTGGGTTGTACCCTTGGCAAGGCGAGTCTGAAACCTCCAAAGATAGCGTTTTTATTTACAGGTCAAGGTGCTCAATATATAGGTATGGGGCACGAACTCTACTTAACTCAGCCCACTTTTCGACAAACTTTAGAGCAATGCGAGAAAATATTGCAGCCCTATTTGGAAAAACCTCTGCTTGAAGTTCTGTTTTCAGCAGAAAATCCTTTTCTGGATGATACCGCTTACACACAACCTGCCCTTTTTGCCTTAGAATATGCCCTAGCTAAGTTATGGCAATCTTGGGGCATTAAACCATCAATGCTCATGGGGCATAGTGTCGGTGAATATGTCGCTGCGTGTATTGCCGGGGTTTTCAGCTTGGAAGATGGCTTAAAACTGATTGCCGAACGGGGGCGTTTGATGCAAGCGTTGCCCCAAGATGGCATGATGGTGGCAGTGTCAGCGACTCAAGCACAAGTTACCGTTGCAATTCAACCTTATGCAGAAATGGTTTCGATGGCGGCTATTAATGGGCCGCAAAGTGTCGTGATTTCCGGGCAACGCCAAGCCGTAGAGACCATTATTGTCGCTTTGAATGCAGAAGGCATTAAAACGAAACCGTTAAAAGTGTCTCACGCTTTCCATTCACCCTTAATGGAGCCGATGTTGGCTGATTTTCAGCGTGTGACTGCCGAGATAACTTATTCTGCTCCAAAAATCGGGTTTATTTCTAATGTTACTGGACATTTGGCAAAGAGCGAGGTAGCAAACCCAGACTATTGGTGTCGTCATATTCTGTCGCCGGTGAAATTTGCCAACGGTATGGCCACCTTGTATCAACAAGGTTATGAAGTTTTTGTAGAAATTGGCCCCAAGCCAACCCTATTAGGTCTGGGTAGCCAAGATGACGTGCTTGCACTCCCCAGTCTGCGTCAAGGACAATCAGACTGGCAACAAATGTTACAGAGTTTAGGTGAATTATATGTACGTGGTGCATCTATAGACTGGACAAGTTTTGATCGTGATTATCCGCGCCGTCGCGTGGTATTGCCAACTTATCCATTTCAAAGAAAACGCTATTGGCTAGAAAAATCTCAAAAAACCAAGTCCTTATCAGTTGAAACTTCAATCGTTAACCTCATACATCAAGGAAATACAGAACAATTAACGCAACTATTGGCAAAAGCTGGCAATTTATCAGCAGATAAACAGCAATTATTGCCCGAATTATTGGAAATCTTAGTTAAGCAACATCAACAACAACTCAAACTAAATACCATAAAAGAGTGCTTTTACCAGTTGACATGGCAACCCAAACCAGGCGTCTCAAAAGAGCATCAATCGACGGGCACCTGGCTTATTTTTGCTGACACTGGTGGAGTCGGAAAAGCCTTGGCACAACTTTTACAAAAGCGTGGTGATGCCAGTATTTTGGTTTATGCAGGGGAAATTAACCCAGCTAATCCAACTGATTTTGAAAATTTTTTCCAAAAAAGGTTGGATACAAATGTACTGCAAGGCATCGTCCATCTCTGGAGTTTAGATGCGCCATTGCCCGACGAATTGACAGTCACTGCTTTGGAACAAAGTTTAGGCTGTGCCAGCGTATTACATCTCGTACAAACCTTGGAAAAAAAGCATTATAATTCGACGTCACTGTGGTTGGTGACTCAAAATGCAGTGCCAGTAAAAAGCGGCCATCTGACTGCCCTTGCTCAATCACCGTTATGGGGATTGGGTAAAGTGCTTGCATTAGAGCATCCCGACAAATGGGGCGGCATGATTGATTTAGCCCCCGTTGGTGATAATGCGGCAACCCTATTGACAGAAATTTTGGCACCTGATACGGAAGATATGATCGCTTATCGAGACGGACAGCGTTATGTAGCGCGTCTCGTGCCAAATTGCCTGACAGACTCTTCAGCAATATCACTAGCAACCAAAGCAAGTTATTTGATTACCGGCGGTTTGGGTGCATTAGGATTACGAGTGGCTCAGTGGCTAATCGCGCAAGGCGCACGGCATTTGATACTGACGAGCCGCCGTCAACCTTCCAAACAAGCACAAGAGACTATCAATCAATTACGACAAGACGGTGTTAATGTTTTGGTTGCCAATGCTGATGTTGCGAATCAATCGGAAATCTCAATGCTGTTTGAAACTATCGGTAACACTATGCCCCCTTTACGGGGTATTGTTCACGCAGCCGGTGTGGTTGGATATGAGCCCATCAAAGACATCGCTTTAGATTCACTGCAAGCCGTGCTGCGTCCCAAAGTGCAGGGTGCCTGGATTTTGCACCAACTTACCCAAAAAATGTCATTAGATTTTTTCGTTTGTTTTTCTTCAATTGCATCAGTATGGGGTTCTAAAGGACAAGCGCATTATGCCGCAGGCAACCATTTTTTGGATATGTTGGCGCATTATCGCCACGGGCTTGGCTTGCCAGCTTTGACTATTAATTGGGGTCCTTGGGCTGATGACGGTATGGCATCTTCTGAGCAAGCCCAAACATGGTTAAACCGTCAGGGCGTAGAAACATTGCCACCACAATCGGCAATTGAAGCGCTAAGTTATCTGCTTGGTACAAAGGAGTGCCAATGCACGGTGGCACTTGTTAATTGGTCATTGTTCAAAGAAATTTATACACTGCGAGAGCAACGGCCTTTGTTAGAGCATATCAAGGTGTCGCAGCCACAAACCGTGGTTGAAATACCGCCAGTGCCAAAATCAGATATTTTACAGCAATTGAAAAATGCCCAAAAAAGCGATGGCTACGAGCTTTTAACGACTTATCTTCAAGAAGAAGTGACTAAAATAGTGGGGCTAGAATTTTCAGAATGGCCTGCATTACAGCAAGGTTTTTTTGAGATGGGGATAGATTCCCTAATGGCAATTGAGTTGAAAAACAGACTGGTAGCGAGTTTGGGTGCCTCTTTGCCCGCGACACTTATCTTTGACTATCCTAATATTCAAGACCTTGCCAAATATATCGGTCATAAAGTCTTTGGATGGGCAGTGGCGTTAGAGGAAAACAAACAAGTATCAACTTTATCAGAGATAGAACAACTGCCAGATAATGAAGTTGATATCTCAATTACACAAAGGCTGGCAAGATTGGAAACCTTGTTAAGTACCGAACCATGAATTTTAATGTATTTTGGAGTCCAAAGCTTTAGCTTTGGGCAAGTTCCAAAGCTAAAGCTTTGGACTCCAAAATCTCCGATAATTCATGGTTCAGTACTTAAAAGATTAAGAAAAAAGAAAAAGATGATAAACACTAACTTAATTTTGATTGACGGTATTTCAGGTTCAGGAAAATCATACACGGCTCAATTTCTGGCCATGCATTTGCAAAAGAATGATTCTCAAGCGAAATGGTTTTATGAACATGAAATGCCACATCCTATTTATCAGTCTGATGAAGTTGCCAGTTCAATCGAAGTCGCCTTGCGTCAGGGGGATGGAAAAAATTGGCGTAATTTTTTTAAGAAATTGACTTATTGGACAAGTATTTTATTTTCGCACAAAGCCCGTTTAACGCCGCATAAAATTCATAAAAAGGCATTATTAAATTGGGAGAAACTTGTGAGCACTCTTGCCGGCACTGAGCAAGTCAACTTATTGGAAAGCACGTTTTTACAGACGACACTAGGCGCAATGTTGACAGTCGAGTTCGATAGAAAAACCATGAGAAATCATCTGTTGCAGGTTCAAAACCTAATAAAACCCTTGAACCCGGTTTTTATCTATTTTTATCAAAATGACGTTGCAGCAGCGTTGAGGAAAAATTGTGACAGACGTGGTCCTGCGTTTGAAGAATATCTAATCAACCTGATTGCTAACACACCAGCAGGCAGAAAAAAAGGTATTAAAAACTTTGATGAACTAGTGCTCTTTTTTCAAAGTTACAAAGAATTGATGGATTTTTTCTTTGCCGAATTGACTATCAGAAAACTTGGCATTGAAAATAGCCAAGGCGATTGGGAGGCTTATAATCAAAAAATTTCTGACTTTTTGTCTATTCCACCCTTGGTAGAAACTTGCAATCCTCTTAATCCGTTATCTGATTTGACGGGCAAATACCAAGCCGTTAAATCAGGCGAGACATTGGTTATTGTGACAGATGGCAAGAAATTATCTCTTGATTATCCTACTAAATTACGGTTATTTCATAAAGTTGACAATTTATTTTGTGTTGAAGCGACACTAAATGAGATTTCATTTGAACACAATGAAGTGATAACAAAATTAATTTACCGAGAACCTAAACCAAATGCCTCTGTACTGGAATTTGTTAAGATTGGATAACTGAAATAAATAAATGGATACTGCAAGAGAAAAAAACATGCCATCGTCGCGGCGGTTGCTACTTGCGTTGGATGACGCTTGTGCAAAACTTGAAGCCGTTGAACGTGCTAAGACCGAGTCTATCGCCATTATTGGTACGAGTTTTCGATTTCCGGGCGGGGAGCCCGAATCGTTTTGGCGATTATTGCATGATGGCATTGATGCCATTACAGAAATACCCGCAAATCGTTGGGACATAGCGGCTTATTATGACCCCGATCCTGATGCCCAAGGGAAAATCTATTCTCGCTATAGTGGATTTTTGCAAGATATAGAACAATTTGATCCCCAATTTTTTGGAATATCTCCCCGTGAGGCGATAAGCCTAGATCCACAGCAACGTTTACTATTAGAAATTAGTTGGGAAGCCTTGGAAAACGCTGGACAAGTCAGAGACCAATTGGTTGGTAGTCAGACTGGTGTTTTTATAGGTATCACAACTAATGACTATGCAACTCGGATTATGCAATCTGGTGATTTGTCTCAACTTGACACCTATTTTGGCATGGGTAATGCTCTCAATGCAACAGCCGGTCGTTTATCTTATATTTTAGGTATTCAAGGGCCAAGTATGGCCATCGATACGGCTTGTTCATCTTCTTTAGTTGCGATCCATCTGGCTTGCCAGAGCCTACGCACAGGTGAAAGTGATATGGCATTGGCAGGTGGCACAAATTTGATCCTATCCCCTGAGTCAAGCATCGTAGCTTCACGTATGCAAATGTTGGCCAAGGATGGTCGTTGCAAGACTTTTGATGCAGCAGCAGATGGCTACGTGCGTGGAGAAGGTTGTGGCGTTGTCGTCTTAAAACGCTTATCTGATGCAAAGGCGGATGGCGATAATATACTGGCACTAATTCGAGGTTCGGCAGTCAATCAAGATGGGGCCAGCGGAGGGTTCACCGTGCCCAATGGGCCAGCCCAACAAGCCGTGATTCGTAAAGCCTTATCACAAGCTAAAGTGGCACCCGATGAGATCGACTACCTGGAAGTCCATGGTACTGGTACCTCTTTAGGAGACCCCATTGAAGTGGGGGCCGCCACCGCCGTGCTAGGTGAAAAACGTTCACCAGAACACCCATTGATAATGGGTACAGTGAAGACCAACATAGGTCATCTGGAAGCCGCCGCTGGCATAGCGGGTTTGATAAAAGTCGTGCTTGCTCTTCAACATGAGCAAATTCCACCGCATCTGCACTTAAAACAACCTAATCCCCAAATTCCTTGGGACGAACTCCCTGTGCGTGTAGCCACAGAAAGGATGCCTTGGCCACGCGGTGACAAAAAGCGTTTAGCAGGCGTCAGTTCTTTTGGTGCAAGTGGCACTAATGCCCATCTGGTGGTAGAAGAAGCACCAGCTATAGCTGCCGTTGAACAGCAAAAAGGAGAACGCCCCTTACATTTATTGACATTATCGGCAAAAACGGCAACCGCATTAAAGCAATTGGCACAAAAATATGCTATATATCTTGACGAGAGTGATGGTCTTGCGATAGGTGATTTTTGCTTTAGTGCCAATACCACCCGTTCTCATTTGAGTCACAGATTAGGAATTGTAGCAGATTCGCTCACCCAGGCTCGGGAAAAGTTACGAACTATCGGACAAACAACCACCGGCATTTTCCAAGGACAAATCAAGGGGACCCGTCTGCCCAAAATCGCCTTCCTATTTACCGGGCAAGGCGCCCAATATTTGGATATGGGACGCGAACTTTATGAAACACAACCGACTTTTCGCAAAACGCTTGAACGTTGTGATGAAATTCTGCGACTTTACCTAGATAAATCTATACTTGAAATTCTCTATTCCACTCATAATTCACAATTAAATGAGA
Organism: Candidatus Thiomargarita nelsonii; assembly: GCA_000785145.2. GTDB lineage: Bacteria > Pseudomonadota > Gammaproteobacteria > Beggiatoales > Beggiatoaceae > Thiomargarita > Thiomargarita nelsonii_B. The sequence goes on from JSZA02000001.1 coordinate 133,547, forward strand.
CTGCTTACACCCAACCCGCTCTCTTTGCATTGGAATATGCTTTGGCAGAATTATGGCAATCTTGGGGCATAAAACCTTCTGTTGTGATGGGACATAGTGTGGGTGAATATGTGGCGGCTTGTGTGGCAGGGGTTTTTAGCTTGGAAGATGGCTTAAAACTGATTGCCGAACGGGGACGTTTGATGCAAGCATTGCCCCAAGATGGCATGATGGTAGCGGTATCTGTCAATCAAACCCGTGTCGCGGCGGTTATTCAACCTCACAAAGATGCTGTCTCGATAGCAGCCGTTAATGGCCCTGATAACGTTGTCATTTCAGGCAACAGTCAGGTCGTAAAAACGCTTATTACCCACTTTGAGGGCATAAAAACTAAAAAGTTGACGGTTTCCCACGCTTTCCATTCTCCCTTGATGAAACCGATGTTATCTGAATTTGAACGGGTAGCCTTAGAGGTGTCCTATTCATCGCCACGAATCGCACTATGTTCTAATATCACCGGTGAATTAATTAAAGAGGAAATAGCAACGCCGCAGTATTGGGTCAATCATGTACGCCAGCCGGTGCAGTTTGCGAAGAGCGTGGAAACCTTACATCAGCTAGGTTGTGGGATATTTTTAGAAATAGGCCCCAAGCCGACGCTACTGGGAATGGGTCGCCAATGTTTACCTGATGAAGTGGGTGTGTGGTTACCTAGTCTGCGTCAAGGACAAAATGACTGGCAACAATTGCTCCAAAGTTTGGCAGAATTATATGTCCATGGGCTCACGGTAGATTGGCAAAGCTTTGATCGGGATTATCTACGCCGTCGCGTCACATTACCGACTTATCCTTGGCAACATCAACGCTACTGGATCACAGCCAAAGAACCAGCTAAGATCAAGGATTGGTTCTATAAAATAGAATGGCGTACCCAAGCTCGTCAAGGCTTGTCACCTGATTACCTGCCCACGCCGCAAAGCATCCATAACACGTTACAACCCGACTTAGAGGAATTGAAGACACGACAAGATTTAACCAAATACTGGCAGATATTAAATCAGATTGAAACGTTAAGTATTGGTTATGTGGTCAAAGCATTTCACAAAATGGGTTGGATTTTCACACTTGGTAAACGTTTTTCAACGCTTGACTTAACGACACAATTAAATATTGTCAGTCAACATGTACGATTGTTAAATCGTCTATTGGAAATGTTAGCGGAGGAAGGCATACTTCGATCATCAGAGCATCACTGGATAGTCATAAAGGAGCCGAAAAATTTTCAAACACCGTCACTGAAAACACAATATCCAGAATTTGAAACCGAATTAACCATGCTTGAGCGGTGTGGAGAAAAACTTGCTGAGGTGCTTCAAGGAAAATGTGATCCTTTACATGAATTATTATTTCCTGAGGGCGATTTAACAACCGCTGCTGCACTCTACCAAGATACCCTTGTCTCACAAGTGATGAATACGCTGGTGCAAAAAACCGTCAGCACAGCATTGGCACGTTTACCCCAAAACCGTAGGCTACGCATTTTAGAAATTGGAGCAGGTACTGGCGGGACAAGTACCTATATTCTGCCACATCTACCAGCCCAACAGACGGACTATGTCTTTACTGATTTATCGACCTTATTTCTGAGGACAGCCAAAGAAAAATTTCGTGATTACCCCTTTATACAGTATCAGCTATTAGATATTGAACAGGATGCACCAGAATTTAAACGTCAACAATATGATTTAATAGTGATCGCCAATGTACTACATGCCACCAAAGATTTACGACAAACGGTGCAACATGTCCAACAATTATTAATGCCGGGCGGGTTGCTGGTATTACTCGAAAATACTGAACGGCTACGCTTTGTTGACCTCATTTTTGGTTTAACCGAGGGGTGGTGGCGATTTACTGATTCTTATTTGCGACCGGCTCATCCCTTGATTTCTACTGCTCAATGGCAGAACTTGCTAAAAGAAAATGGCTTTCAACAAACTGCAACACTGTCCGCCTCTCAGGAAGAGGGAGGAATTTTATCTAAACAGGCAGTGGTTATAGCTCAAGCAACTCAACTTGAACCAACTTTCGCCCATTGGCTCATTTTTGCTGATGGACACGGCATGGCTCAACAACTGCAAACCCTGCTACAAGCCAGAGGTGATGTTTGTACGCTGGTTTTCCTCGGTGAAACTTACAAACAGCTAAACGAAAAAACCTATCAACTTAACCCCAATAATCTGAGCGAATTTCAGCAACTTTTGAGAGAAGTCTCAAGCGAAACTTTGCAAGGCGTGATACACCTTTGGAGCTTAGACGCGCCCAAAGCAAACGCCCTAACAACAATAGATTTAGAAAGGAGTTCACAACAAACCTGTGGTAGTGTTTTGTACTTAATACAGGCTTTGTTAAAAGCCCAATTTGGAAAACAACCCCAACTGTGGCTAGTGACTCAAGGAGCGGTTGCCGCTAAAAATTCTCAAATTGAAGGACTCGCCCAATCGCCTTTATGGGGCATGGGAAAAGTGATTGCTTTAGAACATCCTGAATTCAAGACAGTACGAGTTGATTTAGACTCTGAAACCAAACCAGATGAGGCTGTGCAAACGTTATTTGAAGAAATTTTGTCAAAAACACAAGAAGACCAAATTGCTTTTTGTAACAATGCCCGCTATGTCGCAAGGTTAGTCCGACATACCCAAACAACTCTACCGGTGACTTTCCATGATGATGCGACCTATCTGATTACTGGCGGTTTAGGCGGTTTAGGTTTATTAGTTGCTGATTGGATGGTCAAAAAAGGCGCAAAGCATCTAGCACTGGTTGGACGTAGCGCACCGACTCCCACATGCAGACAACAATTAACAACACTTGTCGAAGTTCAAGTAATGATACTTCAAGCCGATATTTCGGTAGCAGAAGAAGTTGCCCGTGTTTTGTCAGATATTGAACAAGCCATGCCACCCTTACGGGGTATTATTCATGCAGCTGGTGTGTTGGATGATGGAGTATTACAACAACAGTCTTGGACACGTTTTGCCAAAGTCATGGCACCCAAAGTAAGCGGGGCTTGGCATTTACACAAGTTAACGTTGGATCACTCTTTAGACTTTTTTGTGTTATTTTCTACCACGGTGTCTTTATTAGGCGGAGCGGGTCAAGCAAATCATGCTGCCGCCAATGCTTTTTTGGACATGTTGGCGCATTACCGCCACACACAAGGGTTAGCGGGATTAAGTATCAACTGGGGGCCTTGGGCTGAAGTTGGCGCAGCGGCAGAGCGCAAGATAGATGAGCGGCTTAAAATGAAGGGAGTGAACGCAATGTCTCCACAGCAAGGCTTGCTGGCATTAGAACAATTGTTTTCACAGCCAACCGCCCAAATAGGAGTCATTCCTCTCGACGGTTCTCCAGCACAATTGCTAACATCGCCATTCTTTCTGGAATTATTATCGCCAACTGAACAAGTCTCAGAAAAACAACAAAAAATTGATTTTATCGAAAAATTTCAGAAAACCCCAGTTAAGAAACGTCGGACATTGCTTATAGGGCATCTGCGTACTCAAGTTGCTGAAGTATTAAGCTTGGATTCTCCAGCCTCAATAGATTTACAACAAGGATTTTTTGAATTGGGAATGGATTCGTTAACCTCGGTTGAATTAAGAAACAGTTTGCAAAAGAGTTTGGAATGTACTCTACCCGCCACATTGGGGTTTGATTATCCTACTACTGAAAAATTAGTGGATTATTTACTCAAGGAAGTCGCTATCTTAAAAATCACATCCGAAGTTAAGCCGCTAAAAAATGGCATGGATTTAAAAAAGTTGGATGAATTATCGGAAGATGAGTTAGGCGCACTCATTGATGATACTTTAGTCAATATTGAGGGGGTTTAGTAATGGATAATCGCGATAGACTAAAACGCGCCCTGTCGGCATTGCAGAAAATGCAATCAAAGTTGGATGCGTTGGAAAAAACGCAAAAAGAACCCATTGCCATTATTGGGATGGGTTGCCGGATGCCTGGTGGTGCTGACACATTGGACACTTTTTGGGAACTGTTGGAAAATCAAGTAGATGCTATAACAGAAGTCCCTGCTGATCGTTGGAATATTGATGAGTATTATGATCCAAATCCCGATGCTGCCGGAAAAATGTACACTCGCTACGGCGGTTTTTTGGACAATATAGATAGCTTTGATCCCGCATTTTTTAGTATTGCACCGCGAGAGGCTTTAAGCCTTGATCCACAACATCGTCTCCTATTGGAAGTCACTTGGGAGGCATTAGAAAATGCCGCAATTGCGCCAGCACGCTTACGGGACAGTCAAACCGGCGTATTTATCGGTATCAGTAGCAATGACTATGGACAACTATTATTAACGGGAAGAGAGCCTGGTGAAATAGATTCCTACATGGGCTCAGGTAATGCCCATAGTGTGGCTGTGGGTCGTTTGTCTTATACGCTAGGCTTACAAGGACCCAGTGTCGCCATAGATACTGCTTGTTCCTCATCAATAGTGGCGGTGCATTTGGCTTGCCAGAGCTTACGTTTGCGGGAATGCGATGTTGCCATCAGCGGCGGCGTAAACCTTCTTATCACACCCTATGTCAGTATAAATCATTCTAGAGCTAGGATGCTGGCTGCCGATGGCCGTTGTAAGACGTTTGATGGGGCTGCCGATGGATTTATTCGTTCCGAGGGGTGTGGTGTAATAATCCTTAAACGTTTATCAGATGCAGTAGCTAACGGGGATAATATCCTCGCCTTGATTCGCGGCACAGCGGTTAACCAAGATGGTCATACCAGTGGTTTAACGGTACCTAATGGTCCCTCTCAGCAAGCTGTGATTCGTAAGGCATTAGAAAATGGTGGTGTATCACCCGCTCAAGTCAGTTATGTAGAAGCGCATGGTACCGGTACTTCTTTGGGCGATCCAATCGAAGTGGGTGCCTTAGGTGCGGTTTTCAGTCAAAATCGCTCCCAAAATAAGCCTTTGATAATTGGTTCGGTAAAGACTAATCTCGGTCATTTGGAATCCGCCGCAGGTATAGCCGGTTTGATCAAAGTGGTGCTATCTCTTCAACATAAAAAGATACCGGCACATCTACACTTTAAACAGCCTAATCCTCATATTGCTTGGGAAGATTTTCCGCTGCTCGTACCTACTGAGCAGATGCCTTGGCTTGCCGAGCGACGAGTGGCGGGAGTCAGTTCCTTTGGCTTTGGCGGTACTAATGCCCATGTGGTGTTAGAAGAAGCCCCCAAAATCCAATGTCCAAAAATACCAGTGGAACGCCCTTCGCATTTGTTGACATTATCGGCGAAAACACTTGAAGCCTTAAAACAGTTGGCACTTCGCTACGCGGATGTTCTTAATAAACAAAAAGAGACGAACATAGGAGATATTTGTTTTACCGCGAATACGGGACGGTCTCATTTTTCCCATCGCTTGAGTGTGGTGGCAGCGGCGTCCTCAGAATTGTGTGAAAAGCTCACTGCTTTTGTGGCTGGTCTCAATCCCACCGGCGTTTTTCAGAAAGAGGTGCAAAAAGAAAAAGAGAGTCAGCTTGATATCGCGTTTCTTTTTACGGGGCAAGGTTCGCAGTATGTTGGTATGGGACGTGAACTTTATGAAACGCAGCCGACTTTCCGTCAAACCCTTGACCGTTGTGACAAAATTCTCCAGCCTTACATAGGTCAATCTATATTTGATGTCCTCTATCCTCGCCAAGAAAATGGCAATGTTCAATTAAATGAAACCGCCTACACTCAACCAGCCCTCTTTGCCTTAGAGTATGCCTTAGCTAAATTATGGCAATCTTGGGGCATAGAGCCTAGTGTGGTGATGGGGCATAGCGTGGGTGAATATGTCGCTGCCTGTGTGGCGGGGGTTTTTAGCCTCGAAGATGGCTTAAAATTGATTGCAGAGCGGGGGCGTTTAATGCAGACACTCAGTGAAACGGGTGAAATGATGGTCGTGTCTGCCGATGAAATGCAAGTAGCTAGTGTGATTCAACCTTATACGCAAGACGTTTCTATAGCGGCGATTAATGGTCCCCAAAATGTGGTCATTTCCGGTAAATGCCAAGCGATTCAGAAAATTAACACCATTTTGGAAACGATGGGCATTAAAACGAAAAAATTAATCGTTTCCCATGCTTTTCATTCGCCCTTGATGGTGCCGATGCTGCCAGAATTTGCGCGAGTGGCTTCAGAAATAAGTTATTCATCGCCAGAAATAGATGTGGTTTCCAACCTGACGGGTAATTTGGCTAGTGATGAGATTGGCACGCCTGAATATTGGGTTAATCACGTCAGACAATCTGTGAAATTTGCCGCTGGGATGGAAACGCTGTCTCAACAAGGTTATGAAATATTTTTAGAAATAGGCCCCAAGCCAACGCTATTGGGTATGACTGATGTGCAGCTTGCACTCCCTAGTTTGCGTGAAGGGCAAAGTGATTGGCAACAGTTGCTCCAAAGTTTAAGTGCTTTATATGTGCGTGGTGTGCCAATAGATTGGTTTGGCTTTGATCAGGATTATTCTCCACGCTGCCGTTTGCCATTGCCTACTTATCCGTTCCAACGCCGACGTTATTGGGTTGAAACGATTGCGTCTAATCCGCCAAAATATGAGGATTGGTTTTATGAGATAGTCTGGCAACCCAAACCGCGTAAACAAGAATTTTTTCAATTTTCGGACTCAAAAAACCATTGGTTAATTTTTGCCGACGAGGGTGGTATAGGAGAAATACTGGCGGCACAGTTACGGGCACGAGGACAAGATTGTTTTTTAGTTTACGCGGGAGAGGCTTATAAAACTAAAACTGAGCGTTTGTTCCAGGAACTTAATGAACAACAACAGCTTTTAAGAGGCGTCATCCATCTATGGAGCTTGGATGCAACCTCCCCTGATAAATTGACAATTCCTGATTTAGCGATAGCACAAGATTCAGGGTGTGCTAGTGTATTGCATTTGGTGCAAACATTAATAAAACACGAAAAGTCGGTTATACCGTTATTGTGGTTAGTCACTCGCGGTGCTGTGGTAACGGGAGAACACGATACGCTACCCCCTGCCGTTGCACAAGCACCCTTGTGGGGAATCGGAAAAGTCATTGCCTTGGAATATCCTCAATTTTGGGGGGGGATGCTTGATTTATCGCCAGTGACGAGTCAAAATGAAGTGGCAACATTGTTGGCAGAAATTGAAGATTCAGATGGTGAAGATCATATTGCGTTTCGGAATGGACAACGTTATGTGGCCCGCTTAGTGCCAAAGAGTCTTCAATCAAAATCGGAAAAATTTTCATTAAATGCTGAAAGTACTTATCTGATTACGGGCGGCTTGGGGGCTTTGGGATTGAAGGTGGCCCACTGGATAGTTGAACGGGGTGGTCGTCATTTGGTTCTAACGGGTCGTCGCGGTGCTTCTTCCAATCAAGCTCAAGAAACTTTGAACCAACTGGAAAAGGCGGGCGTTCACATTTTAGCCATCAAAGCCGATGTGGCAAATAAACAAGATATGGCCAAGGTGTTTGATGAGATTAAGGTGTCCATGCCACCCTTACGAGGCATAGTTCATGCCGCGGGTATTTCGGGTGCTGAGTTCATCAAAGAAATGACGCTTAACACATTTGAATCTGTACTTCGCCCCAAGGTTATGGGAGGCTGGATTTTGCACGAACTGAGTCAAGAAATGAAGTTAGATTTTTTCGTGAATTTTTCTTCAATTGCGTCGGTGTGGGGTTCTAAAGGGCAAGCGCATTATGCGGCAGCAAACCATTTTCTTGATGTGTTAGCGCAATATCGCCAACGATGCGGACTGCCCACCTTGAGCATCAACTGGGGGCCTTGGGCAGAGGGGGGGATGGCTTCAGCAGAAGCGCAAGTATGGTTAGCAAACCAGGGAGTAACGACATTGTCTCCAGCACACGCCCTTGCTGCTTTGGAATACTTGCTGGCGACGAAATCGGTTCAAGCCACGGTAGCACAAGTGGATTGGAAACGATTTAAAGCACTTTATGAGGCGAGGAAGCAATTGCCGTTGTTAGAACAGATTGAGGTACAAACAGAAGAGGTTGCTATACAATCAGTTGAAAAGTCTTTTATTTTAACTCAATTAGAAAAAACACCGATTGTAGAACGCCGAACTGTTTTAATTACTTACCTTCAAGGCGAAGTGGCTAAAGTGTTGAAATTTGAGTCCTCTCGTGTGCCCAAAGTGCAGCAAGGTTTCTTTGATATGGGCATGGATTCACTGACTGCAATGGAATTTAAAAACGGTTTAGAAACCGCTATGGCAGTTTCGCTGCCAACGACTTTAGCTTTTGACTATACAACGATTGAAACCCTTGCCACTTATTTGATGAGCGAGGTACTGGCGTTGCCAGCCCAAGTGTTCAAGGAAAACAAAGAGGTATTGACTGCTAGTCAAACTAAACTAGAAGAACTTTCAGAAGAGGAAGTGGAAGCCTTATTACTTGAAAAACTTGAAAATTTATAAATAAATATAGATAACAGGAAGAACAAAAATGCAAAAAATGCCACATTTATCTCCATTAAAACAAGCCTTTTTAGCATTGGAAGAAATGCAAGCCAAACTAAGGGGTATGGAACAGTCACGGACTGAACCTATTGCTATTATTGGTATGGGGTGTCGATTTCCAAAAGAGGCGAATAACCCCGAAAAATTATGGCAAATATTGCATGATGGGGTTGATGTCATCACGGAAGTTCCTAGTCAACGATGGGATGTTGATGCTTTTTACGATCCTGACCCAAAAGTACCGGGCAAAACGTACACACGGCATGGTGGCTTTTTGTCGGTTATTGATCAATTTGATCCACATTTTTTTGGTATTTCTCCCCGCGAAGCGATCAGTATGGATCCGCAACAACGCTTGGTATTGGAAGTCAGTTGGGAAGCTCTTGAAAATGCCGGTTTGGTTCAAAATAGACTTGCGGGTAGCCAAACAGGGGTTTTTATTGGGATATCATCTTCCGAATATGCAAGCTATCTGTTGGGTGATCTCAACCAAATTGATCCCTATCACATTACGGGAACTTCGCTGAATGGCGCGGCTGGACGTTTATCTTATACGCTGGGATTTCAAGGGCCTTGCATGGCAATAGATACCGCTTGTTCTTCATCGTTGGTCGCCGTTCATCAGGCGTGCTTGAGTTTACGCAATGGCGAATGTCAGCAAGCGTTAGCAGGGGGTATCAACCTAATCCTAACTCCGATGGGTTCTGTTGCTCTATCTAAAGCATTGGCATTATCGCCAACCGGACATTGTAAGGCGTTTGACGAAGCGGCAGATGGCATGGTACGAGGAGAGGGGTGCGGGGTCATAGTGCTTAAGCGTCTTTCTGATGCGATGAAAAATGGTGATAATATTTTGGCTTTGATTCGGGGTTCTGCCGTTAATCAAGATGGCCCCAGTAGTGCTCTGACTGTGCCAAATGGCCCAGCACAGGATGCTGTGATTCGTCAGGCACTGGCGAATGGTAATGTAAAACCCGAAGAGGTGGACTATATAGAGGCGCATGGAACGGGCACGTCTTTAGGAGACCCCATTGAGGCAGGGGCTTTGGGGCGCGTATTTGGTCAGGATCGTCCTAAAGATCATCCCCTTATGATGGGTTCAGTCAAAACTAATATTGGCCATTTGGAAGCTTGCTCTGGTATAGCGAGTCTCATCAAAGTTGTGTTGTCCTTGCAACATGAAGAAATACCGCCGCATTTGCACTTTACACAACCGAGTTCTCATATTCGTTGGGATGAGCTACCGTTGAAGGTACCTACTGAGTCAATCGCTTGGCCTTCAGGTGAAAGGCGGCGGCTGGCTGGAGTCAGTGCTTTTGGCTTTAGTGGCACTAATGCCCATGTTGTGTTGGAAGAGGCACCAGAGGCAGTCACGCAAGCATCGAGTCCATTGGTGGAACGCCCTTTACATATGCTGACACTGTCGGCTAAAACAGATACCGCACTGAAGCAATTAGCACAGCGTTATGAAAACCATTTATCTACCCATCCGGATTTGGCTTTAGAAAACTTATGTTTTACGGCTAACACCGGACGTGCTCATTTTCCTTATCGTTTGGCTGTGATAGCGACTTCAACAGCCGAGGTGCGTGACCAATTGCTTGCCTTGACAGCGGTACAAAGTGGTGATCTGCCCAAAGTGGCCTTTTTGTTTACCGGTCAAGGGTCTCAGTCTGTCGGTATGGGGCGCGAACTTTATGAAACACAACCGACTTTTCGCAAAACGCTTGACCATTGTGATGAAATTCTGCGCCCTTATTTGGAAACACCTTTGCTTCAAGTCCTGTATACGGAGGCCAATCCAAAATTGGATGAAACGGCCTATACCCAACCCGCTCTATTTGCATTGGAATATGCTCTCGCTAAGTTGTGGCTGTCTTGGGGTATCACCCCCACCGCTGTGATGGGACATAGCGTAGGTGAATATGTCGCTGCTTGTATCGCGGGTGTTTTCAGCCTAGAAGAGGGTTTAAAATTGGTTGCTGAGCGAGCACGTATGATGCAAGCTCTGCCCCAAGACGGCGAGATGGCAGCAGTGTTTGCAAATGAAACACAAGTCACTTCTGCCATTCAATCTTATGCTCATGAGGTGTCGATTGCGGCTGTTAATGGTCCACAAAATATAGTCATTTCTGGAAAACGGGAAACGATTGAAGCTATCATTGCGGTTTTATCAGAGGACGGTATTGAAGCAAAACCGTTAAAAGTGTCTCATGCCTTCCACTCTCCTTTGATGGAGCCAATGCTGTCTGAGTTTAAACGTGTTGCCTCGGAAGTCACTTATGCTTTACCACAAATAAATTTGATTTCCAATGTAACCGGACAAACAGTAGCTGCTGAAGTCGCAACGCCTGAATATTGGTGTCGTCATGTGCGGCAACCAGTGAGATTTGCCGCAAGTATAGATACCCTGCATGAACAAGACTATGAAATATTTATAGAAATCGGCCCAAAACCAACGCTGTCTGGGATGGGTAGTCAATGTTTACCAGACGACGAAGGTGTTTGGTTGCCAAGTTTGCGCCAAGGAGAAAACGATTGGCAAACCTTACTCCAAAGTTTAGCAGATTTATATGTGCGTGGCGCATCGGTCAACTGGACGAGCTTTGATCACGACTATCCACGTCATCGGATCGCGTTACCTACCTATCCATTTCAAAGAGAGCGGTATTGGACTGATAATGCCGTGATGTTCCAGGGTACCGGGATTAGGTATAAAAAAGACAAGCATCCCTTACTAGGGCAACAATTGGTCCTTGCAGATACGCAGGAAATTCGTTTTGAATCCCATATTAGTCAATATGCACCGGCTTTTCTAGCGCACCATCGCGTTTTTCAAACCGTCATCGTACCTGCTACTGCTTACCTTGAAATGGCATTAGCTGCCGGAGCGAGTGTTTTTAAAACAGACAATCTAGTGGTAGAGGAAGTCACTTTCCAGCAAGCACTAACTCTACCAGAAGGTATTGAAAGAACTGTTCAGTTAATGTTAACTCCCGATGAGAAAATTGGCTACTCTTTCAAAATTTTTAGTCTTGATGAGGAAAGTGAAACGCCTGCTTGGACATGTCACGCGACGGGCAAATTTTTAGATTCCAATAAAGACGTGTCTCCGATTGATTTATCAGTCTTGCAAGCTCAGTGCAGTGAAGCGTTGTCTGTAGAAGCGTTTTACCAAAAAACGCAAGCATTAGGCATTGACTATGGTGCCAGCTTTCAAGTGCTTGAACAATCTTGGCGGGGGGGCGGAGAAGGGTTAGCGCGGATTCGCTTGCTGGAAACATTAGCCACAAATGATTATAACTGCCATCCTGTGTTGTTAGATGCGGGATTTCAAGTGTTAGGCGCGGCTGTTCCTGATGAAACTGAATCAAACGATGTTTATCTACCTGTGGGTTTAGAACGTATGCATGTCTACCATCGCCCTGAACATCAGTTATGGGGTCATGCCATAATACGTCCGCTTAATAGTGCGACACCACAAACTATCACGGCGGATATACGTTTGTTTGACGATTCCGGTCGGTTGCTGGTTGGCATCGAAGGATTATCAATCAAACGTACCAGTCGTGAGGTGCTGTTGCGGGCTCTCCAACCCGATTTAAGTGATTGGTTATACACTGTGGCTTGGCAGTCCAAGGTAGAGCAATTAGTGTCCCCACAAGCAGAACCGGATTCTTGGTTGATATTGGCAGATCAAGGCGGCGTTGGTGCGAAAATAGCAGAATTATTGCAAGCACGGGGCGAGCATTGTGTGCAGCTTTATGCCAAAACTTCTGTCGATTTTGAGCCTATTTTAAAAACGCTTTTGCAAACTGAGCCGTTCTCTTTAGGTATTATTCATTTATGGAGCTTAGATGTAGCAGGTTCAGAGGAATTGACACTGTCCGCCATAGAGCAAGCGCAGCGTTTAGGATGTGAGAGCGTTTTACATTTAGTGCAGACACTTAGCCGGCATGAGGTTTCTCCGCGTTTGTGGTTAGTCACCCAAGGGGCAGTGCCCGTCGAAAAGAGTCCGCTAAACGTTGCACAATCGCCTTTATGGGGTTTAGGTAAAGTCATTGCCTTGGAACATCCTGATTGGTGGGGCGGTATGCTTGATTTAGCACCTGAAATGCCTTTAGATGCCGCAAAGAGCTTATTGACGGAAATTCAAAATTCGCAAGGTGAAGATCAGGTAGCCTTTCGGAATGGGCAACGCTATGTCGCTCGCCTTGTGCGGTACCGCCGTCCACAAATAATTCAAGCAATGCCGTTAGACGCGGATAATACCTATTTGATTACGGGTGGTTTGGGCGCATTAGGATTGATCTTTGCACAGTGGATGGCGGCGCGAGGCGCACAACATCTGGCTCTCATTGGACGTAGCAATGCTAGTCATGCACGGGAAATTTTAGATCAACTGGCGCGAAATGGTACCAAGGTGCGCGTTTTTCAAGCTGATGTTTCTTGTCAGGTCGAAATGGCTAAGGTGCTTGAATCCATTAAAATATCTATGCCACCCCTACGAGGTATTGTACATGCCGCTGGTATTTTGGATGATGGCGTGTTAGTGCAACAAAACTGGGAACGTTTCATGCGAGTGATGGCTCCCAAAGTGGTAGGCACTTGGCATCTGCATACCTTGACTCAAGACTTACCTTTGGATTTCTTTGTTTGTTTTTCTTCAAGTTCTACTTTAATGGGTGCCACTGGACAAGGCAACTATGTTGCTGCCAATACCTTTATGGATGCGTTGGCCCATCATCGACGGGCACGGGGATTGCCCAGTTTGAGCATTAACTGGGGTGTATGGGCAGATGCCGGCATGGCTGCCAACTTAGGAAGTTATGATCAGAACCGTTTCGCTGAGTATGGCATTGGCAAAATTGCTACAAAACAAGGATTACAAGTATTTGGAGAATTGTTGGAACAAAATGCGGTCCAAGTTGGTGTGATGCAGGTAAACTGGTCAAAATTATTACAACAATTTTCTCCCAATAATGAACCGCCTTTACTTTCTGAGTTGGTTAACCAAATACACCAAGTTGAGGAAACTGAACAACAACCTGCAAGACAGCTAGAAGAATTACGGCTACAATTCAAAAAGGCTTCGCCGGATGAACGCATCGCTCGCTTAACAGCTTACCTACAAACACAGGTTGCCAATGCTCTACGCTTGAATACCGCTCAATTGGATGTGCAACAACCCTTGAACAATATAGGGGTAGATTCTTTGATGGCGGTTGAACTGAGAAATAAAGTGAGAAAAGAGTTGGGTGTAGATGTGCCTATCGTGAAATTTATGGAAGGTGCCAGTGTCGTAGATTTGGCAACGCAACTTAGTTTGCAACTCACCGAGACTGGGGCAACGGAGCCGGAAACACAAAATAGGGACACTGGTATTAACTTGGAAAATCCGGAGGACATGTTGGCAAATCTGGATCAGTTGAGTGATGAAGAGGTAGATGCGCTATTGAACACGAGTTTGGTTGAAGAATAGATTATTATTTATATTGAGGTAAACATGGATAATCAACTTTCTGCACAAGAAAAACGGGCATTACTTGCCAAATTACTCCAGAAAAAAGCAAGTAAAACTAAAAAATTATTGCCGTTGTCTTCTGGTCAGCAAGCCCTGTGGTTTTTGTACCAAAGTGCCCAGGATAGTGCAGCTTATAATACCGCGTTTACTGTGCGTATTTGTTCCTCTGTGGATGTACAAGCATTGCGGCGTGTGTTTCAAACATTAATCACTCGCCATCCTTCCCTACGTAGCACTTTTACGTTACGAGAGGGTGAGCCGGTACAAGAAGTTCATGGCTATCAAGAGGTTTTTTTTGAGGAGATTAATGCGTCAGGCTCTACAGACAATGAGTTGTACCAGCAAGTGGTTGAATCCTATCAGCGTCCTTTTGATTTAGAAAATGGTCCGGTACTGCGAGTCAGTTTGTTCTCTCGTAGTGAAAACGATCATGTTCTGTTGTTGGCGATTCAACATATTGTTTGCGATGCCTGGTCTATTTGGCTGTTGGTGGATGAATTTCGGCGGTTATACTCAACGGAAAAATCGACTTTGTCGCCACTTCAGCATCAATATGCCGATTATATACAATGGCAGAACAAGATGTTAAACAGTGCCCAAGGAGAGCAACTTGGGGCTTATTGGCAAAAACAACTTTCTGGTGAGTTACCCATACTGGCATTGCCAACGGATCGAGCTAGGCCAGCGGTGCAAAGCTATAGGGGCAAAACCTACGCATTCAGATTGTCTCAAGAATTGACTCAACAGCTAGATGCATTGGCAAAGTCAGAGGGTGCCACCCTATACATGACGCTTTTAGCGGCATTTCAAGTACTACTGTATCGCTACACCGGTCAAGAAGATATTTTAGTGGGTTCGCCAACCAGTGGTAGAACTCAGGCTGAGTTTAGCGAGATTGTGGGTTTCTTTGTCAATCAAATTGTCTTGCGGGCAAATCTTGAAGGTAATCCCAGTTTTGTGAGCTTTTTGAGTCAAGTACGCAAGACAGTGTTAGCAGCACTTGCCCATCAAGATTACCCTTTTTATCTATTAGTCAAACAATTGCAACCCATTCGCTCACCAAGCCGCTCACCGATTTTTCAAGCGTACTTTATTCTGCAAAAGCAACAACAAGGAGAGTTATCCGATTTTATAGCCAAAGGTGAAAAAAACTCCCGCCTCAATTGGAATGGCCTTGAAATTGAACCGTTTGAAATACCTCAAATGGAAGGCCAATTTGATTTGACTTTAGAATTAATGGAGATAAGGGGAGCATTGTCTGGTGTCTTCAAATATAATCAGGATTTGTATGATGAAACCACAATAGCGCGGATGCTAGGACATTTTAGGACTTTGCTGGAAGCCGTTGTGTCTGAGCCACACCAATGTATTTCACAATTGCCCTTACTGACCAAGAGAGAGCAACAACAATTATTAGTGGAATGGAATGCTACCCAAGTCAATTATCCTCAAGATAGGTGTTTGCATCAGTTGATTGAAGCACAAGTTGAAAAAACTCCAGATGCTTGTGCGGTGGTTTTTGAAGATAAACAATTGACATACCGCCAATTAAATCAAAGAGCTAATCAACTCGCGCACCATTTACAAACCTTGGGTGTTGGGCTTGATGTTTTAGTGGGCATTGGCATGGAACGCGGTTTGGAAATGGTCTATGGGTTGTTAGGCATTCTAAAGGCTGGTGGTGCTTATGTGCCGTTAGATCCCACATATCCTAAAGAACGTCTGGCTTTGATGCTGGAAGATTCACAAGTAGCTGTGCTATTGACTCAGCAAAAATTAGTTGAAAAACTGTCACTGCTTAAAGGCTCCATTCCAATTATTTGTTTGGATAGTGAGTGGGAAAAAATTGCTCAGGCGAGTCCCGAAAATCCTCTTAGTGAGGTTAAGCCGGCAAACCTTGCTTATATGATTTATACATCAGGCTCGACTGGCAAGCCAAAGGGTGCAATGAATACTCATCTAGGCATTTGCAATCGTTTATTGTGGATGCAGGATGCTTATCAATTAAGTGTAAACGATAGTGTATTACAAAAAACACCTTTTAGCTTTGATGTTTCTGTCTGGGAATTTTTCTGGCCCTTAATGACGGGGGCGCGTCTGGTGATGGCGAAACCCGGTGGACATCAGGATCGCACTTATTTGGTCAAACTCATTGCGGAACAAAAAATTACCACGCTACATTTTGTGCCCTCTATGCTTCGAGTTTTCTTGGATGCACAAGATATTGAAAATAAATGTCAGTCTTTGAGACAAGTGATTTGCAGCGGAGAGGCGTTAACGGTTGATCTTCAAGAATGTTTTTTGACACGTTTGGGGGCAAGCGAATTGCACAACCTCTATGGCCCCACGGAAGCCGCTATTGATGTGACTTTTTGGCATTGCCAGCGAGACAGTCAATTGCGAACAGTGCCCATAGGTCGGCCTATTGCCAACACCCAACTGTATATTTTAGATCGCTATCTCCAAGCGGTGCCGGTTGGTATATCAGGTGAATTGCACATTGGCGGCGTTGGGTTGGCGCGTGCTTATCTCAACCGTCCTGAATTAACGGCGGCAAAATTTATTCCTAATCCTATTGCTGGTGATCAACGCCTTTACAAAACGGGTGATTTAGCGCGTTATTTACCGGACGGTAATATTGAGTATTTGGGGCGCATGGATCATCAGGTCAAAATTCGTGGTTTTCGGATTGAATTGGGAGAGATTGAAACGATATTGACTCAACATGCTGAGGTGCGCGAAGCGGTTGTTGTCGTGCGTGAAGAGCAAAGCGATAAGCGGTTGGTGGCGTATGTGGTATCCACATCTGACCAAGCGCAACGAAGTACTTCTGATTTACGTGGTTTTCTTAAAGAGCAATTACCCGATTATATGGTGCCTTCTGTCTTTGTCATGCTGGATGCGTTGCCGCTTACACAGAATGGTAAGGTGGATCGCGGTGCTTTGCCTGATCCTGAAGGCGAACGCCCCGAATTAGATGCTGCTTATGTCACTCCACAAACCGAGACAGAACAACAGATTGCGGCTATTTGGCAAGAAGTGCTACAATTAGAAAAAGTAGGTATTCATGATAATTTCTTTGAGCTGGGTGGTCATTCTTTACTGATAGCGCGTGTTCACAACGAGTTGCAAGAAATTTTTGGGCAATCATTGTCGATGGTTGAACTATTTCAGTATCCAACTATACATACCTTAGCAAAACATTTAATTCTGAAGTTCAGAAGCTCAGAAGTTCAGGCGTTCAGGGGTTCAGAAAAAACTAAAATTAAATCTTCCAAGCCAGAAAATATTGCTATTATTGGCATGTCTTGTCGTTTTCCGGGCGCAAAAAATGTGGAGGCTTTTTGGCAAAATCTACGCGATGGCATTGAATCCATCAATTTTTTCTCTGATGAAGAATTGTTATCTTCAGGTATCGAGCCGACTTTACTGAATAATCCCAATTATGTTAAAGCTAATGCCTCTTTAGCAGATGTCGATTTATTTGATGCCGCTTTTTTTGATTACACGCCCAAAGAAGCTGAAGTCATGGATCCTCAACAGCGTCTGTTTTTGGAATGTGCTTGGGATGCGATTGAGAGTACTGGTTATGATGTTGACCGTTTGGGGGCTACAGGTGTTTTTGCTGGAGTCGGCATGAATACTTATTTGTTTAATAACATTTATCCCAATCGGGAGATTAGAGATTCAGTTGGTGGTTTTCAACTGATGATAACCAATGATAAAGATTTTTTAGCAACTCGTATTTCTTATAAGCTTAATTTGAAAGGTCCAAGTATTAATGTCCAAACCGCTTGTTCAACTTCATTGGTTGCAGTGCATTTAGCTTGTCAAAGTTTGTTAAATGGCGAGTGTAACATGGCTTTGGCAGGTGGCGTTTCAATCCGGGCAGGACAAAATGAAGGTTATTTGTATCAAGAGGGTATGATTTTGTCGCCTGATGGTCATTGTCGCGCCTTTGATGCTAAAGCACAGGGCACTGTAGGTGGCAATGGAGTTGGCATTGTGGTGCTCAAGCGTTTAGAAGATGCTTTGGCGGAGGGGGATTGCATTCATGCTGTGATAAAAAATTCGGCGATTAATAATGATGGCGCATTGAAAGTGGGTTACACCGCGCCTAGTGTTGATGGTCAATCCGCTGTGATTGCCGATGCTATGCAAAATATAGATTATGAAAGCATAAACTATATAGAAACGCATGGTACGGGGACAATGCTGGGGGATCCAATTGAAATAGCTGCACTAAGTCAAGCGTATCAATCGCACACTCAAAAAAATGGTTTTTGCGCCATTGGCTCCGTAAAAACCAATGTAGGACATTTGGATGCAGCGGCTGGTGTTGCTGGTTTGATTAAAACTGTGTTGGCATTAAAATATAAAGCATTGCCGCCTAGTCTGCATTTTGAACAGGCGAATCCAAAAATTGATTTTGTTAATACGCCTTTTTTTGTGAATAGTACATTATCTGAGTGGAAATCGGATGGTATTCCTCGTCGCGCCGGGGTGAGTTCTTTTGGTATTGGGGGTACCAATGTCCATACAGTTTTAGAAGAAGCACCCTCAGCACCTTCATCTGAAAAATCCAAAGATTGGCAATTAGTGCTTCTATCGGCAAAAACCGACTCAGCATTAGATACAGCCACGTCAAATTTGGCTGAATATTTAAAACAGCATCCCGATATTAACTTTGGGGATGTGGCTTACACCCTGAGTCAAGGTCGCAAAGTTTTCAATCGTCGCCGTATGTTGGTTTGCCAAACGCTTGGTGATGCCATCAATGCACTAAGTAGCCCGATAAGTGTTTTTACCCAGGCTCAAGAAGCTAAGGAACGGCCAGTGGTATTTATGTTTTCAGGGCAAGGTTCACAATATGTAAATATGGGGTTGGAACTTTACCAACATGAGCCGATGTTTCATAAACAAGTGGACAAGTGTGCAGAGATTCTGAAATCTCATCTTAATTTTGATTTAAGAACAATACTTTATCCCAGTGCAGAACAATTCATTGAGGCTGAAGAACAACTTCAACAGACAGCAATAACCCAGCCTGCCTTGTTTGTTGTTGAATATGCACTGGCTCAATTATGGTTGAGTTGGGGTGTGCGTCCGGTGGCGATGATAGGTCATAGTATTGGTGAATATGTGGCTGCCTGTCTGGCTGGTGTATTTTCTTTGGAAGATGCCTTGGCACTGGTGGCGGCACGCGGACATAAGATGCAGCAATTACCCCGGGGTGCTATGTTAAGTGTATCTTTGTCTGAAACCGAAATAAGTAGTTACTTAAATCAAGATTTGTCATTAGCAGCGATTAATGCACCCTCTCTATGTGTGGTGTCTGGCACCCTCTCGGCTATCACTACTTTAGAAAGCCAATTGAACACCCAAAACATAGACTCTCAGCGTTTGCATACTTCTCATGCGTTTCATTCTGCGATGATGGTGCCTATCTTAGAGCCATTCACTTCGCTCGTTAACAAAGTCACCCTAAGCCCCCCCCAAATACCCTACTTGTCTAATGTTACTGGCACTTGGATTACCGCAATACAGGCAACCGATCCTTCTTACTGGGCAAAACATCTTCGTCAAACGGTGCGCTTTGCTGATGGAATACAAAAATTAATAAAACAACCAGAATATGCTTTGTTGGAAATTGGCCCTGGACGGACGTTGACAACCTTAGTCCGACAACATTTAGCCAGCGAACAAGTGGTCTTGACTTCGATACGCCATCCAAAAGACCATCAAGCCGATTTATCATTCTTGCTTACCACACTAGGCAAGCTTTGGCTATCAGGTGTTTCAATAGATTGGACTGGTTTTTATGCCCATGAACAACGTCAGCGTTTGCCCTTGCCGACATATCCTTTTGAGCGTCAACGTTATTGGATTGAGCCGCCAGACTTAACGGTTATAGAAAAGAAACTTGAACAAAAACAGGGTTTATTATCGGATAAAAAGCCAGATATTGCCGATTGGTTTTATTTACCCTCGTGGAAACGCTCTGTACTCCAAACTTCAGAGGTTTTGGAAATATCTGAGGTTTATACATGGCTCGTGTTTATAGACGAATGCGGTTTAGGTTCCCAGTTAGTGAAACGATTGGAACAACAGGCTCATGATGTTATTACTGTGAAAATAGGGGCAACGTTTACTCAGTTAGGTGAGCGTCATTATAGCCTGAACCCGGCTCAACGGGAGGATTATGATGCCTTGTTTAGTGCCTTGGATAAAACACCTGAAAATATAGTGTATTTTTGGCCTGTCCAGCCGCTAAATTGTCCGTCTTATTCTGAGGTCGAAAACTTATGCTTTTACAGTCCAGTGTTTTTAGCACAAGCGCTGGGTGAACAAGGGATAATGGATGAAATATCTATTTCAATCATATCAAACAATATGCAGCAAGTGGCCGGCGAAACGGTGTTATATCCTGAAAAAGCAACGCTGCTGGGACCAGTGAAGGTGATTGGGCAAGAATATCCAAATCTCACTTGTCGGAGTATTGACCTTGTTCTTCCAAACGCTTGGCAAGAAGTGAAACTCATAGACCAATTATTCTTGGAACTCAGTGCCAAAGTTTATGATCTGGTGATTGCCTATCGTGATAATCATCGCTGGGTGCAAACGTTTGAACCTGTCCAATTAAAATCTCCATCCGTTCCCCGGATATTAAGAAAAAATGGGGTATATCTTATTACGGGTGGGCTGGGTGGTATAGGCTTAGTGTTAGCCGAACATTTTGCAAAAACCGTACAAGCAAAACTGATATTGATAGGCCGCTCAACTTTCCCGGTCAAAGACGAGTGGACACAGTGGCTCGCTTCACACGATAAAGATAATGCCATTAGCCACAAAATCAAAAAACTGCAAACCCTCGAAACATTCGGCGCTAAAGTGTTAGTTGTCAGTGCCGATGTCGCTAATCAGCCACAAATGCAAGAAGTGTTCTCTCTTGCACGGACTCAGTTTGGTCAAATCAACGGAATCATTCACGCTGCTGGGGTGCCGTGTGGTGGAATGATTCAAGGCAAAACGCGGACAACAACAGCACCTATTCTGGCCACTAAAGTACGAGGTACGAAAATACTCGCTGATCTGAGCAAAGATATATCATTGGATTTTATGGTACTCTTTTCATCGCTCTCTTCTATCAGAGGCGATTTTGGACAGGTAGATTACTGTGCCGCCAATGCTTTTATGGATGCGTTTACTCACCAATTGCAGCATTTTAGTATTTGTATTAATTGGGATACGTGGCAAGAAGTCGGGATGGCTGCTAACGCCGATTTGCCCTTTGAATTACAAGCATCACACACCGAAAATTTGCAACGCGGTATTTTGCCGAGTGAAGGCATTGAGGTATTTGAGCGCATTTTGGCAAATGCCTTGCCTCAAGTCCTGGTGTCAACCCGCGATTTCGATTTTCAATTTTCGACCTCAGACTTTGGATTAAAATCTGATAATTCCAAATTCAACATCAATAAATCGAACCAACGGCCCCAATTACAAAATGCGTACATTGCGCCTAGCAATGACATTGAACAAACATTGGCCGACATTTGGCAAAAATTACTGGGTATTGAACCTATAGGTATTCATGACGACTTTTTTGAATTGGGTGGTCATTCTTTGCTGGCGACGCAAGTCATTTCCCGGATGCGCGATGCTTTCGGGGTAGTGTTACCATTGCCCACTTTTTTTGAGGTGGCTACGATTGCCCAATTGGCGGAGCGAGTAGTTATGATGCAACTGGAACAGGTAGATGATGATGCGATGAAACAGATTTTAGCTGAAATTAATAAGCTTTCGGATGATGATGTGAAGCAACAATTATTGGCGGATTAACCCCAAAGCACCCATCAAAATAAAAATAATTTCAAAGGTTTGGTGGGTGCCGCGAAGCTCTACCTACCCTACAAAAAAGCTTAACTTAATGGCATTGACTCCTAGCTCGCTTATTTCATTCATGATTTATTTATCGTTGAATTCGTTGTACTCAACTGACCAGACTTATTAGTAACCAAAACGCCCTCGGAAATGTCGGCAGCTTGAAAACCCTTTGATATTAGAGTTTCATAGTGTTTCACACTTTCATTGAGTTGAACAAAACCTATTGTTGGTTTGAGGTTTTCCGATGAAGAAAGCACACTGGAAAAGACACAGCCAGTTATTTCAAATGGGTTATGTTTGAGCAGTTTGATAAACTCTTTTTGTTGTTTGCTATTCAAACTTTTTTCCAAATGATGGGGTAAATAGATCGCTGTCTGAATGGGTTGCGGCGATTTCAGAACTCCTGAACTGAGGTAATTTGAAGCATAGGATTTCTCTCGGAGCCGTTAGGAGTCCAAAATTTATTTTGGACGAGACTTCCTTGATAAATCTTGGACTCCTAAAATAAGCCGATAAAGCGTTTTCTTGTTCCTTTGATCCGCAAAGGAATGCCTACTCTTCGTATGGACATCAACCATTACATGATATTCTCACCGAAGGAGCAAAGACATGAGCGCTCCGTTTGAAAACAACGCGATTGATGGAGAAGATGAAAGGGGCTCATTGAATCATGGCACAGTGCAGATCAAGTTGGGCTATCTGCTGCTGATGGCGAACAAAAACCTGTCTGTTATAAGCGAACTGAGTCTGGATATTAGTCAATATGATCTGAGTAAGTATAAGCTCGGCGCTAGCGAAGAACTTAAACCTGATGTGTGTGCTTATCTGAAGCCACCAGTAATACCTGACTTGGTCATTGAGATACTTTCTCCACGTCAATCAGTTAGTTATCTGATTAGGAAAATCAACGCTTTTTTTGAGCTTGGCACCAAATCATGTTGGTTAGTTAACCCCAGTCAACAAATTATAACCGTTTACTCGCTGCCGAATCAGCGCGAAAGCTTTAATTGATATTGCCCCTACCCCATTAACCACTTCAATCGTTGACAGTTTTTCAAGCACCGCTTCTTCAAGCACCGGAATAAAAAGCGCAATGGTAACGCTATCAAACCCTAAATTATTAGCATAATCAGCCGCTTGTTCTTTATCCGATTTGATTTGATAACTATCAACAAAACTTTTAACTTCGATAATGCCCCGTTGGTTGCCACACCTAAGATGGAGATCAACTTTGCCGTTACCCGTCGGAAACGTCGGACTCACCACACAACGCCTTCCCACAGCATTCATCAGCCAACTAAAAAGATGAAATTGTCCGACTGTCTCTGTTAATTTCATATCAAGAGCAGCCAGACGAGCCAGATAATCTTTATAGCGTTCAAGCAAGGCGGGTAAATTTAAAAAAGTGCCCTTAAAAACGTCAGCAAGTTTATAATACCATGAAGATAAAGATAATTGTGCTGGGCATTGCGAAAAAAGAAGGGTATATTCGATGTCGTAAAGAGTGTGGTCAAAAATTTCTGAGAAGCCGGCTCTTTTGTCTTAGCGTTTTATCCGCACCAGGGTTATACTTTTCAGTGAGCAATTCCCCAAACCAAGAAACCAGTCCAGGTTGTCCCCTTATATTTTCGTAAATGGCATCAACAACCCCAGGCTCAATAACCTGCCCACTTTCGTCTTGATATTGCTGGTAAAGCTCTTTGACTTCATCTTGGCTTAAATTGGGCACATTCAACGATCTTTGAATGTTAAACGGAGGTCCCCGTTGACTTTCAATACCCAAAACGGCCCGAACACCAACCAGTGCGAGTCCGTGCAACCAGTTGTTTTTACGATCAAGGTACAGTTCCCTAAATTGAGCGACCATCAAGTCTATCAAAGCGAGTGGGATGGTATCGTTCTCTTGATTAATCTGCCAAAGGCTTCCGGAAAATCAGCTTGTTTTTCTGGAAAACTCATCCCTCTCAATGCGCCAAGTGAGAAATTAAAAATGCTAAATTCCTCAGGGTATTGCTGTTTTATGGCTTGTTCTAATTGTCTCATCAGCCAGGTTTTGCCCGTTTGACGTGGTGCCCAAATTGTAAAGTAATGACCACCTTCTTCATCTGGGCTACCAATGAGCCGCTGAACCCCAGTTGCAATCAGTGCTTGGCGTTGGATACAAAAATGCGCCTTACAATTGACTCCTTTTAATCTCATGATAGAATGTATATTTTACTCGATCTTCAATATTAATTCATCCATAATGTTTTTATCGTTCCCACGCGGAGGAATGCCCCCGACAACACAACCACTCCCTTTGACTTGTCATAAACTATCCCCATTAAAGACATTTTAAATTATAAAAAGACGGTACTCTTCGTATGGACATCAACCATTACAGGATATTCTCACCGAAGGAGCAAAGACATGAGCAATCCGTATGAGTTTGAAAACAACGCGATTGATGGAGAAGATGAAATGGGCTCATTGAATCATGGCACTGTGCAGATCAAGTTGGGCTATCTGCTGCTGATGGCGAACAAAAACCTGTCTGTTATAAGCGAACTGAGTTTGGATATTAGTCAACATGATCTGAGTAAATATAAGCTCGGTGCTAGCACCGAGCTTAAAGCTGATGTGTGTGCTTATCTGAAGCCACCAGTCATACCTGATGGTATAGATGACTTAGTGACCGTCTCCCAAATACCTGACTTGGTCATTGAGATACTTTCTCCACGTCAATCAGTTAGTTATCTGATTAGGAAAATCAACGCTTTTTTTGAGCTTGGCACCAAATCATGTTGGTTAGTTAACCCCAGTCAACAAATTATAACCGTTTACTCGCTGCCGAATCAGCGCGAAAGCTTTAATATTGAACGCGATACTGAGGTCATTGACAAGGTGATGGATATTCGTTTTCCCATCACTGAGATATTTTCCCGTAGTGATGTGATGGAGCTAGCCTAACGGTTAAAAATCCTATTTCTTTCTTTAAGAAATAGGATTTTTTTTATCGCCTTTGGGACACCCCCTCAATGCCATTAAGTTAAGGGCAACCACAAGGGATTGCCCCTACGAGAAATCACGGTTTGTAGGGGCAATCCTTTATGGTTGCCCGACACGATATGGCATTGGACACCCCCTACGGTGAGCCCTTTGACTTGTCATAAAATATCCCCATTTATTTTAATCAATTTAAATTATAAAAAGACGGTACTCTTCGTATGGACATCAATATTGATCAGCAAGAAGTCGCTAAATTTAATAAATTAGCCTCCCGTTGGTGGGATAAAGACAGTGAATTTAAACCATTACATGATATTAATCCGTTGCGCTTAGATTATATTGAGCAAGCTATTGGCAGTTTGGCGGATAAAAACGTCTTAGATGTTGGCTGCGGTGGTGGCATTTTGAGTGAAAGTATGGCGCAACGTGGTGCCAATGTGACGGGTATTGATATGGGAGAAGCCCCGTTGAGTGTGGCAAAATTACACTTATATGAATCCGGGCTTAAAATTGACTATCAATGCACCACTGTCGAACAGTTAGCGCATCCCGCACATTTTGATGTGGTGACTTGCATGGAAATGCTTGAGCATGTCCCTGATCCTGCCTCAGTCGTCACAGCTTGTTATCGTTTAGTTAAGCCAGGCGGACTTGTCTTTTTTTCTACCATTAATCGTAATCCCAAATCTTATTTATTTGCTATTGTTGGCGCAGAATATCTTCTCCAACTTTTGCCGAAAGGTACGCATGATTATGCTAAATTCATTCGTCCAGCAGAATTGGCGCAGTGGATACGCAGTGCGGGCGGTGATATAAAAAATATCAGCGGTATGAGTTATAATCCGCTTACCAAGCATTACGCCTTAGGGCAAGATGTCTCTGTCAATTATTTGCTCCAGACTCAACGCAGTTATGAATAATCTATCCCTAGATACGGTATTGTTTGACTTAGATGGTACCCTATTAGACACGGCACCCGATTTAGCGTTCGCACTCAATACCGTGTTAGTTGAACAAAAACGGGCGCCTCTACCCTTTGAGCAAATTCGCCCTTGGGTTTCTCATGGGGGTAACATCATGATTAAAAATGGTTTTCAATTAAATGACGATGATCCCACACTTGAGTCATTACGACAACGTTTTTTAACGATTTATGCCGATCACATTGCCGATCAAACGCGCTTATTTGATGGCATGGCAGCGGTGTTAGAAACCTTAGAAAATAAGGGAATACAGTGGGGTGTCGTGACGAATAAATCGGCTTGGCTAACGGATCCATTATTGCATAAGTTAGGCTTAGCAAGTCGCAGCGTGTGCAACATCAGCGGCGATACTTTGCCACAGCGAAAACCCGATCCCGCTCCCTTGTTACATGCTTGTCAACTCGCAAACAGTACGCCAGAGCAATCTATCTATATTGGTGATGCCTCACGCGATGTTGAGGCGGGACAACGGGCGGGTATGCGTACCTTGGTCGCTTTATATGGCTATATAGGTGCCCAAGAAACGCCAACAGAGTGGGGCGCAACAGGGATGCTTCAAAAACCCTTTGATTTGTTATCATGGATCGATCAATCTATTAATTAGACAGGATTCATGACACCTCAACAATATTGCCAAAAAAAAGTGCTGCGCCAAGGCTCGAATTTGTATTATAGTTTACGTTTTCTACCCTTAGCGCAGCGCGATACTTTGCTTGCTTTACATGCTTTTTTTTATGAAATTAGTCATATTCGATATGAATGTCACGATAACAGCGTGGCGCTGCTCAAATTCCAATGGTGGCAAGCAGAAATTGCCCAAACTTTTCAGGGTAAACCGCATCATCCAATTTGCCAAGCTTTAAGTGAAACTCTTCGCCACCATGAGTTGACGGAGCATTATTTTCAAGAAATGATAGAAGGTTTTATAGTCGATTCAAAGCGCACTCGTTATGCGACTTTTGATGAGTTAGAAGATTATTGTAAACACACCCGTAGTGTGTTGAATCTGCTCTGTACGCATGTGCTGGGTTATCAAAATGAAACGACTCTCAAATATGCAGAACAATTAGGCATTGCCTTAGAGCTAACTTCTCTATTGCGCGAACTACGCCGTGATGTTCTCAAAGGACGGCTTTATATTCCACAAGAAGAATTAGTGCGATTTAATGTCTCTGAACAAAGTTTGTTGAATTGCCAATTTTCTGAAGCTATACAAGTCCTCTTCGCTTATCAAGCAACTCGCATTCGTTCTTATTATAATAATGCTTTTAAATATTTATCTAAAAAAGATCGTTTTAATCAACGTACTGGTTTAATTCACGCTCATCTAACCTTAGCCACTTTGCAAGAAATGGAAAACGATGGTTTTCAATTATTTAAACATCGCATTTATTTAACCCCTTTACGTCAATTATGGATAATTTGGCGCACGACTTGGCAAGTGAGAATCTGGTAAAAAATGAATAAAATGACTCAAATGGTTTTAGTTCGTCATGGTGAAACTTTTTGGAATTCAGAAGGTAGAATACAGGGGCATTTTGAAAGTTCGCTGAATGAAACGGGGCTCGCTCAAGCGCAAGCATTAGCTCAGCGTTTTAAATCACAAGAGTTTGCAGCACTTTATAGTAGTGATTTGAGTAGAGCGTATGAGACAGCAGGCACTATTTCAGAGAAAAAAGGATTGCCGATTTTAGTTGAACCTTGTCTCCGCGAAAGGCATCTCGGTATTTTTCAGGGGGTGCTCAAACGAGAATTGAAAAGAAAATTTCCAGAGGCATTCCGTTCTTACAAGGCGAATGATGCCAACTATGTGATTCCAGAGGGAGAAAGTATCAAGCAATTGAGTGAGCGTTCTATCAAATGTCTTGAAAATATCGCCCAAAAACATCTTGGAAAGCGAATTTTAGTCGTGACACATGGAGGCGTTTTGCGGCACCTGTTTTTGCATACATTGGGTATTCCTTTTGACGCAGAGCACCGATTTTTTTCGTTAAATAGTAGTGTCAATGTTTTTTCTTACCAAGACCAAAATTGGAGGTTAGAAGTCTGGGGAGATTTAAGTCATTTAAGGGCTAAGTACTGAGTCCAAAGTCCAAAGCTAAAGCTTTGGACTCCAAAATACATTACATTAAAACTTAAAAAATTGTTGTTTCGGGAATTTCGCTCCGCGGATTTCCCGAAACGAAGTCAGCAAAGCTAAACGAAGTCAAAATTATGATATGAAAAATACTCAAGCTTTTTCTATCCATGCCCTAGAATTAGGGCCAATGGAAAATTTTATCTATATCATTCAAGATAATAGCTCAAAAAGAGCGGCCATAGTCGATCCGGCTTGGGAAGTGCCTAAAGTGATTGCGCTTGCCAAACAGCAAGGGCTCCAAATCACTGATATTTTGCTCACCCATAGTCATCATGATCATACCAATGGATTGGGTGAAATATTAAATATTTATGATGCCCAAGTTCATTTATTAAAAGCCGAGGCGCATTTTTGGGGCGCTAAATTAAGTAAACCCACTTTACATCATGGCGGCGATACGATTCAAATCGGCAAAACCAATATTGAAATTTGGCATACGCCTGGACATACGCCTGGCTCTGCTTGTTACTATTGTGATGGGCATTTGATAACGGGTGATACTTTATTTGTATTTGGCTGCGGGCGTTGTGATTTAAACGGTGGCGATCCTGAGCAAATGTATCATTCTTTGAAAAAACTAGGTGCCGAATTACCTGCCCAAACAATCATACACCCTGGACATCATTATGGGAGCCAATCTTCTTCTACGATGGGGGAACAATTAAAGGGTAATCCGTTTATGCAGTTTGATAAGCTGGCTGATTTTGTCAAATATCGAATGCACTGACCTGTATTTTGGAGTCCAAGATTTATCTTGGGCGCATCATTGCAAACACGCGCTAAATTGTCCCCTGAGTCGCTTATCCTTGCGAAGTCGCTGGCGCAGCGGTTTGCTCATTTCAATATGAATAAAGTGATTAAAACCACGTTTACGAAGGTCTTTGGCGTTGCTATTGCTAGTTCCACCTAATTCTAAAATTTCATAAGGATAAAGGCGTACTACAAAGTCTGTCAGTTTAGATTTCAAACACTGATTGGTATTTAATACGCGCTGATAGGGCGTTATAGTCGTATTACTGAGAATGAGATCGGTGGTTTTTCCAACATTCTTTTTTCGTTTTTCTTGGGCAAAGCTGTGTAATTGGACAATTGTCCCCGTCGGGTATTGGTGTACAAATGCCCGCCCAAAGGCTTGGAAAATGGTGTCCTCAAGATGTGCCATATCAGCAAAATTATCTTGTTTATTTTTTCCGTAACGTGGCACCGTATTCCAAGCGGCGGCAATATAATTGCCTTCCTGCATTAATTGGCGAGTAATTTGCCGCGTGTATAAATCTTTAAAGCTATGGGGTGCTTGTAGCGCAACGGGTAATCCGCCGTGCTGACGAAATAGATAAAATCCTCGCCCGGTGCGCTTTTCATTGATTTCTTGCACGATGGTCAAATTACTGCCCCTGAGTGTTCGCATGATAAACCCTTGTGTTTGCCAAGCTTTTTGTAAGTCTAAGCTTTGTTCGCCTTTTAGGGTGCGTATAAATAAAGTCTCCGCTTCGCGCACTTGAGCGGCACTGGGGGCAATATATTTTCCACCCTTGGCGGCTTTGAGTGCGTCTTTTAGGGATTCTGCGGAGACTGATAGGGTTAAGGTTGTGCTTATCAAAATTGCAATTAATTGTTTCATGGCTCGTATTTATTTCAGTTATCAGTTTTTCTCGTTCCCACGCGGTGCAGGACGCGGAGCGTCCAGGCATGCATTCCCACGCAGAGCGTGGGAACGAGAAAAAAATATTGGTTTGGTTAACTTTGTTTTCTTCAAGGAATTTTTCCATTTTTTACAATTACCCTCATTCGTTTGCCTCGAATACATGTAGGGTGGATTAAGCTGTGCGTATCCACCTATGTAGGGTGGATTAAGCTGTGCGTATCCACCTGATTAATATATAAGTATTGGTGGATACGCCTACATGGGCTCCGCGTGGGAACAGAATATTAAAACGGCATGACTTGAGTTTCTCTAAAAAATTGTCGCAATTCTTCCTGTAAACCCACCGTCATTTTACTCAAGGTAAGATAAGCCCCCACAGACTTTTGAGGTATTAATTCAATCTCATATTTTCCAGGTGGCAAATCCTCATGTAAAGGAATGACAAAAAATTGTCCCGCATCAACAAAATTGTCGCGTGTATTTAAGACGACGACTGCTCCTTCACCCCTTGGGTGTAACTCATAAAGGCGTTGGCGAAATGTCCAGCCGGTGTATGTCTGCATATCTATTTTGGGGGCGGCTGTCATTTTCGCTCGTATTTGTAAAGGTGCTTGCATACCTTGCGGCATATATACCCGTACAGACAATAACTCTTTATCATGGCTACGTTTTTGATAGCTAAAGCGCAGCCCTTCTGCATCATCAAAAATATGGGCTAAGCGTTTAACATAAATCGCTTGTTTATCTTTGGGCGTCGCATGGTTAATAAAAAATTGCCCCTCTCCCTTCACAATCAGTGTATGTCTCCTCGCGCTAAGTTTAGGGAGTTTGATTTGTCCCTGTTTTCCAATGATATAGCCTTTATAATACAATTTATTGTCTAGCAAAATTTGTATCTGAGCCGGACTTTTCTCAGTGCGCCGATAAATCAGGGTGGGTTGTATCGTTTTTCTGGGATTGATAAATTGTAGCGTAATCGGGCGGTTTTTGGCAATTGGCTGATAATGAGTGCCCAGTG
The DNA here is from genome assembly GCA_000785145.2 of Candidatus Thiomargarita nelsonii. Classification (GTDB taxonomy): domain Bacteria; phylum Pseudomonadota; class Gammaproteobacteria; order Beggiatoales; family Beggiatoaceae; genus Thiomargarita; species Thiomargarita nelsonii_B. Next base: position 164,262 of record JSZA02000001.1, read on the forward strand.
CTTGGTTGCGTAGCGGCAATTGACTTTCTCTTTTCATAAATAAATAGCGCGACCGATATTTGCCCGCCGGTTTGAAATCTTCCCAAAGATATTGCCCAAGTAGTATTTCTATGTTTTCCGCCTCACGACGGGGTGGACGGTGTTGAATCTTCAAGAGTGGGGTACGATTTTGTTGATACAAGGTTTCATAATTCTGGGGGCGCAGCCTAAACCAAGCCGGAATCGGCTGTGTGTCATCTTTTGGTATGCGTTTGTTGAGCGATATACCCGGTGGTCGATTATAAACTGATACCAACACAGCACAAGGGCTTTCCAAGCGTAGTGTCGCTATTTTTGGTGGAATAGAAAGGTAATAACTATCAGGCTCAGAAACTTCAAATTGTCCCCACCAGTTGCCGGTCATTCTATCATAGTAAGAACGAGACTGTGTTAAAGGCATTGTCCCTGTGTATTGGAGCTGCCCTTTTGTATCTAATAGTGTATAGGTGAGGTTATGACAGTTTGAAGTATTGACAGCAAGCAATCGTCGAATATTGACACGCACTGGTGTCGCTTGTTGACTAGAATGGTTGATTTTAAACGCCGTATCTCCTTGTATGAGCACAGTACTTGAATACAGTGGGGCTGGCGTTATTTCTTTTTCTAACGTCCTGGCTCGCATGATGACGGGCAAATCCGCGCTGATCTCTAATAATCCCTCAGCAAATTCATGCTCAAAATCGCTCCCATCCCAGACAAATGAATGCTCGCTACTGTCTGTTGATCGTCCCCCCCCATACCATTTAATCTTTATTGTCACTGGGGATTGCTCGACTTCGCTAAAACTAAAACGCACTAATCCGCCCTCTAGTGGCAAAGTTATCCAATGTTGTGCATCAACAAAAGTGCCATAAGCTTGTATGGTAGGCGGAATTGCCTCCCCTTCAAATTCTCTGCGAACATAAAGCGGACGGGGGTAATACTCACTGCCAGCGACACCTAATGGTCCGATAACCCGCCATCTTTCCCGCAATAGATTGCGTTTTTCACGCTTAGAAAACCATTCATGATCATAAACACTAACCCGTGCAGCCGCTTTTTTCTTTCTATCATTCAAACGGTGCCACATACGATCCAACTTATCTCTCGCCATCTTTTTTCGCCAATAGACACGAATGGCGACATCAACGACATCAGGATCGGCAGACTGAAGGCGAATTCGCAAAATAGCGGCATTTTTGAGATGGATAAACATATAGTGACCATTCGTAGGCTGCTCAGCACTCAGATAAAACACGGCTCGCATCAATTTATTGTCATCTTGATAAACTGTCACCTTAGTGCGGTGATGATAGTTGCCTTCATCCAATAGTTTACCTTGTTTATCAAGGATTTGATATTGTAATACATACCGCCATTTCAATTCATTATTAAGACTTAAGGCTTGGGGCACAGTGGCATTACTTAGCACTCTGATGAGTTTGTACTTAGGTAAGAGTGCAAATTCTGTCCATTTTTGTTGATCCAATACATAGACAGTCGTCTTGCGTGTCTTCGCTAGTTTGTTTTGAGCGCCCTCAATTTCTGGATTAACTTGGCTGAGAAGCCAAGCGTCTATATGGGGTGCCGTCTGCCATAACAAAATGGGAATAGTCAAAAGCAGGGCAATCTTATAGGGAAAACTCAGTAGAGTTTCATGTAATATTATGTTTTTCATATTTTTTTTCAAAACCTATGTCAATGTCAATAGTTTTTTTAATGAATATTATATGTGCTGAGTGTCGCTAAATCTACAGATAAGCGCAGACTGTAAGAACGAGGGGTATGACCATTTATCATATGTAAATGACCATTCGTCAGCATTCCTATAACTGAGTGACTTGAACACTGATATTCTTTCAGCACGAATTAAAGAGCTATGGCTCAATACATCGTTTTAACAGTATTTATTTAACTCGATGTTCAAGTTTTTTTGATCTTGACATCAAAGGCACTTTCCGTCCAAAGCTTTAGCTTTGGACTGGCGGTGGGCTAGTCCAAAGCTAAAGCTTTGGACTCCAACAATAATATCAAGTCAAAAAAACTTGAACATCGAGTTTAATAAAATTTATAGTTTATATTTCTTTTTAGGAAAGCATGACCGTTTATCAAATGTAAATAACCATTCGTCAGCATTCCTATAACTGAGTGACTTTATAAGTGATATTCTTTCCGCACGAAATTAAGACATTTTTAAGCAAGAGGATAAAATTATGAACATAAAAAAAATTTTAAAAGTAGCCATCCCGTGTTTAGGAATGAGCCTATACAGTGGATTAGCGCATAGCACCAGTTGTAGCGATGCTATTGTAGCCAATCCTGTTTATAACCTTCAAGACAGCACCTTCACAGTTCCCTTAGTGAATATCGGAAACAAAAACTTTGTGGGTGCCACACTTCAAGTGAGACAAGATAAACAGGACAATTGGTTTGCCGATGTCAGTGGAATCGAGAATCTTGCAGAGTGTACATGGGATAATCCCTCTCCGGCATCCATTGAATTTACAACAAATTCTTTATCTTTAAATTTGTCAAATGTACAAGTGGCAAACAGTGTAGAATCTTACGATCTTGAACTGGAGTGGAATGGGGCCACTTTTATACTTCGTTTTATCGCTGAAGGTGAAAGGCGCTTTGCTGGTAGCATTACTAGCAACAGTAACCCGATTGCAGGAGCGGTGGTGACAGTTGATGGTGTAGAGGCCGATAGCCCCACCACAGAGGATGGTCTTTTCCAAGTCACCGGTATTGGTAACGATAGTTGTTTGATAATGACAGTCAATGCGCCGGGTTTTGCAGCGATGTCACTTAACGTGGATACTCGCTATAGTGGTGAAATTCGCTCATGTACTCCCTAAAAACTGATAACTGAACACTGAAATAAGGATAATTTTTATGTTAAAGAAAAATATTTTGAATCTCGGCTTGTTGACGACATTAAGTGTCAGCAGCAATATTGCCCTTGCCGCTCCGTCTCTTGAGTTGACAGCAAACCCTCCACCAAATGTTTTGGATATAATGGCACCTGCTGATGGTTCGGCGTGGTCTCGTCCAGACGGCTGTTTGGCACCTGTGCTGAATGTTAAGGGTAACACCACGATGGAGGAAGAGCAGCCGTTGGATTTGGTTTTAATCATCGACCGCTCAGGCAGTACCGGGAAGATAGTCGATGGTACCGATACGGTGTTAGACATTGAACGTCAAGCTGGCAAGATTTTGATAGATATACTGAAAACGGCAGGTAATACCCACAGACTCAGTTTGGTGAGTTTTGCGCGTGACGTTTCAAAGCAGGCCGTCTTAGGCAGTGATTGGAATGGACTGGATACCGCTTTGGATGGTCTGGCGCATTCTGAAGGGGCGACCTATCCGGCTTTAGCAATTGAGTATGCTCTAAGAGCTTTGGAAAATAAAAGGCCAGAGGCACAAGCCGCCATCATTCTGATCACGGATGGCATACCGACTCTGTGTAAACCTGATGATGGTTCTAGTATTTTGGACGCGAATGGCATACCCCAAGAGTGTAGTAAGGGGACTGACAAAGATGGTGGGACTCAGCAACGAGATGATCGTTTGGTCACATTAGCGGCGGCAGAGTTGGCTAAGAAAGCAGGCGTGGCGATTTATCCCGTTATCATTGAGCCAGAAAATAAAATTGATCGGAAATTGACCACGATGCCAGCAGTACATGACATCACAGGTGCGGCTGGTCAAGTGCCCAGGCTTAATAAAAATAATCTGGATCAGTTGACCTATATGGTGACACATCTTCCCATAATGGGTGTCACTCAGGTTGATACCAGCAATTTTGGTGCGACAGAAAGTGTGATGCCCAATGTGCTTGGGGATTTTGAAGCCAAGGTGTTTGTGGGGACAGGTGATAATGAATTGCGGTTCAGTGCTCATACAGGTGATCCAGCAAACGCTAAAGAGGTTAATCTGACAATAAATGTTATGGCGGCAGGAGGAGCAGGCATCAACGTACAGATCATCGACGGCAATGACGATGTGGAGGAGAATCTGAGCGATGGAAGCATGGACATGACCAGCTCCGACCTGGAACTGGTGAAGGATGGCAATAAGGAGCAAAACATTGGGCTGCGCTTTCAGAATGTGAATATTCCGCAGGGCGCCACCATCACTGCCGCCTATATTGAGTTCGAGACTGATGAGACGTCCAGTGGTGCAAGCTCGCTAACGTTCCACGGGGAGGCGGCTGACAATGCTGCCGCTTTTGTTGCACAAAATAACAACCTCACAAGTAGAGCACAGACGAATGCCGTCGTTGAATGGAATAACCTGCCGGCATGGAACACGAAAAATCAGAAGCACCAATCTCCTGATCTGTCGCCCATCGTGCAGGAGATCGTGAATCGTGGTGGTTGGACAGTTCAAAACAGTATGGTGTTCGTCATCAGTGGTACTGGCAAGCGGGTGGCCGAGTCATACAATGGCGAGAGACAAGCCGCCGCTGTGTTGCATGTAGAGATTGAAGGCGATGGACCACAACAATTGGCCTGCTCCGGGGTGGCACCTGAACCGCCATGTAAGATTTATTCGATTCACGACGAAGGCGGTGCGGACACTTATTTCCTCGCCATGACACCGTTGACTGGAAAAGTGGATCGTTTGGGTCCCATGTACAAAGATGCTGACATTGAAGGTATGGACATTAGTCCTGACGGTCGCTTACTGGCTGTCGCAGGTCACAGTAATCGCAGCGTTCTGTATGAAGTGAACTCCCTCACGGGCGATATTCAGGTAATTGGTGAAATAGAAGATACTGCTGGCAATCCATTTAAAGCGGTGGTTTCTCTCTCTTTTCGGAACGACGGGACACTATGGGGTGTTGCCCGCGATGGTGACAACCGGGGTATCATCAAGATTGATCCCAATACTGCCGTGGCTACACTGGAACATGCAGGGGGGCAAAAAGCGGGTGGTGTCGCTTGGTCGCTGGATGGTTTAGAATTGTGGATGGTAGAAGGGAATAAGTTGTATGTCTGGATGGAAGGCGGGGAAATTATTGAAAAACATACTTTTCCAGAGAATGCCGAAGGGCTAGAATTCCGTCCTGATGGTAAGTTAATGGTTGGTGTGCATTCATCAGGAGAAATGATCATTTACGCTGTCGATATCACTGATGGTAGTTATGTTAAACAGGATAGTTTTGAGGGTACTGTCAAGGATGACAAGGGCCGTAATATGGCTATCAACGATATTGAAGCGATGGCTTGGCCGGTATCGTGTGGTGATGTGCCAATTCAGTAAGGGAGTCCAAGATTTATCTTGGACGTCCATTGATTTTGCGGGTGCTGGTCCCTACTGTATTTCACTTAAGTCGAATACGGGAAATTCTTATGAGCCAGAACCTGAAGATTTCTTGGTTAGTGCTAGTGCTGGGATGTTATTTTAACGTGGGCTGTGGTCCTATCTCTCGCACTAACTATTCCTTTACACCACCTCAGACACCCGAAGGCAAAGTGTGTGTTTCTCAATGTGGCGGCACGAGATTGCAGTGCAAACAGATGGAGAACATGAGCTACGAAACTTGTCAGTTTCGAGCAAAAACAGCGCACTACTATAACAGTATATGCCACTACGATAAACAACGCATAAGGGAGTGTTATAGACCTTATTATTATGAGCCTTTTTGTGTTGTCAATTATAGCCAATGCGAAGCCGACTATAGAAGTTGTTACAAAGCCTGTGGCGGAACGATAACAAATCATCAGCCTCAATAATTTAACCCCTCAAGCAAGTCCAAAGCTAAAGCTTTGGACTCCAAAATCTCCGAACTTAGAAACAGCCTCTTGGGAGTTGTAAATACCGCTTCAGTACCTCAACCACGCTATCGTACCATTTTATCTGTCTAATCGGTGTACCATCACTGTGCTTTTTGCCAGTGTCCAGATAAATCGCGTACTCCAAACCTTTGTCTGTCAACTCATAATACAAACGGTCTTTGTGATCTCGGTGCGAGGTTTGTAGTCCGGCTTCAATCAGTACTGGGTTGATTTTGCGGGTGCCGATGCCTAGTTGTTTGGCGATGTCGGAGACGGTGAGGGTTTGTTGTTGCTGCTCCGATTTAAGCCCGTTAAGATCCCAAGTTTCTAGCAAGTTGACACCAAACTCTTTTTGCATGGCGTTGTTGAGGGCGAGGGTTTGCATGTTGCCGTCTATGCCGAATAGGGCCATCAATTCTTTGTTGATGCGGGCGTATTCTAGCATTTGTGATTGGAGTGGGGGCGCAAAATATTTGTTGACTAGCTCGCGTTGGATTTGCCAGGCTAGGTCATCTGTGAAGATTTTGGCGAGCATGGCGTAGCCCGTTTGCGTTAGGACGATCAGGCCACGCGGGGGTACGTCAATTCCAAAAACACGTAAAACGTGTTTTTTAGAATATTCAACAACATAATAGTCTTCGTTCTCAATGAAACGAGATTTATTCTCGGAAAATCGGCTTTGAGCTGTGCGTTCTGGCCGTTGATGAAGTTCATCAATCATTCTGAAAGTCAGCACTGGCTGTTCTTTATAGACGATGCGGGTTATGTCATTACCGCTGATGGCAACAACTTGGCCTGATTGTTGCGTTTTAGGCGCAACTTGGGTATTATTGCTCATGGCAATTATTCCTTAATTTAGTGGTTGTTGCTATGGCATTCCTTGGAGACTTGGCGGTAATCAAGGAATGCCGATTTAAAATTGTTACGAAACAATTAAAGTTTGCAGATTATACACAATACAAAAATGTGAATCAACACTTTTTTATAAAAAAGAATTTATTCTAATAACTATTTGATTATGGAAGTAATTGTTCTATTTTTGCTAAGACTTGATTCTTATCATAAGACGGATTGTCAGTAACATTGTGATCAATTACGATACCGATTTTATGGATTAATTGTTTAGACGCTTTAGGAACATAAATTGATGCTATCTTTCCCCTGCCTCCATGTTTCCAAACGGTAGGTTTAGCACCAGCACCTTTTGGATTTATCATAATAATTCTCCTGTTTTATCAATTGTTAGGTGACATTATAACAAACAAAATTTAGTTTTTCTCGTTCCCAAGCGGAAGCTTGGGAATCCCTGCCTCTGTGCCATATTTTTGGTGCAGGACGCAGAGCGTCCTGGCAGGCACTCACTCCACTTCGTTCCGTTACTGCGTTTCCTTTGCCTCGCGCACTCACTTATACACAAGTTTTTTTGTAGGGTGGGTAGAGCTTCGCTGCACCCACCAAATAGTTGAAATTTATAACAATGGTGGGTTGGGCGTCCCATAACGATGTTGCGCGGGCAACCACAAGGGATTGCCCCTACCCACCCTACACAATATCCTTTTATTTCAATTATTTAAAAACTTATGTATAAGAGAGTGCGCAGAGCGTGGGAACGAGAAAACGAGAAAACCAGAATAAATTATAATCATTCTAGTTATTAAGTGGTTATGTTTTGACTTATCCCTTCGATAATGTAATCCTTGTAGTTTTAGTTATAAACTATAATATTCAAATGACTATATTCAAACGAAACTCACAAGCCATACGTGCGTTGATTGAAGAGGGCATTCATCCCCGTTGGCTCAAGGCGGAAGCCAAATTAATTAAACCTTTGCTCCGTGAATATCAGGCGTGGTTGAAAAATACTAAACCTGCTACCTCTCGGCAAGCACTTGCCCATAGCCTTGTCGAATTTTTTTGTTATCGCCTTGACAAAGAGTTAACTTATATTGATAGTCAGCGTGAGCACTACAGTCACTTTAACAGGCGTTATAGTAATACGGTTAATATCAAAAAACAAAGGCAGCAGATTCTTGATTATGCGCGAATACTGGGTGCCAGTAGGTGGCAAATTCAGGGAGATCAAAAAGCTTTTTCGCGTTACTTTGGACAAGATGCAGTGGTGGGGCGTTATCAACGTCTTTTGAAATTGAGTGAGCGCCGATTGGCTTTTTTCTTAAAAAGGCTAGGTGTTTTGGCGAGTATCGTTTTGAGTGAAGAGAGCTGGCAACATTATAATTTGGAAAACGCCATTAAACCTTTACTTCAATATCCTGGCGATATTCGGGTACGCATTGAGGCTCTTCGTTGTCTCTCCACCTGTTTAAAAAAACTACCTGATAAAATTCAAGAAGATAGTGTCAGCATCAGCACAGTGCAATATATTTATCGTGCTTGCGTGGATTACCATGAGAATGTTTGGATTCAGTGTGAAGCATTGAATTTATTGGAAAGTTTCTCAATTCAGTCCTTGCCAGTGGTTTTAAAAAAACGTTTTACTGAGCCCGGCGAGGGTGATGATTTGTTTGTGCGTCAACAATTGGTCCATTTATGGGGTAGAAATTTACAACGCTTGCCCGATCTTATTTCAGTGATTGTCAAAGATCCCAGCCCTTTTGTGCGTCAAGCCCTGGCTAAAACATTGGTAGCGGCACCCGTTGAGATGGTGCAGACTTATTTGCGCCAATTGGTGTGCGAGGATGAAGTTGCCGCCGTTAGGGCAGGTGCCTTGTTGGAAATTCTGTCTTTGTTGGCTAGAAGTGAACTCAATGCATTTTTGTTGCAGTTGCTCATTGACAGTTTAAGCAATGAAAATGATAAATTTGTATTGCGGGTTGCGCTCAAGCTTGCCACAGATGCCCCGGCTTTATTGTCAGAGGATTCTGCCATTGTGTGGCAACAGGCGTTGCTGAAAAAAATAGAGGAAATTCATTGTGCCGCTGATAAACCAGCAGCAGTACGGCGTTGGGCGGCGCAGGCAGCCGAGCGCTTGTGGTGTGAAATGGCACCGGAAACCCGTGCATTACGGAGACAATTACAAGATGATCTCCAGACGGTTAAACCAGCGCAAGTTCGACGTTTAGCTAAAAAAGCTAAAAAAGCGTCTTATGATGAAAGTACCTTGGCTAGAGTGTTAGCAGTGATCAGTCAAGCAGATTTTGGTTATGATGTGCAATCTAAAAAAATTATTCGTGGGCATCGCTTTGGTTTTCGCTGGTGGCGATTGATACACGAATTTCGTCATCCCTCTCCCGATAAACGTCAAGCATTTCCACATACCACGGGGCGACATTTTTCCGGTCAAATACGCATTCCTTCAGGCATACTTTGTGAAGTCGCTGAAACGAAAGTCCCGGGTGAGCCTTTATTGATGGAAAGTGAAGCGGGTTGGCGTCCCTATTTGCCTTTGGTTGATGAATTGATTGATGGTTTACCCCAGGTACAGATTTATAGCAGTGAAGGGATTACCACCGTTTCTGCTCCAAAATCTTGGTGGCGACGGCGATTCTCGGTTTGGAAATTGACTTGGCATTTTAGTCACTATGCCCAATTACGCAATTGGCAAGAAAAAGGCCAAACGCCCGCAGATACTTATATTAAAGCATTGCAAAAGTTGGGCTTTACAGTCAAATTTCAAAGTCATACTTATCCAACGCTACCCGATTTCCGCTCTGATCAAGCAGTGCAACGCTTTTTCCCTGTGGTGATCCCCTTTAGTTTTGGTGATTTTCAAGAGGCTTGGCAACGTATTTCTGAATACTTTTTTTCAGTCTATCAAAATACATTTCAAGATTTAGGACTCTTTAGTGCTGGCGTCTTGGCTTTTTTTGTGACAACACATCTTTATGCCAACCATTTGCTTAATCGCACTCGCGCTAATATTCCTTTAATAATTGGCGGCTGGGGCACACGGGGTAAATCGGGCACGGAGCGCATTAAGGCGGCTATGCTCAATGCCTTGGGCTATAGTATTTTTTCCAAAACGACGGGCTGCGAGGCGATGTTTTTGTATGCCACCCCTTTCGATGCCACCCGCGAAATGTTTTTATTCCGCCCTTATGATAAGGCGACTATTTGGGAACATTATAATGTGTTACGCTTGGCAGATAAGATGGATATGGATATTTTTTTGTGGGAATGTATGGGGCTCACGCCGGCTTATGTAGAAATCCTGCAAAGGCAGTGGACACGCGATGATATTTCTACGATAACCAATACTTATCCTGATCATGAAGATTTGCAAGGTCCGGCTGGCATTAATATTCCCCAAGTCATGACCAATTTTATTCCACGTCATGGCACTTTGCTGACGACTGAGGAACAAATGTGGCCAATATTGCAAACGGCAGCCAATGATTTGAAGACTCGCTTACGCCTTATCAATTGGTTGCAAGCCGGATTGTTGACACCTGATGTGTTAGCACGTTTTCCTTATGAGGAGCATCCTTATAATATTGCCTTAGTGTTGGCAGTGGGAGATGAGTTAGGCATCCCTGCAGATTTCGGGCTCAAAGAAATGGCGGATCGTGTTGTGCTGGATATAGGCGTTTTAAAAAGTTATCCGGCTGCACTTATAGAGAGCCGTCGATTGGAATTTCTCATGGGAATGTCTGCCAATGAGCGTTTTGGTTGCTTGAATAATTGGACACGGATGGGTTTGCGTGATCAAACCCCTGAAAATGCGCCCGATGTTTGGATCAGTACGCTGATCAACAATCGCGCTGATCGTATTGCTCGTTCTCGCGTTTTTGCTAGCCTTTTGGCAGAAGATCTGAGTGCGGACCAGCATGTTTTGGTTGGCACCAATTTAACGGGTATGGTTGGTTATATCCGTGAAGCTTGGGAAGAGGGCAAAAAAACTTTATGGGCTGGTGATAGTAGCCAAGCTCAAGCTCAGCTTGATAAGGCAGCGCGTGATCTTCGCATACCTATTACTGAAGAACTTATGCAGGCACGTTTGCGTATAATGCTAGGTGACTCTGATGAGGAATTATTGAGCTTATGGCAGCAGCCTGACAAATTGTCTGAGCGCTTGCCGGCTGCTGACAAAGCGATTTTTGAGCGTCTTAAACAAGATGTGGAAAATTATAAGGCTTATAAAGCCTTTGCAGCTAAATTAGAAAATGTTACCCAAGATCAGCACAAACAATTAGATGAAGAATTTCGCCAATTATTATGGCAATGGTTTGAACAAAAATTGGTTGTGATTTATGATCCCTATATGCCCGGTAATCAAATTATCAAGCGTATTGCTAGAGAGACGCCGCCTGGTTTTCATAATCGTATTATGGGAATGCAAAACATTAAAGGAACAGGACTTGATTTTGTTTATCGTTGGCAGGCATGGGAAACTTGTTATAAGGCTCTGACGCAATTAAAAAATCAGAAATTAAGTATTGCGGAAGAGGGGTTAAATACTTTAGTGGCTTTTCAAGAATATGGTCCACTGAGTGAAGAATATGTGCGTCAAACGATAGCCCAAGTCAAAGAAACGGATATAGGTAAACGCGCCTATTTTCAGGCGCATTTCGTTTTGATACTCGATAAGCTAGAACGGACAATGAATGAAATCAATTCACAGGCGAGCCAGGATAGTCAAACGGGTGGTTTTTGGCAAAAAGGGTTTGAATGGCTTGAAGATTTTTTAGATGCGGGTGATGCGGTAAAACGCCGTAAAATAGCTGATCAAATTTATAAAGATTTGGCAAGCGAGCGCATTAGTTATCAAAAAGCCGCTTTAGAGTTGCAAAAACTGAACAAGCGTCAGAAGGGTGGGTGGCTTAGTGCGAAATTGGCGAATTGGTGGGGATGAAGCTAAAGCTTTGGACTCGCTCGCCATCAAGGTGGTGTTTTGACTTATCTCTGCTAATCCGGGGTTGATTATCTCTAGCCCGTGCTTATTAAAACAATTGAGACAAAAACGCACCGATTGTCTCTTTGTTGATCCTTATCTAACTTGGAGAAAAACAATGCCACCGATTGCAACAAGTGAACCTATTTCTACACCACTTTCAAACCAAATACGCGAAGTGTTACAACAGGCTGCTGATATTGTGGGTACGACACTCAACCAATTTATGGTACAAGCTTCGCTCGAAAAAGCACAGGCGATTGTAGATCAAGAGAAAATAATACGCCTAAGTCAAGAAGATGCAAAAGTTTTTTTTAATGCGCTCGATAACCCACCACCACCCAACGAAAATTTATTAGAAGCCGTTGCCGCTTACAAGGATTCTTCGCTATATGCTCAGAATAGAAACACTTAGCAAAACACACAACCGCAAACAATTTGATTGTGGGAACGAATCGCTCAACAGATACTTACAACAAACGGCACGCCAACATACGGACAAAGGTATAGCTCGCACGTTTGTCTTAATAAACGATGCGAAACCGTCTAACATTCTTGGATTTTTAACGCTGATTGTTTGTGAGATTCAAACTGATGAATTGCCTGTTCCATTCGCTAAAAAGTATCCTCGTATTGCACCTGCTGCTAAACTCGCCCGTCTTGCGGTTTCAAAAGATTGGCAGCGGCAAGGTTTAGGCAAACTGATGATGACAGATGCCATACAGCGTGTCATAAGCATTTCGCAAAATGTTGGTATTATTGGTTTTCTCGTTGATGCCAAGGATGAAACCGCCAAGCGTTATTATCAACGATATGGTTTTATCGAGTTTTCCGTGCTGCTTTTAAAACTTTTTCTTCCCATAGATACACTAAGAAAGGCTTTGCAAGGTGTACCTCGCCCAAAATCAATCTTAGGCTCCTTATTTAAATAGCAAGCCAAAAATCCTATTTCTTCAAGAAATAGGATTTTTAGGTTTTTTAACTGTCGTTAACTTTCATGCGAGCCTTTATTCTCCTTGGACACCATTCGTTGTACTATCACGGTTAAATGCCAACACGCCTAAACAAAACCAAAATCCTCGCCGAGAATGTTGTGGTTAAGTTTGTTCATAAATCAAAATGCGTATGATATAATTTTTGACAATCCGCGTCGAATTAATAAAACAATAACATGAACTTTTTAAAAACTTTTTTTTATCTATTGCTAATCGCAGTCACTGTAACTTTTTTGAATTTCATTGGTGCCTTTTCTGTGCTCAATGAATGGAGCTATGATATTTTTGAACGTTACACGCCCCAAAGTCACGCCAAAGTATTATTTATTGAGGCACAATCTCAGGAACAGGGAGAACAAACTTGGTTGAAATTATTAACCCTTCTAAAAGAAAAAAATGCCAAGCAAGTGGTTTTTACCTTTCTCCCGCAGGGCGGTGCCTTTTATTGTCAAGCCAAACAATATGGCAACGTTATATTTGCACGTCAGCATGATGACAAGCTTGCCACTGAATGTGAAATTGAGATTGGATTAGTCGATATTCCGCCACAAAATTATGGACTTTATACTAAACAATACAATGCCTTTCAAATAAATGGACAGATTTATCCTGCCCTAGAAAGGCTTGCGGCACAACACTTTCTAGGGAAACCCCTCCATTTTTCTGAAACTGAGTACCGCGTTCATTTTGGTAAAGCGGTTGATGAGTTCCCTAAACTCACCCTAGAGAGTGTACTCAGTGGTGGCTTAGTCAGTGAATTAATTGAGCAACGCAGCGTTTTAATTGGCTTGGCACCCTCCAACGCAGGCTTGCATACGCCATTGGCAATCACTCATGATGTGACGATTTCAATGCCACAATACCAGATGCTGGCTTTGAATACGCTGTTGACTGAGAAAATTTTTACCACCTTTGATACTAGGCAGATATTTTTGTGGTTATTAATCCCAATCGCAATCAGTTTATTCCTCTACGGTTTATTGAAAATTGAACAAAAGTGGAAATTCAGTGTGATTTTTGTAGGTATTTATATTATATTGGCTTGGTTATTGTATCGATATGCCAATATATTATTCCCCTTTTTGGAAATGAGCATTGCCCAATTGTTTATAGATTGGATTCTTATTCATAACAAATTTGTCACCAGCAATAGGCAATTGCAGGAAATATTGGTGGATAATTCCTTTAAACTTGAGGATAAAATAAAAGCGGAACATTTTACCACCACCGAATATTGGGCACAGCTCGTTGTCATGCTCAACCAAATTCTGAATTTAAACCGACTGATTATTCTGGAATGGAAGCCTGGTGTCAACAAGGCTGAGGAAGTCAAAGCTTTGGCTTGTACTATCGCAGAACTACAGCAAGCTAATTACAAAAAAGAACCTTATACAACGGCAATCAGAAAAAAATATCTTTATCAATTAGATAAGCCCTTACTTAAACCGGTTGATGTGGATGAAAATCAATATTTGATGCCCTTGATTTTTGGTGGTGATGTGCTGGGATTTTTAGTAATGACTATGGAAACCGCAAAACCATTTGATTACTATCAATTTAATGAGGGCGTCAACGATTTTGCTAAGCCGATCAGCCAGTCACTTTACCATAGACAATATGGGGAGTTACGCAAAGCGGCTGAAACGGTTGTTGATCATATTAAAAATAAGGCGTTGTATAAGACATTAGATAAACCGCTCATCGCATTAGAACACCAGTTGTCTATTTTAGAGAATCTCATCAATGATTTGGAAACAGCAACCATTCTCTATGATATATTTGGTACGGCGATTATAGTCAACAAAAATATGAATCACTTGTCACAGATTTTTGGGCTAATAGAACACCAAAAGAACGCCTTGGATTTTATGAGCTACCTACTTGACACCGAACAAGCACAAGACTATTTCCGTGAATTGTTGTTCAAACAAGGGACGATAGTGCGACATGTGACATTAACGGCTTCGGGGGTTGAGCGATTTTTTGTCCTGCATCTACAGAATTTTTCTTCTCAAGAGATGGTTGGGGGCACTGAGTTCGATATCAAACAAGGTATATTATGCCAATTATTTGATATTACTCAAATGAAATTACTGAGCACGCTCAAGGAGCAAATCGCGGAGCGATTGATTTTCCAATTTCGCAATGATATGCAGTCAATTATGACGGCGAGCCAATTATTGAGTGGTGATGAGATCGGCATTGACGAAAGGTTGATGATAGCTGAAATTCTACAAACAAAAGTCGATAGCGATATGGAAATTTTGGAGGAGGTAGAAAAGCAACTGAATATTCAGCTAGATGCCACAAAAAAAGCAATTGTCGAAATTTATCCTATCAATGCGAAAGAGGTGGTTTTGGAGGCGATGGGCATTTTAACCGAAGCGGCAGTAGAACGACAAGTCAAATTGCAAAGTCATCTACCCGATTTAGTGAGTCTTGTGTACGCCTCCCCCAAGGGACTCAGTTTGTTAATCAGCGATATGCTCAAACTGCTTATTGAGGATGCGGTTGAAAATACAGAAATTAGCATCGAACTGCAAGAGGAGGATAAGTGGATAACTTATACCCTCAAAAATACGGGTTTTGGTCTTCCGAATGAGCGTTTTCAAAAATATCTATTTGATGATGAAAAAGTGAACCGGGGTGAATTGTCGATTGATGAGGAGCAGTGGGATTTTAAAATTTCCGAAAACGCTTCTGACAGATTTGCTGATAAAACTTTCGATCAATTCAAGGCACTTCGTGATGCGATTCCATATGTGACGGTTTGGGGAGGTACGTTGAAGGCTGAAAGTCATGTGGGTAAAGGCATGTATTTTGAGTTACGTTTAAAGGGGTTTATATAACAATGAGTCAGCAAGTAGTCTTGATGATTGACGATGATAAATTTTTGCAAATGCTTGTAGGAAGATACTTGGAAAAAAATGGCGGTTATAAAGTTTATAAGGCCATTAACGGAAAAGATGGCCAAGAAAAATTGGCAAACCTAAAGCCAGATATCATTATTCTTGATATGATGATGCCTGTCTTAGATGGAATGGGTTTTTTACGTTGGTTGCGGCAAGAAGCCAAATTGGAGCTGCCCGTGTTGGTATTGAGTGGGCTCTCTAAAGCGAGTAGCAAGGCACAAATACTGGAGTTGGGTGCCACTGATATTCTTTTAAAACCGGCTTTTCCAGAGAATATTCTTGATTGTGTTCAGAAAATATTGAAAAATCGTATCCAAAGCTAAAGCTTTGGACTCCAAAATCATTTCAGTGCCGAGCAATCTCCCCATTGTTCGCTTGCCGTCTTACCGGCGGCTAAGAAAACGTATGCCTCAATACATTGGGCTGGACCATTGAGTTCATTGAATGTCAGGCTCAGAGAATAGTTGGTCGTTCTTGCATTGTAACGCGCTGGGGCAATTTTGACACCATTAAACAATCCAACGTGCGAATCGTCAGGTGCTTGTTCATCAAGATGCACATTGGGCTCATAATTTGATCCATGCTCATCATGATATGGGCACTCGCCAAAGCTCTCCCACGGAAAGCGGCTACTATTTTTGTGAGTGTATTGGAAGTTCCATATATCCATATCAAACCAAGTTGGGTTGACTTTATATCCCAATGCATCGCTTATATTGCCGGGCTGGTTGACCAATTGATAAGCCTCATCATATATGAGCAGCACGATACCTGTCACGTCAAGTCGTGGCGTGGTAACCGTCACCTGCACGACCGGTGAATTGGGGATGCTGGTGTTTACGGCATCGAAACTAATGCTAGGTACTGAAGTATCGCTGTAGGGCAAAACATGAAGTGGATGGATAGCATCACGTTGCCACACACTATAATAGTCAAATGAGGGTGAGTTGCGAATTTCAAGATGGAGGTGAGCGAAACCGCTGTTACTCACGCCTGTGTAGCCTATAAGTTCACCTTTATTCACCCTTTGCTTGACGGAGACAATCCAACTATTTAAGTGTAGATAATTGCTGTAGTAACACCCTACGTTTTTGCATGATGAATAACCGGGACGGTAATGGCGAATCTGGATCAAGGGATCAGAGTAGGCACTATGGTTACCTGCAATTTTGACGATGCCGTCTGCAATGGCGAATATGGGTGTCCCTATCGGGGTAGGAATATCGATCCCACGATGGTAGTCATAGCGATAGCCACTGGATGCCTTTTGACGAGGTCCAAATGTAGAGGATAAGGGTAGATCAGTATAATCTGATCTACCCCATCGTTCCTTGGGACAACCGTCCGTATCGACCCAGCCTGTGGGCGGTGCCTCTGAAATATGACCGCAAAGTGGCCAATTGGGCGTTTGGTCAAAATCTTGGGAAGACGCAATTGTACTCCAGGTGAGTAGAGGTAAGCTTAATAGTAGAGAAATAGGTTTTAACATGGTTTAATTTCCTTTATTTTAGTCGAGCCAAGATAAATCTTGGACTCCTATTTCAGTCAATAAAATAAGGGAATAGACAAGCGGTCATTTTTATCTGATAAACGGTATAAAAAAAAAATGTTAAAAACAATCTTGATAATTGATGATGATGAAAATTGGCAAAAGATTTTAGAAATCTATCTTAAAAAGGCAGGTTATAAAATATACCTTGCAAGCAATGGAGAAGAAGGTCAAGAACAGTTAAATAAGAGCAAGCCAGATATGATTATCCTCGATTTGGTCATGCCTGTCTTAGATGGGATACATTTTTTACGTTGGCTACGGCTTGAGGCTAAACTGGAGATGCCGGTGTTGATATTGACTGCTTTATCCAAAAGCAATATTAAATCCAAAATACAGGGCTTAGAGGTTTCCGAGGTATTTTTTAAGCCCTGTTATCCTGATGAATTGGTTAAAGCTGTTCAGAAAATAGTTGGGTAAAATCGGAGATTTTGGAGTCCAAAGCTTTAGCTTTGGACGTGGGTTTCCAAAGCTAAAGCTTTGGACTCCAAAATACATTAAAATTCATGGTTCGGTACTTAATTATAGGCGCGTTCTTTATAACATCCCTGTCGTTTGTTTTGGGCTATTTGTCTCTCAATCTTCTTCTGGACAACCATATTTACGATCAGTGAATGTTAAAATGAGTATAGCAACGCTAAGAACAAGGATAGCCCCTGCTATAGTTACTAATAAATAGAGATGGAAGTTGTCATTAACTTTCTGCACATCGATGACCAGATGCCTTGAAAGTGCTGTTATTGCAATATAGATAAGAAATTGCACGGGCAATTTATGCGTCTTAAAGTAGATAGCAACCATTGCACCAAGCTCAAGGTATATGAACAACAATAAAATATCTTTTAAGCCTGCATGGCCTTTTTGCATTATAAGTAGATATTCAGCTACCGCGGCCCAAACTATCGTTGAGCCAATAACGAATAAAGCGAGAAAGTGAAATATCTCTCCCATAACATGGCCAATTTGCTGTATTTTTTCTTTTGTATCTCTAATTGACATTATAATTTTTTTATCCTGTTGGCAAATTTGACCGCCAATTGAAGCTGTGCCACGAAGTTCAATTAAAACACACGACTGGATAGAACCATACGTTTATGGAATCTCGAAACGGGTGAAGAAATTGTTAGTATTGGTAACACAGCCCTGATTCTGGCTTAAAAATCCTATTTTTTAAAAAAATAGGATTTTTTCATGACGATTAGTGCAGGAGAGTGGAAATTGCCACTTAAAAATTCAGAGCCCAAAATAAATTTTGGACTCCAATATCATCGGTTTATGGAGGAGTTTGCGTTTTTTCCCAACTTGGATTGTGGTCGTTGAGCCAGGGGATAAGCGCAGGATCATGAGCCTCTAGGTGATTAATGTCTAAACTGAGTCCTGACAAGTTGTTTAGGTGTACCAGAGAAACGGGAATTTCTCCGTGCAGATTGTTATTTCCCACTAGGAGACTCTGTAATTGACTCATTTGACCCATGTCGGTTGGAATTGAGCCCCTCAACTGGTTGTTCGCTAGGTTGATATGCAATAACTTATCCAAATTCAAGAGCCCTGATGGGATATTACCTCCGATCTGGTTATTGTTCAACGCGAGTACTTTGAGTTGGCTCAGACTTTCGAGCATCCATGAGAGGGTGCCGTTGAGTCGGTTGTACTGTAAGTTGAGTCTTGTGACGTGTCCATTCTCGCATGTGACTCCGTACCAGTTACAAGGAGTATTTGTTGTTTTCCAGCCGGTATTGTTCCTCCATTGAGCGCCTTTGGTGTAACTATATAGACTGATGAGAGCAGAGCATTCTGTACTTGGAATGCCGGTGATTGTTGTACAGTCAAAGCTTGTTGAAGGGCTATCATTGTCTATGATCGTTAGCACCACTATGTCTGGTGTACCGAGTTCGATGCCGGTGGGATTGCTTAGGCTGATGACGAGCGTTTCATCGTTTTCAAACCGGTTGTCGTCGTTGATGTTTATTGTGAAGGTTTTGTCAGCAGAATCGCCGTTTGCCCAATTTAAGGTGCCAGTTGTGGCGGTGTAGTCGTTGTGGCAGGGAGCGGCACTGGCTGTGTCGTCGCTGGTGGCGTAATCTACAGAAATGGCACTGTCACCAGTACGGGTAACGGTAATGGTTGCTTGTCCTCCGTTTTCTGTCACCTTGTAGGTGGCTACTGTGAATTGTACTGTGCTGCCTACAGAGCAGGGCGTTTGGGTGGTGTCCCAACCTGGGTTAATGCCGTTAAGCCAAATAATTCGAGCGGCATTTGAGGTACTTAGGTGGTTGTCGTTTATGTTTAGATACCACAGATGAGACAGTTCCATTAATTCAACTGGAATTTTTCCACAGATTTCGTTGTTCTTTATGTTGAAAACTGCCAAATGGCTCAATCCTTCGATTTCTGGTGGGATGGTACCACTGAGTTGGTTGTGCTGTAGGTAGAGTCTTGTTACATGTCCATTGCTACATGTAACTCCATACCAACTACAAGGTGTTTTTGTCTTTGTCCATCCAGTGTTGTTCTTCCATTGTTTGCCATTGGTACTATTATAAATGGCGATAAGTGCTTCACATTCTTCAGATGGAATTTCGCTGACTGTTGCACAGCTTATTGTGTCGTTGTCTGTGATCGTTAGCACGGCAGTATTTGGCCATCCTAATTCAGCATTACTCAAGCTGACGAAGACAGTTTCATCGCTTTCCAGTTCGCTATTATCAGTGATATCTATTGTGAAAGTTTTATCAGCGGTATCGCCCTCTGCCCAGTTTAGGGTGCCTGATGTGGCGATGTAGTCGCTGTCGGCGGTGGCGGTGTCATCACTGGTGGCGTAATCTACAGAGATGGCACTCTCACCAGTACGGGTAACGGTAATGGTTGCCTCACCGCCATTTTCATTGACACTGTAATTGGCACTTGAAAATTGCAAGATACTGGGCTCTGGTGTCTCGACGATCAGATCGTTGTCTATGATCGTCACCATCGCCGTACTTGGCGAACCTAATTCAGCATGACTCAAGCTGATGATGACAGTTTCATTGTTTTCCACTTCACTATCATCAATGATGTCTATTGTGAAGGTTTTTTCAGCGGCATCACCCTTTGCCCAGTTTAGGGTGCCTGAAGTAGCGATATAGTCTTTGCTGGCTGTGGCAGTCGCGTCGCTGGTGGCGTAATCTACGGAAATGGCACTGTCACCAGTACGGGTGACGGTAATGGTTGCCTCACCGCCATTTTCATTGACACTGTAATTGGTGGTTGAAAATTGCAAGGTACTGGGCTCTGGTGTCTCGACGATCAGATCGTTGTCTATGATCGTCACCATCGCCGTACTTGGCCATCCTAATTCAGCATTACTCAAGCTGACGAAGACAGTTTCATCGCTTTCCACTTCACTATCATCAATGATGTCTATTGTGAAGGTTTTTTCAGCGTAAAGCAGTGCATCACCCTCTGCCCAGTTTAGGGTGCCTGATGTGGCGATGTAGTCGCTGTCGGCGGTGGCGGTGTCATCACTGGTGGCGTAATCTACAGAGATGGCACTCTCACCAGTACGGGTAACGGTAATGGTTGCCTCACCGCCATTTTCATTGACACTGTAATTGGTGGTTGAAAATTGCAAGGTACTGGGCTCTGGTGTCTCGACGATCAGATCGTTGTCTATGATCGTCACCATCGCCGTACTTGGCGAACCTAATTCAGCATGACTCAAGCTGACAATAACGGTTTCATTGTTTTCCACTTCACTATCATCAATGATGTCTATTGTGAAGGTTTTTTCAGCGGCATCACCCTTTGCCCAGTTTAGGGTGCCTGAAGTAGCGATGTAGTCGCTGCCGGCTGTGGCAGTGACATCGCTGGTGGCGTAATCTACGGAGATGGCACTGTCACCAGTACGGGTGACAGTAATCGTTGCCTCACCGCCATTTTCATTGACACTGTAATCGGTGGTTGAAAATTGCAAAGTACTGGGCTCTGGTGTATCGACGGTCAGATCGTAAAGGATCGGTGACTCCAGAGTGCTGGCGGTAAATTTAACAACTATTTGCATTTGAGTCGCTTTTTCAACCGTATTGAATTCAACACCCGATTGAACTTGCTGGGGAGCACTCCAAGTCACTCCATCTACGGACGATTCTACCATGACAATAATTGTTGAATCGCCCGGCGTATCGGCTGTCCAAGAGACCTTCGCTTGAACGAGTGCCGCTTCTTGATAGACGACTGTCCAAGTAGCGGAGTGGGTGGTGATACTACGACTGATAATACCAGTCATATCACTGTAGTTATAGGGACCAGAGTGTCCCTCTTGAGTGAAATCTACAGCATTGGTGGCCGGATCGACGCGCATCACATTGTTTGAAAGCAGGTTGCTCACCCAAATTTTTCCATCTTTTGCCGTTGCAACGCCGGTTGGGCCTTTTCCGACAGGAATGCTTGCTATTAGGCTGCCATCTGCTGCATTATGA
The DNA here is from genome assembly GCA_000785145.2 of Candidatus Thiomargarita nelsonii. Taxonomy (GTDB): domain Bacteria; phylum Pseudomonadota; class Gammaproteobacteria; order Beggiatoales; family Beggiatoaceae; genus Thiomargarita; species Thiomargarita nelsonii_B. The sequence goes on from JSZA02000001.1 coordinate 185,827, forward strand.
CGAGTGAGCTTGTTTAGCGCAGATTGAGCAACCCAAATATCACCTTCAAGACCAACAGTAACACCACGTCCATAGGCACCACCTGAAATGGGGACGCTGTAGAGCCAGGTATTGGTTGCAGGATCTAATTTACGGAATAGATTCTCCTCCCAGCCAGATGTATAAATAAAACCCTCTCGGTCAATGCCTATGCCATAAACAGTCCCATCACTTGCATCAATATAAGTTATGCTATGGTTACCGGTGGGATCATCAACACGGGTTAGGGAATCTTCGCCATCGTTAGAAATCCAAAGCGTACCATTGCTATCAATGAGTGCTCCGTAGCAACTCCTTTCAATTGGGATCTCTTTTATCAGGCTACCCGTTGTACTATCGTACAACCTCATCGTTTTTCCGCTCGATCCTCCGATCCAGACATTGTTATCGGCATTGATAGCAAGAGCACGGGGACCCGTATCAACCTCAAACCGTAATAAAATCGCCTCATCAGTGCCCCATGCCAAAACTTCTTCGGGTTCAATAAGACAATTACCATTAGTATCTTGAGACGTGGTAATTGTGCCATCACCATTGGTATCGGTAGGCGTGAGAGCGATCTTAATGGCGGTGTTTGATTGGCGGTTACCAACCCACACATCTCCATTGATATCGACGGTTGTCCGGGAGGGATTTTCAGCAGAGGGCACGCCTTCAGCGGGCTTTCCAAGATCAGTACCGGGACCAGTACGATAACGCCCTAATTCACAACCCGTCTCAGTATTTATTTTTGAGACGGTGTTTTCAGCAGAATTGGCTACCCAAATAAACGGCAGTGTCGATCCTTCGACGCTCAACTGGAGCTGATTAGGCGTGGTTAAGTATTCAACACCATCCATTAGCCCGATGTCGAAATCGCCATCATTTGTGTAAACTTGGCTGCCCGCGAAAACGATGCTGCTTTGGAAAATCAAAGCAATCGCTAGGTGCCTACAAGAAAGTTTTTTCACAATAAACATCTCCTATTTTTGTTGGTATTTCAAGAGTGACAGGCTCAACCCAGTGGAGCCCGACAGGGGATAGACTATATCATAGTATTTAATAGTAATGCAAAATGTTGAACGGATTGAAACTATGTTGCAATTTTTGTTTTATTATGTTTTTATTTATCAATAAAACTCGTGAAAAATGAGATTAATGAAACAACATCCCTTACTGCAAATTTGTAATTTAAATGAATTCTTTCAAAAAGACGCGGATAAACGAAATCCAGATTTTCCAAAATTTGATGAAATTATTTTTGAAAAATTGACAGAACCCAATTTTTTAAGTGCCACCGAAGCCTTAGAAATCAAATGTTTAACTGATGAATATCAAAAAAACATTAAGCCTTTATCAGAGGGAATATTAAAAAAGGAGTCTGAAAGGCTGATAATTGATTTCTCTTGGAAATCTGCACAAATGGAAGGGAATGCCTATTCCTTATTAGAAACGGAAGCTCTGCTCACTAGGCAAGAAATGGCGGGTACACATAGTTTTATTGAAACGCAAATGATATTAAATCATAAAGAAGCCTTTAAGTTTATCTTTCATTATCGACAAAACTTTAAACAATTTACTGTACGCGAGATTGAAGACTTGCATCGTACACTGGTGCATAGTCTTGATGTTCAATACGGTATTCGCACGCATTCTGTTGGTATTGTTGGTACTCAGTATAAGCCATTAAAAAGTCAGTATGCTCTTCAAAAAGCCTTACAAACATTAGTAGAAAAATTGAATAATATCCAAGCACCGATGATTAAAGCTATTTTTGCGATTAGCGTTTTGTCTTATATTCAGCCTTTTGAGGATGCTAATAAAAGAACTTCTCGCTTATTAGGCAATGCTATCCTTTTATCTAATAATTATTGCCCTCTTTCTTATCGCAACCTCAATGAAATTGACTACAAAAAAGCTTTGCTGGTTTTCTATGAAAACCAAAATATACAGCCCTTCAAGGATCTGCTCTTAGCTCAGTATCGTTTTGCGGTAGAAAATTATTTTTGTTAAAAAGGCGAGCAACATGGAAACTATTGACCAAATACAACAACGTTTGCAAAAGTCAGGCTACTTTGCTAATGAAGAAACCGCACAGGCGGTTAGAGCAATGTTAGTTTTAGAACGACCCTTATTAATTGAAGGACCACCCGGCGTTGGCAAAACGGCGGTGGCACATGCCTTAGCAAAACTCTTTGATGAGACGCTATTACGGGTGCAGTGCTACGAGGGCATCGAAGCGGATCAGTTGCTTTATGATTATAATTATGCTAAACAATTATTGATGATCTCTATGATCAAAGATCGTATCCATGAAAAAATCGCGCAGCAAAGTATTCGTGATGCCATTGAAACGCTCGACAAAGAAGATGTCTTTTGGGGTGAACACTTTCTCATCAAGCGTCCACTTTTACAAGCCATTGTGCCAGAAAATGGCAAAAGACAAGTTTTGTTGATTGATGAAGTCGATAAAACCGAAAAAGATGCAGAGGCTTTATTATTAGAAGTGCTCTCCGAGTACACGATTTCTATTCCAGAATACGGTACTGTGCAAGCGAGTATCAAACCTATTGTGGTATTGACTGGTAATCGTACCCGCGAATTAACTGAGGCTTTACGCCGCCGTTGTGTTTATTTGTATTTGGATTATCCCGATAAGGAAACCGAAAAGGCGATTGTACGCCTTCATGTAGCGGATGGCGATGAAACTTATTTGCAGCGGGTGGTTGATGCGGTGCAAAAAATTAGAAAATTACCTTTAAAGCATATACCAGCCGTATCGGAGACGATAGAAGTTCTCCAATTGTTGATGGCAACTAATGGTGATTCTGCGGGATGGTTAAATTTGTTGGCAAAACACCATGAAGATCATCAGACTATTATGGGGGCTGATATAGGGCTGTAAACCGCAACGCAGAGCGTCAATGCCATATCGTGTCGGGCAACCATAAAGGATTGCCCCTACACCCGCCCCTACGCCAATGGCATTTTTGCGAGGCAAAGGAACGAGAAAAACGAGAAAAACGAGAAAACAATTTATAGAAATCCTATTTTTTAAAAAAATAGGATTTCTTTGAAAGTTGAAAATGTTAAAAAACTTTTGTTGAGCATGAAAAAAAATTTAACCCAAAAAGCGAAAATAAGGGCGGAGAAAAAGGCAAAAAGGCAGAAAGCGCAAGAAGATCAAAAACTGAACCTGTTACCATACACTTTACGTGCTCTGATACGGTGTCAAAAAGATTTACCCGATCTCAAGGTTTTAAAAAACGCTTTAGAAACCTTGCATCAATTGTCTAATAATCTTAAAAATATTGATGTGACAGAACAAAGGCTTTCTGTTGCTATTGCTTATAAACAAGACAATTTCTCAGATCGCGCTGCGGCTGCTATTCAGCAAGATAACCATATTTTAATTTTAGATCATGAACAAAACTTGATACTTAAAGTGTCTGTGGGTATTGGTAAAATAGAATATCAGGGTATCGTTTTCACCTTAAAGCAGATTCGTACCGCTTGCCGCCATGTGCAGACGCTAAAGGCACAAATGGGTCGAAAATTGGCCGAACAATGTCTGGCAACCTTATTAGCAGAAATTCCGGGGCATTTAGAGGTAAAAATTAAAGCATTACAAAAGCAAGCAGAACAACATTGGGATAAACTTGCTTTTCTCAATACGGTAGATTTTAAATTTCTCGAAGACTACCAACGCCCTCGTTTCAATTTAAATTTTTATCAAATGCTCGATAGCGATATTCAAACGCAATCCCAATTGAATGATTGGATTAGTGGCTGGATAGGGCGTGTGGAAGCCGCCATAGCAGCACCTTCGCTAGTAGATGCTTTTATCCTAACCATATTGAAATTGATCGCGAGTTCTCCAAAGTATGGGATTCAAACCTACGCAATGTGGTTAGGCAATTCTAAGGCAAAAAGTTTGGATGATAAAAAGCTAGATAAAAAATTTCGGGCAGCTTTGGGAGACAATACCATTGCGGCTATCGCGGCGAAGATTGAGGCTTGTATTGAGTACAAATGGTTGAAAATCACAGCAGTGGGCACTCACCATTTGCCGGTGTTAGTCGTCACGGCAAAGGGTAAAAAAGTCTTGAAACTCGTCAAGCCGACTAAACAAGCGGCTCAATTGACGGTTAATATCCATTCTCATCTTTACTGGCTCGATCAAATACAACAGGAAGAACAGACGGCTTATGTGAATTTTTTAAATTCTCCCCAATCTATTGCCAATATTGCCAATTGGAGTCAAGACGAAGTCGTCGCCATACAGCGGCTCTTAAATGAGCGTCTAAAGGCTTGGCAAGTGCTTGCTAATTGGAAATTAAGCAAACATCCCATTAAATATAAACCCTTGCAACGGCTAGTCTAGTTGTCCAGAAAAGTTGTTTCGGGAATTTCGCTACGCGGATTTCCCGCTCCTCTGGTCAGCGCAGCTAAACGAAAAACCTCTTAAAACTAGTACATCGTCAAGGTTGTTTTTATGGGTAATGTAGGGTGCGTCCTACGCACCCTGACGCGACAAAGGTGCGT